>JAFHKH010000629.1 GCA_016937595.1 Pseudomonas cedrina subsp. fulgida | reverse complement strand
GCGAAGGCGGTGTATCAGCCAAGCATTCAGTGACTGACACACCGCCTTCGCGAGCAAGCCCGCTCCCACAGGGTGAGTGCACACTCCCCATTCACTGAACGATTTTCTCTCCTTGTCCGTCATACCTGTCCTTGAGATGGTGTAGGAATTGCCTACCACTCGGCCCTGCGATTAGCCCCAGACCGCCTATCCATGTTTAACTTGAATGCTCGTTCAAGTTAAACCCGGTGGTTCGCTGCCCGCTCACAACAGGAGGCTTACCTTTGCTGCGTCCGTTATTCACAGCCATATCCCCTACGCTTGGGGTGCATCGTTCATGAGTGCATCGTCCATCCCCTCCAGCGGCCAGGTGCGCATGAACGCACCGGTTTTCTACTTCGCCGCCACCTTCATTCTGCTGTTCGGCCTCACGGTCATCGCTATCCCGCAACAGGCCGGCGCCTGGCTGCTGGCCGCGCAAAACTGGGCGGCCAATACGGTCGGCTGGTACTACATGCTGGCGATGACGCTGTATCTGGTCTTCGTGGTGGTCACCGCGCTATCGGGCTACGGCAAGATAAAACTCGGTGCCGACCACGACGAACCCGAATTCAGTTACCTGTCCTGGGCCGGCATGCTGTTCGCCGCGGGGATCAGCATCACGCTGTTCTTCTTCTGCGTGTCCGAACCGCTGACGCATCTGGTGCAACCGCCCCAGGGCGCGCCGATGAATGCCGATGCCGCGCGCCAGGCCATGCAGATCCTGTTTCTGCACTGGGGCCTGCACGGCTGGGGAGTGTTTGCGTTCGTCGGCATGGCCCTGGCGTACTTCGCCTACCGGCACAACTTGCCGCTGGCACTGCGTTCGGCGCTGTACCCGCTGATCGGCAAGCGCATCAACGGCCCCATCGGTTACGCGGTGGATGGCTTCGGCATCATTGCCACGGTGTTCGGCCTCGGCGCCGACATGGGCTTTGGCGTGCTGCACCTCAATTCCGGTCTCGACTACCTGTTTGGCATTGCCCATACCCAGTGGATCCAGGTCGGCTTGATCACCCTGATGATGGGCGCCGCGATCCTGGTCGCCGTGGCCGGCGTCGACAAGGGCGTGCGGGTGATGTCCGACATCAACATGCTGCTGGCCTGTGCGCTGCTGCTGTTCGTCTTGTTCGCCGGGCCCACCCAGCACCTGCTCAACACCTTGATCCAGAACATCGGTGACTACCTGGGCGCCTTGCCGACCAAGAGTTTCGACGTGTACGCCTACGACGAGCCCAGCGACTGGCTGGGCGGCTGGACAGTGTTCTACTGGGCCTGGTGGATTGCCTGGTCGCCGTTCGTGGGCCTGTTCATCGCGCGTATTTCCCGTGGCCGGACCATCCGCGAATTCGTGTTCGGCGTGCTGCTGATCCCGTTGGGTTTCACCCTGGCGTGGATGTCGATCTTCGGCAACAGCGCCATCGACCAGGTGCTCAACCACGGCATGACCGCGCTTGGCCAGTCGGCGATCGATGATCCGTCGATGAGCCTCTATCTATTGCTGGAAACCTACCCGTGGAGCAAAACCGTGATCGCGGTCACGGTGTTTATCAGCTTTGTATTCTTCGTCACCTCGGCCGACTCCGGCACGGTAGTGCTGTCGACCCTATCGTCCAAAGGCGGCAACGCCGACGAAGACGGGCCGAAATGGCTGCGCGTGTTCTGGGGCGCGATGACGGCGCTGGTCACCAGTGCCTTGCTGTTCGCCGGCAGTATCGACTCGCTGAAATCGGCGGTGGTGCTGACGTCGTTGCCGTTCTCGATGATCCTGCTGCTGATGATGTGGGGGCTGCACAAGGCGTTCTACCTCGAGTCGCAGAAACAGATCGCCCAACTGCATTCGCTGGCGCCGATCTCGGCATCACGCAAGGGGCGCGGCGGTTGGCGTCAGCGTTTGAGCCAGGCGGTGCATTTCCCGTCGCGCGATGAGGTGTATCGCTTCCTTGAGTCGACGGTGCGCCCGGCGATCGAAGAGGTGACGGCGGTGTTCGTCGAGAAGGGCTTGAGTGTGGTCACCCAGCCCGACCCGTCCAACGACAGCGTCAGCCTGGAAATCGGCCACGGCGAAGAGCATCCCTTCATCTACCAGGTGCAGATGCGCGGTTACTTCACGCCGTCGTTTGCACGGGGCGGCATGGGCTCCAAGGAAATCAACAACCGTCGCTACTACCGCGCGGAAGTGCACTTGAGCGAAGGCAGCCAGGACTACGATCTGGTGGGCTACACCAAGGAGCAGATCATCAATGACATCCTCGACCAGTACGAACGCCATCTGCAATTTCTGCACTTGGTTCGCTGAAACTTGACGCCTCTGCCATTCCACTCCAGCAGGCATTTGCTGTAAAACGGAAAACGCAGACTTAAGCGATTCAGCGGGTTAAAAGGCCAGGGCATAACGTTATTCCCTGGCCTTATTGCCCACGTCCAAGAGAGGATTCGATGACTTACATTGCTGCCGAAAACCGCTATGAATCTATTCCCTATCGCCGCGTAGGCCGCAGTGGGCTGGTGCTGCCGGCACTGTCCCTGGGCCTGTGGCACAACTTTGGCGACAGCACGCCGATCGACACCCAGCGCGCCCTGTTGCGCACCGCGTTCGACCTGGGGATCAACCACTTCGACCTGGCCAACAACTACGGCCCGCCCTACGGCAGCGCCGAAATCAACTTCGGCCGTCTGCTGCGCGAAGACTTCAAGCACTACCGCGACGAACTGATCATCTCCAGCAAGGCCGGTTGGGACATGTGGCCCGGCCCCTACGGCCAGGGCGGCGGCTCGCGCAAATACGTGCTGGCCAGCCTCGACCAGAGCCTGCAACGCCTGGGCGTCGACTATGTGGATATCTTCTATTCCCACCGTTTTGACGCCGACACGCCACTGGAAGAAACCGCCAGCGCCCTGGCCACCGCCGTGCAGCAGGGCAAGGCGTTGTACATTGGCATCTCGTCCTACTCCGGCGTGAAAACCCGCGAAATGGCGGCGCTGCTCAACGAGTGGAAAGTGCCGTTGCTGATCCACCAGCCAGCCTACAACCTGCTCAACCGCTGGGTGGAAAAAGACCTGCTCGACACCACCGAAGCGCTCGGTGCCGGGGTGATTGCCTTCACACCGCTGGCCCAAGGGCTGCTGACCGACAAATACCTCAACGGCGTGCCGGCGGATGCACGGGTGAACCGTCCGGGAGGTGGCTCGTTGCAGGCCAAGCACCTGTCCGAAGCCAACCTCGCCCACGTGCGTGCGCTGAATGACATCGCCCAGCGCCGTGGCCAGAGCCTCGCGCAACTCGCCCTGGCCTGGACCCTGCGTGATCCACGGGTGACCAGTGCGCTGATCGGCGCGAGCCGGCCGGAGCAGATTATCGAGAACGTGGGGGCGTTGAAGAACTTGAGCTTCAGCGCGCAGGAGCTGGCGGAGATCGATAGGTTTGCGCAGGAAGGCGGGATTAACCTGTGGGAAAAGCCATCAACGGCTGAGTAACCTGACACTCCTCGGTCAAATTGTGGGAGCGGGCTTGCTCGCGAATGCGGTGTATCAGCCAATAAATACTTGGCTGAAGGATCGCATTCGCGAGCAAG
>JAFHKH010000628.1 GCA_016937595.1 Pseudomonas cedrina subsp. fulgida | reverse complement strand
GGGCTTGCTCGCGAAGAGGTCAGTGCACACGCTGATAATCACCCGCCGTACTCCGGCCGCCCAGCCAACCCCTCCTTCAAGAACTCCACCAACTTCCTGACCTTCGGCGACAAATGCCGCTGCTGCGGATACAACGCCCACACCGCCGTGTTCGGCGCTGATGCGCTTCCAGCAGCGACACCAGCGCGCCACTGTGCAAGTGTTCCAGCACGTAGTAATCCGGCAACTGGCACAGCCCGACACCCTGCAGCGCCGCATCCAGCACCGCTTGCCCACTGTTGCAGCGCCAGTTTCCCTGCACGCGCTGGGAAAATTCGCGCCCGTCTTGGGCCAGTTGCCAGATATCCGAGCTGCCGATCAGGCAGTTATGCCGACTCAATTCCGACAAACTATGGGGCCGACCATACCGCGCCAGGTAGGAAGGTGATGCGCACACGTACATGCGCCTGGGCGCCAGTCGGCTGGCGACCATGCGCGAATCCTGCAACCGCCCCAGGCGGATCGCCAGGTCGAGGCCTTCGTGCACCAGGTCCAGTTGACGGTTGCTCAATTCAATATCCACGCGCAACTGCGGATAAAGCCCCATGTAGCGTGTGACCAGCGGCACGATAAAGCGCTCGCCGTAGGCCACGGCGCAGGTCATGCGCAACATGCCCTTGGGTTCGCTGGTGAGGTCGCCCACCGCGCGCAGGGCTTCTTCGCGGCCGTCCTGCAGGCGCTGGCAATGTTGCAGGAACGTCTGGCCCGCTTCCGTCAGAGTCACCTTGCGCGTGCTGCGATACAGCAGCCGCGTTTGCAGGCGTTCTTCGAGGCGCGCCACCTGCCGGCTGATGTGTGACGAGGACACGCCCAGCCGTTGCGCGGCTGCGGTGAATTGGCTGCATTCGGCCACGGCAACGAATTCATCGATGCCTTCCCAGCGGTTTTCCAGCACGTTAATTATCCCTGTACAGCAATAAAGTTTTGCTTTTGCCTGGATTATTAATCAAGCGGCTATGTTTTACACTCGCCGTCTCAGTTTTCAATCCCTTGGAGAAACCCGGATGATCAAGTCCCGCGCCGCCGTAGCCTTCGAAGCCAAAAAGCCCCTTGAGATCGTTGAAGTGGATGTCGCCATGCCCAAGGCCGGCGAAGTGCTGTTGCGGGTCGTTGCGTCCGGCGTATGCCATACCGACGCCTACACCCTGTCAGGCGCGGACCCCGAAGGGATTTTCCCGTCGATCCTCGGCCATGAAGGCGGCGCAGTGGTCGAAGCGATCGGCGAGGGCGTGACCTCGGTGGCCGTTGGCGACCACGTGATCCCGCTGTACACCCCGGAATGCGGCAAATGCAAATTCTGCCTGTCGGGCAAGACCAACCTCTGCCAGGCCATTCGTTCCACCCAGGGCAAAGGCCTGATGCCGGACGGCACCACGCGTTTTTCCTACAAGGGCCAGCCGATTTTCCACTACATGGGCACCTCCACCTTTTCCGAGTACACCGTGCTGCCGGAAATCTCCGTCGCCAAGATTCCTAAAGAAGCGCCGCTGGAAAAAGTCTGCCTGCTGGGGTGCGGCGTCACCACCGGCATCGGTGCGGTGATCAACACCGCCAAGGTCAAGCCGGGCGACACCGTGGCCATCTTCGGCCTTGGTGGCATCGGCTTGTCGGCGGTGATCGGTGCGGTCAAGGCCAAGGCCGCCGCATCATTGCCATCGACATCAACCCGGCCAAGTTCGAAATTGCCAAGCAGTTGGGCGCGACCGACTGCATCAACCCGAAAGACTACGATCGCCCGATCCAGGATGTGATCGTCGACCTCACCGACGGCGGCGTGGACTTCTCCTTCGAATGCATCGGCAACGTGCATCTGATGCGCGCCGCCCTCGAGTGCTGCCACAAAGGGTGGGGCGAGTCGGTGATCATTGGCGTGGCCGGTGCCGGCCAGGAAATCGCCACCCGTCCGTTCCAATTGGTGACCGGCCGCGTCTGGCGCGGTTCGGCGTTCGGCGGCGTACGCGGCCGTAGCGAACTGCCAAGCTACGTGGAAATGGCCCAGGCCGGCGAGATTCCGCTGGACACGTTCATTACTCACACCATGGGCCTGGAAGACATCAACAAAGCGTTTGACCTGATGCATGAAGGCAAGAGCATTCGTACCGTCATCCACTTCTGAGGTCGGCCATGAGTCTGGAAAACCTGTCGTGCCAGAAAAGCTTCGGCGGCTGGCATAAACGCTACAAGCATCATTCCGATGTGCTCGGTTGCGACATGACCTTCGCCGTCTACCTGCCACCGCAAGCGGAGCAGGGCGGCAAGCTGCCGGTGCTGTACTGGCTGTCGGGACTGACCTGCACCGATGAAAACTTCATGCAGAAGGCCGCGCCCAGCGCATGGCCGCCGAGCTGGGCTTGATCATCGTCGCGCCGGACACCAGCCCGCGTGGGCCGGGTGTGCCGGGCGATCCGGATAACGCCTGGGATTTCGGCCTTGGCGCCGGTTTCTATCTGAATGCCACCCAGGAGCCTGGGCCAAGCACTATCGGATGCATGACTACGTGGTGCGGGAATTGCCCGTGTTGGTTGAAGCGCATTTTCCGGCTTCCGACAAGCGGGGCATCAGTGGCCACTCCATGGGCGGCCACGGCGCGCTGGTGTGTGCGCTGCGCAACCCCGGACGCTACCAGTCGGTGTCGGCGTTTTCGCCGATCAACAACCCGATGGATTGCCCGTGGGGCCAGAAGGCCTTCTCCCGTTACCTGGGCGAAGAGCGCTCCAAGTGGCGCGAATGGGACGCTTGCGTGCTGATCAGCGAAGCCTCGGAAAAGCTGCCATTGCTGGTGGATCAGGGCGACCGCGATGATTTCCTCGCCACACAACTCAAGCCCGAAGCCCTGCAACAAGCGGCCAAGGCGGCCAATCATCCGCTGCAACTGCGCCTGCAACCCGGCTATGACCATAGCTACTTCTTCATCGCCAGCTTCATCGAAGATCATTTGCGACACCATGACCGTGCTTTGCTCGGTTAATCTCAGGCAAAAGTAGGTAGAATCACGCCCTGAATTAAATCGGGGCGTTTTTTTATGCGTATTGGCCACGGCTACGATGTGCACCGTTTCGCTGAAGGCGATTTCATCACCCTGGGCGGCGTGCGTATCGAGCACCATCATGGGCTGCTGGCTCATTCCGACGGCGACGTTGTACTGCATGCCTTGAGCGATGCCTTGCTCGGCGCGGCGGCGTTGGGCGATATCGGCAAGCACTTTCCGGACACCGACCCGACGTTCAAGGGCGCGGACAGCCGTGTATTGCTGCGCCACGTGGTTGGCCTGATCCATGCCAAGGGCTGGAAGGTCGGCAATGTCGACACCACTATCGTGGCCCAGGCGCCGAAGATGGCCCCCCATATCGAGTCGATGCGCGCGCTGATTGCCGCGGATCTGCAAATAGAACTGGATCAAGTGAACGTGAAAGCCACCACCACCGAAAAACTCGGGTTCACCGGTCGTGAAGAGGGCATCGCCGTGCACGCCGTCGCCTTGTTGCTGCGCGCATGAATGACTTGCAACTGCTGGGCCCGCGGGCCTATGGCGAGGCCTTGGGCAGCGCGGTACTGAAGGCCACGGCTGAAGATTTCCAGGTTGACGAAGTGCTCGATATTCCGCTCACCGGTGAAGGCGAACACCTGTGGTTGTGGGTCGAAAAGCGCGGTCTTAATACCGAGGAAGCGGCGCGGCGCATCGCCAAGGCAGCCGGGGTGCCGTTGCGTACCGTCAGCTATGCCGGGCTCAAGGATCGCCAGGCGTTGACCCGCCAATGGTTCAGCGTGCAATTGCCGGGCAAGGCCGACCCGGACCTGAGTGCCGCGCAAAACGACACCCTCAGGATCCTCAAGACCGCCCGCCACAAGCGCAAGCTGCAGCGCGGTGCGCATTCGGCCAACGGTTTCACCTTGCGCCTGACGCAATTGGCCGGTGATACCGCCGCCATCGACGCGCGGTTGCGCCTGATTGCCCGGCACGGCATCCCCAACTATTTCGGCGCCCAGCGCTTCGGCCACAACGGCGGCAACGTCGTCGATGCCCGCGAGTGGGCCGCGCGCAAGGCCTTGCCGGAGCAGCGCAACGTGCGTTCGCGGCTGCTCTCCACCGCCCGTAGTTTCCTGTTTAACAAAGTACTGGCGGCACGTGTGGCTGACGGTTCATGGCAGCGTGCCCAGGTCGGCGACCTGCTGGCCTTTACCGACAGCCGCAGTTTTTTTCCGGCGGGGGAGGCTGAATGCAGCGACCCGCGCCTGGCAATCCTGGACCTGCACCCGACCGGGCCGCAGTGGGGCGAAGGCGATTCGCCCGCCAGTGGCGCAACCTTCGCGCTGGAACAGGCGGTTGCCGCCAGTGAGGCCGACCTGCGCGATTGGCTGGTGAATGCTGGCATGAGCCAGGAACGTCGCATTCTGCGACTGCCCATTGGCGGTTTGACGTGGCATTATCCCTCGCTGGACATTCTGCAATTGGAATTCGTCCTGCCGGCCGGATGCTTCGCCACTGTCTTGGTGCGCGAGCTAGTTGATCTGGTGCCGGTGGGGCAGACGGACAACCCATGCGTATTCTGATATCAAACGATGACGGTGCCACCGCACCCGGTCTTGCCGCGCTCTATGCCGCGCTGCAGGATTATGCCGAGTGCGTGGTGGTTGCCCCCGATCAGGACAGGAGCGGCGCCAGCAGTTCGCTGACGATCAACCGTCCGCTGCACCCGCACATCCTTGCCAATGGCTTTATCAGCGTGGACGGCACGCCCACCGACTGCGTCCACCTGGCAATCAACAGCCTGCTGGAGCAGGCGCCGGACCTGGTGGTGTCGGGCATTAACCTCGGCGCGAACCTGGGCGATGACGTGCTGTATTCCGGTACCGTGGCGGCGGCCCTCGAAGGGCGTTTCCTGGGGCGCACCGGGTTTGCCTTTTCGTTGGCTTCGCGCCAATTGGATAACCTGCCGACTGCCGCCTATTACGCACGCAAGCTGGTGGCGGCCCATGGTTCCCTGGACCTGCCGCCGCGCACCGTGCTCAATGTCAATATCCCGAACTTGCCCCTCGACCGTATTCGCGGCATCCAGCTGACGCGCCTGGGCCATCGTGCCCGTGCGGCGGCGCCGTTGAAGGTGGTCGACCCGCGCGGCAAGGAAGGCTATTGGATCGCCGCCGCGGGCGATGCCGAAGATGGCGGCCCGGGCACGGATTTTCACGCGGTGATGCAAGGCTATGTGTCGATTACCCCATTGCAGTTTGATCGCACCTTCAGTGATGCCTTCAGTGGTCTCGATGGCTGGCTGGAGGGGTTGCGCTGATGGGCCGTGAACAAGACGACTTGCTGCGTCGCGGTATCGGGATGACGTCCCAGCGTACCCGCGAACGCTTGATCCAGCGCCTCTACGAGGAAGGCCTGTCCAACGCCCAGGTATTGGAAGTGATCCGGCGCACGCCTCGGCATCTGTTTGTCGATGAAGCCCTGGCCCACCGTGCCTATGAAGACACGGCGCTGCCCATCGGCCATAACCAGACCATCTCCCAGCCGTACATGGTGGCGCGCATGAGCGAGCTGCTGCTGGCGGCGGGGCCGCTGGACAAGGTGCTTGAGATCGGCACCGGCTCGGGCTACCAGACCGCCGTGCTGGCGCAACTGGTGGAGCGGGTGTTCTCGGTCGAGCGTATCAAGGTGCTGCAGGATCGCGCCAAGGAGCGCCTGGTGGAGTTGAACCTGCGAAACGTGGTGTTTCGCTGGGGTGACGGTTGGGAGGGCTGGCCTGCGCTGGCGCCGTACAACGGCATCATCGTGACCGCCGTGGCCACCGATGTTCCACAAGCGTTGCTCGACCAGTTGGCCCCCGGTGGGCGCCTGGTGATCCCGGTGGGCGCCGGTGAAGTGCAGCAATTGATGCTCATCATCCGCGAGGACGAAGGCTTCTCCCGGCATGTACTGGGTGCTGTTCGTTTTGTGCCGTTGCTCAATGGCCCCTTGGCCTGATCAATTTTTGCTGGCGGTGAATTCCGCCGACGGGGATGTGTCTTACCACGGGGTCCATTGAGTCGACATCATTGGTGCGACGATTCAACACGCTGAATGATTCGTTTCAGGCGTGTGCCCGTAAAACTTCAATGCCCAGTTATACTTGCGTCATATTTTTCAAGCCTGGTACAGGCATTCCATGTTCAGCCACCACAAAGGGAGCGGCGGGTGAGTCTCACAGGTCTTGCGCAGCGTATGAGTAAAACAAGCTTTCAGCGACTGGTGCTTGGCCTCGTCTTCAGTTCTGTGCTGGCAGGGTGCTCCAGCTCGCCAAGCAGTGGCGCGCGGGTGGTTGACCGCAATAATGCAGCGCCGCAACGACCGACGGTCACCACCGGGCAATATGTGGTGCGCAAGGGCGACACGCTGTTTTCCATCGCCTTCCGTTATGGGTGGGACTACAAGGCGCTCGCGGCTCGTAACAATATTCCCGTGCCCTACACAATCCATCCGGGTCAGACCATTCGCTTCGACGGCGCACGGGTTCAGCGCCTACGGCAGTGGTGACAAACACTGGATCTTCGCCGTCGTCCTCAAGCAAGACCACTGTCTTCACCCGCCCGGCCGGCACCGCCGCGCCGCTCCTTTCGAGCAAACCCGCCCCCGCGCCGCTGCCACCTGCCGGGCCCGCGCCGACCGGCTGGGGGATGGCCTTCAAACGGAGTGTTGATTGGAAAATTCTCTTCAAACGGTAGTTTGAATAAAGGCATTGATATCGCCGGGGATTTGGGACAGCCTGTTTTAGCTGCGTCTGATGGGACAGTGGTTTACGCCGGGAGT
>JAFHKH010000627.1 GCA_016937595.1 Pseudomonas cedrina subsp. fulgida | reverse complement strand
CAAGCTCGCTCCTACAGTTGAGTGGACAGGATTTATTTCTTTGCGGCAAACAGCGCGTCGAGCTTCTGCTCGAAGGTGTGGTAGTCGATGCGGTCGTAAAGCTCCATGCGCGTTTGCATGGTGTCGATCACGTTCTGCTGGGTGCCGTCGCGACGGATCGCGGTGTAGACGTTTTCGGCCGCCTTGTTCATGGCGCGGAAGGCCGAGAGCGGGTACAGCACGATGGAAACATCGGCAGATTTCAACTGTTCGGTGGTGTACAGCGGTGTGGCGCCGAATTCGGTGATGTTGGCCAGGATCGGCGCTTTCACGCGGGAGGCGAACAGTTTGTACATATCCAGTTCAGTAATGGCTTCCGGGAACACCATGTCGGCGCCGGCCTCGATGCACGCGGCGGCCCGCTCCAGTGCCGACTCCAGGCCTTCGACGGCCAGGGCATCGGTGCGCGCCATGATCACGAAGCTGTCATCGGTGCGCGCGTCCACGGCGGCCTTGATGCGGTCGACCATTTCCTGCTGGGACACGATTTCCTTGTTCGGGCGATGACCGCAGCGCTTGGCGCCGACCTGGTCTTCGATATGGATGGCCGCCGCGCCGAACTTGATCATCGACTTGACCGTACGCGCCACGTTGAATGCCGACGAGCCGAAACCGGTGTCGACGTCCACCAGCAGCGGCAGGTCGCACACGTCGGTGATACGGCGCACATCCGTCAATACGTCATCCAGGCCGGTGATGCCCAGGTCCGGCACGCCCAGGGAGCCGGCGGCCACCCCGCCGCCGGACAGGTAGATCGCCTTGAAACCGGCGCGCTTGGCCAGCAAGGCGTGGTTGGCATTGATCGCGCCGACGACCTGCAAGGGCTGCTCGCTGGCGACCGCGTCACGGAAACGCTGGCCGGGTGTGCTTTTATTGTTGGAACTCATCATTCACCTCGTGAGTGGGCGGTGCCGTCCGGGAAGTGACGGGCAATGTTGCGTTTGGAAGCGCCGATATGCCGGCGCATCAACAGTTCGGCCAGTTCACCGTCACGCTCGGCAATCGCGTCGAGAATGCGGTGGTGCTCGGCAAAGGCCTGGCGTGGACGGTTGGGCGTGGCGGAGAACTGGATGCGGTACATGCGCACCAATTGATACAGCTCGCCGCAGAGCATCTGGGTCAGCGTGCGGTTGCCGGCGCCCTGGATGATCCGGTAATGGAAGTCGAAGTCGCCTTCCTGTTGGTAATAGCCGAGGCCCGCCTGGAACGCTTCGTCGCGTTCGTGGGTGTGCAGCACCTGGCGCAGTTCTTCGATTTCGGCGTCGGTCATGCGCTCGGCGGCCAGGCGGCAGGCCATGCCTTCGAGGGATTCGCGGATTTCGTAGAGCTCGACCAGCTCGGCGTGGCTCAACGAAACCACGCGCGCGCCGACATGAGGCACGCGCACCAGCAGGCGCTGGCCCTCCAGACGGTGGATCGCTTCGCGCAGCGGGCCGCGACTGATGCCATAGGTGCGCGCCAGTTCCGGCTCGGAAATCTTGCTGCCGGGGGCGATCTCACCCTTGACGATCGCGGCCTGGATGCGCCTGAAGACGTTCTCGGACATGGTCTGGGAATCGTCCTGCGCCACCCCTGGGGATTCCAGTTGACCCAGCATATTGTCGACACCTTTAAAAGCAATGTGGCAAAAACTAGCCAATAAGCCTCAGTTAGTCAAAGAATAAATACATATTGTCGACAATCTTCTAATAACACTGGCTGCCTGCGTCAACGGCATGGCCGCCTGCCAGCGCTGGCGCCAAAAAAGCATCATGTTAGAATGCCGCCGCTTTTGCCTGACATCACTGGATGAAACGGCGCACGAGGGAGTTTGCGCAGCAATGCCAGTCGCCTTGAATCAAACATCGCACTGCACAGCCTCAGGATTTATGAGACTAAAGTCCTTCCCCCTGTTTTGCCTACTGTTCATCCCCGGCCTGGGCGCCGCCGCCGAGAAGACCGTGTATGGCCTCAACGAATATGCCCAGTTGGCCGGGATTGACCTGGAAGTCGCCGCCAAACTGGACACCGGCGCCAAGACCGCGTCCCTCAGTGCCCGTGATATCAAGCGCTTCAAGCGCAACAGCGAATCCTGGGTGCGCTTCTACCTGGCCATCGACGCCGCCCATTCCCATCCCATCGAACGCCCCCTGGCGCGCGTGAGCAAGATCAAGCGCCGCGCCGGCGACTACGACCCCGATGAGGACAAGAACTACACCGCCCGTCCGGTGATTGCCCTGGATATCTGCATGGGCACTGCTTTACGCAGCATCGAAGTGAACTTGACTGACCGCAGCGCCTTCCAATACCCGCTGCTGATCGGCTCCGAAGCGTTGAAACGCTTTGATGCGCTGGTCGACCCCAGTCTTAAATACGCAGCAGGCAAACCTGCCTGTGTCGCCGACGCTCATACCGCCGAGTAACTCCCATGCGCTCTCTCACTATCCACCTGAAAATCCTGATCGCCGTTCTGGTGGCACTGGGCATTTCGATCACGGCCTATCAGATTTTCGCGCTGGGCATCCCGGTCACCGAAGACGCGATGGAAGACCTGTGGAACATCGACGCCAAAGTCGAGTTCGTCGCCAACGCCAAAGACCCGGTCAAAGTGCAGATGTTCGTGCCGCCATTGAACCGCGACTACGTCAGCCTCAATGAGAGTTTCATTTCCAACAACTACGGCGTCAGCGTCAATCGCCTGGACGGCAACCGCAAGGTCACCTGGTCGGCACGCCGCGCCAAGGGCACGCAAACCCTGTATTACCGCCTGGTGCTGACCAAGCGCGATGGCGAGAAGAGCAAAGTCAAAGGCCCGATCTTCCGTGACAGCATCGCCGTGGAAGGCCCGGAAAAAATCGCCGCCGAAGCCTTGCTCGCGCCGATTCGCCAGCATTCGGCCGACGTCGAGACCTTTATCAGCGAAGCCATCAAGCGCACCAACAACCTCAACGACGATAACGTCAAGCTGCTGCTGGCCGGCGACCCGTCCACCGCACACAAGGCCAAGATCATCGAACTGGTGTTGTCCATCGGCCACGTCCCGGTGGAACGCGTGCACACCCTGCGCCTCGAGGCGAACCAGCCGCAAACCCCGGAACTCTGGCTGCGCAGCTTCAATGGCAATGACTGGCTGTATTTCAACCCGGAAACCGGTGAGCAAGGCCTGCCCGCCGACCGCCTGCTGTGGTGGATCGGCGATGAAAACCTGATCACCGTCGACGGCGGCAAGAAAGCCACTGTCACCTTCAGCCTCGACAACAGCCGCATGAATGCCTTGCGCCTGGCCAAGCTGACGGACGAGAGCACCGACTCCAACTTCCTCGGCTACTCGCTGTACAACCTGCCGCTGCAAACCCAGCAGACGTTCATGATCATGGTGATGATCCCGATCGGCGTACTGGTGATCCTGATCCTGCGCAACCTGATCGGCCTGCAGACGCTGGGCACGTTCACGCCGGTACTGGTCGCCCTGGCGTTCCGCGAAACCCAACTGGGCTTCGGCATCGCGCTGTTCACGATCATCACGGCGCTGGGGCTGTCGCTGCGCTCCTATCTGGAACATTTGAAGCTGCAGATGCTGCCAAGGCTGTCGGTGGTGCTGACGTTCGTGGTGGTGCTGATCGCGGCGATCAGCCTGTTCAGCCACAAGCTGGGCCTGGAGCGCGGCTTGTCGGTGGCGCTGTTCCCGATGGTGATCCTGACCATGACGATCGAACGCCTGTCGATCACCTGGGAAGAGCGCGGCGCCACCCATGCGCTGAAAGTGGCGGTGGGCACGCTGTTCGCCGCGTCCCTGGCGCACCTGATCATGAGCGTGCCGGAGCTGGTCTACTTCGTGTTTACCTTCCCGGCGATCCTGTTGATCCTGGTGGGTTTCATGCTGGCCATGGGTCGCTATCGCGGTTACCGCCTGACCGAGCTGGTGCGTTTCAAGGCCTTCCTGAAGGCTGACCAGTAATGTTCGGCCTCTGGAAGACCTGGAAAGCCCTGGAAGCGCGGGGGATCATGGGCATCAACCGGCGTAATGCCGACTACGTGCTCAAATACAACAAGCGCAGCCTGTACCCGATTGTGGATGACAAGATCATCACCAAGGAACGGGCGATTGCCGCCGGCATCCATGTGCCGGAGATGTATGGGGTGATCTCTACCGAGAAGGAGATCGACAAGCTCGACGCGATTATCGGTGGGCGCAGCGACTTTGTGATCAAACCGGCCCAGGGCGCCGGCGGTGACGGCATCCTGGTGGTGGCGGATCGTTTCGAAGGGCGCTATCGCACGGTGTCCGGCAAGATCATCAGCCATGAAGAGATCGAGCATCAGATTTCCAGCATCCTCACTGGCCTGTATTCCCTGGGCGGTCACCGCGACCGCGCACTGATCGAATACCGCGTGGTGCCCGACCAGATCTTCAAGAGCATCAGCTACGAAGGCGTGCCGGATATCCGCATCATCGTGTTGATGGGCTACCCGGTGATGGCGATGCTGCGGCTGCCGACCCGGCAGTCCGGCGGCAAGGCCAACCTGCACCAGGGCGCCATCGGTGTCGGCGTCGACCTCGCCACCGGCCTGACCCTGCGTGGCACCTGGCTGAACACCATCATCACCAAGCACCCTGACACCACCAACGCGGTGGATGGCGTGCAGTTGCCCAACTGGGACGGTTTCATGAAGCTCGCGGCCGGTTGCTATGAGCTGTGCGGGCTGGGTTATATCGGTGTGGACATGGTGCTCGACCAGGAGAAAGGCCCGCTGATCCTGGAGCTGAATGCGCGGCCGGGGTTGAATATCCAGATTGCCAACGACTGCGGTTTGACACTGCGCACCCATGCGGTGGAGGCACGGCTGGAAGAACTGAAGGCGGCCGGTGTGACCGAAACACTGGAGGAGCGGGTGAAGTTCGTGCAGGCCATGTTTGGGCATATTCCGCCGGTGGAAGGCTGAACACTCAGCCAATGTGGGAGCGGGCTTGCTCGCGAAGGCTGAGTGTCAGTCAGTACATCTGTTACTGACCCACCGCATTCGCGAGCAAGCGCTCCCACATTTTAAACCGCGCTAGGACCAAACCTTCTGGCGGACTACAATCGCCCCCTCCACGCCAACGGCTGATCCACCGCGCATGTCGACCTGCTCCGTACACCCGTTGCCCTACCGGGCCAACCCCGCCGAGTACTTTGCGGCGATTCGCCATGCGCCCGGCGCGGTGCTGCTGGACAGCGGCCGACCGGCTGCCGAACGTGGACGGTATGACCTGCTCAGCGCCTGGCCTGAATCGACACTGACGGTACTGCCCGATGAAAACGGCGGCGCTTTCCTGCAACGATTGCGGCAAAACCTCACGCGGTTGGGGGAAGCAGGTTTGCCCGCCGGGTATGAGTTGCCGTTTGCCGGGGGCCTGATCGGCTATTTGAGTTATGACTTCGGTCGCCATCTGGAACAGATGCCGCATGTGGCCGCAGACGACCTGCACCTGCCGGATGCGCGCTTGGGCCTGTATGCCTGGGCGCTGATCAGTGATCACCGGGCGCAAACCTCCCAACTGGTGTTTCATCCCGCGCTGGCTGACAGCGAGCGGCAGCGCCTGATTGCCTTGTTCTGCCAGCCCGTCGCCGCGTCTACGGCCAACTTCAAGCTGCAGGGCCCCATGGCCCCGGACCTCACCGCCGAGGCTTACCGCCAGGCCATCGTGCGCATCCAGGATTACATCCAGGCCGGCGACTGCTACCAGGTCAACTTCGCCCAGCGCTTTCGCGCGCCGTGCAGGGGTGATCCATGGGTCGCCTATTGCGCCTTGCGCGAAGCCTGCCCGACGCCCTTTTCCGGCTTCCAGAGCCTGCCGGACGACGGCGCGGTGCTGAGCCTGTCGCCCGAGCGTTTCGTGCATATCAGTGAACGTCGCGTCGAAACCCGCCCGATCAAAGGCACCCGTCCCCGTGGCTTGACGCCCGAAGAAGACGCCGTCAACGCCGCCGAACTGCTGGCCAGCCCCAAGGACCGCGCCGAAAACCTGATGATCGTCGACCTGCTGCGCAACGACCTCGGCCGCACCTGCCGCACCGGCTCGGTGAGCGTGCCGGAACTGTTCAGCCTGGAAAGCTACCCCAATGTGCACCACCTGGTGAGCAGCGTCATCGGCGAATTGGCCGACGGCAAAGACGCCCTCGACCTGATCGCCGGCAGCTTCCCCGGCGGCTCCATCACCGGCGCGCCGAAGATCCG
This sequence comes from Pseudomonas cedrina subsp. fulgida, assembly GCA_016937595.1. Taxonomy (GTDB): domain Bacteria; phylum Pseudomonadota; class Gammaproteobacteria; order Pseudomonadales; family Pseudomonadaceae; genus Aquipseudomonas; species Aquipseudomonas fulgida. Next base: position 1,907 of record JAFHKH010000627.1, on the reverse strand, counting down.
CGCGATGCAGATCATCGACGAACTGGAGCCGACCCGGCGTGGTTTGTACTGCGGTTCGTTGGTGTATCTGGATGTGCGCGGGGAGATGGACAGTTCCATCGCCATTCGCAGTTTGCTGGTGAAGGATGGGCAGGTGTGCTGCTGGGGCGGCGGCGGGATTGTCGCGGATTCGCAGTGGGAGGCGGAGTATCAGGAGTCGCTGACGAAGGTGCGGGTGTTGTTGGAGACGCTGGAAGGGTTGTAGCGTCTGGACTGGCGCCATCGCGGGCAAGCCCGGCTCCCACATTTGACTGCGTTTAGCCTGCGGGAACGCGGTTAAATGTGGGAGCTGGCTTGCCTGCGAAGGGGCCATCGGCCGCGCTGGATAATCTACTGGCTCAACGCCCGATTCGATGCCTTGATGAACTCTTTCTTCAAATCCTCGAATGTATGCACCGCCGGGAATTGCGGGAACTCACGAATCACATTCTCAGGCGCGTGAAACAGGATCCCGCGGTCGGCCTCGCCCAGCATGGTGGTGTCGTTGTAGGAGTCGCCGGCGGCGATCACGCGGTAGTACAGGCTCTTGAAGGCCAGGACCGACTGGCGCTTGGGGTCTTTCTGGCGCAGTTGGTAATTCACCACACGGTCGCTTTCGTCGGTGATCAACCGGTGGCACAGCAAGGTCGGGAATCCCAATTGGCGCATCAGCGGCTGGGAGAACTCATAAAAGGTGTCCGACAGGATCACCACCTGGAAGCGCTCGCGCAGCCAGTTGACGAATTCGATGGCGCCGTCCAGCGGCTTGAGGGTGGCGATCACTGCCTGGATGTCGGCAAGCTTGAGCCCATGCTCGTCAAGGATACGCAGGCGCTGCTGCATCAACACGTCGTAGTCGGGAATGTCCCGGGTGGTCGCCCGCAGGGATTCAATACCGGTTTTTTCGGCGAAGGCGATCCAGATTTCCGGAACCAGTACCCCTTCCAGGTCGAGACAGGCAATTTCCACAAGACACTCCCATTTGGATGTTGTTGGATTGAGCGAGCAAAAGGACTGCCGAACTCTAGCGATTCACGCTCGCCGCCGCAACGCAGGGCGGTTTTTGATACCATCACTGCCCTAGAGAGCGCTCAGCGCCACTGACCTGTAGGAACCGTCCTGATGAACCAAGCCTTCGACGTCGTTGAACTCGCCACGACTTACGCCAATAAATCCGCCCAGGATATTCTCAAGCTGGCGTTCAGCCAGTTCGGTGATGACCTGTGGATTTCCTTCAGCGGTGCCGAGGACGTGGTGCTGGTAGACATGGCCTGGAAGCTGAACAAGAACGTCAAGGTATTCAGCCTCGACACCGGCCGCCTGCACCCGGAGACCTACCGGTTTATCGAGCAGGTGCGCGATTTCTACAAGATCGACATCGAACTGATCTCGCCGGACCAGAGCAGGCTGGAACCCTTCGTCAAGGAGAAGGGCCTGTTCAGTTTCTACCGCGACGGCCACGGCGAATGCTGCGGTATCCGCAAGATCGAGCCGCTGCGCCGCAAACTCTCCGGCGTGGCAGCCTGGGCCACCGGCCAGCGCCGCGACCAGAGCCCGGGCACCCGCAGCCAGGTTGCCGTGCTGGAAATCGACACGGCCTTCTCGACGCCCGAACGCACCTTGTACAAATTCAACCCGCTGGCGCAGATGACCAGCGAGGAGGTCTGGGGTTACATCCGCATGCTGGAGCTGCCGTATAACAGCCTGCATGAGCGTGGGTTTATCAGCATTGGTTGCGAGCCGTGCACGCGACCGGTGTTGCCGAACCAGCATGAGCGCGAGGGGCGCTGGTGGTGGGAGGAGGCTACGCAGAAGGAATGCGGGCTGCATGCGGGGAATATTATCAGTAAGGCCTGAGGGCGGATGCGGTAAAACAATGTGGGAGCGGG
>JAFHKH010000626.1 GCA_016937595.1 Pseudomonas cedrina subsp. fulgida | reverse complement strand
CTCGGTAAATGTGGGAGCGGCTTGCTCGCGATGACGGTGGGTCAGTCACGAATGCATCAACGCAAAGACCGCATTCGCGAGCAAGCCCGCTCCCACAGTCCTGTACGCATCTGACTGGCCATGAATACCATGAATACACCCCCCAAAAACCGCTTGGCCAACCCCGGCTGGTTCCTCGTCAGCCCCTCGGTGGCCCTGTTGCTGCTGTGGATGATCGTGCCGCTGGGCATGACCCTGTATTTTTCACTGATCCGCTACAACCTGCTTTACCCCGGCGAAAACGAGTTCGTGGGGCTGGAGAACTTCAGCTACTTCATCACCGACTCGGGCTTCCTGCCCGGCGCCACCAACACATTGTTGCTGGTCGGCAGCGTGCTGCTGATCAGCGTGGTATTCGGCGTGTTGATCAGCGCCCTGCTGGAGGCCAGCGAGTTCTTCGGTCGCGGCCTGGTGCGGGTGCTGCTGATTTCGCCGTTCTTCATCATGCCCACCGTCGGCGCGCTGATCTGGAAGAACCTGATTTTCCACCCGGTGTCGGGGATTCTCGCCGCCGTGTGGAAGCTGTTCGGTGCCGAGCCGGTGGACTGGCTGGCGCACTACCCGCTGCTGTCGATCATCATCATTGTGTCGTGGCAATGGCTGCCGTTCGCCATCCTGTTGCTGATGACCGCCATGCAGTCCCTCGACCAGGAACAAAAGGAAGCCGCGCGCCTGGACGGTGCCGGCGCCATCGCGATTTTCTGGCACCTGACCCTGCCCCACCTGGCGCGCCCGATTGCCGTGGTGGTGATGATCGAGACGATCTTCCTGCTCTCGGTGTTCGCCGAGATCTTCACCACCACCAACGGCGGCCCCGGCTACGCCTCGACCAACCTCGCCTACTTGATCTACAACCAGGCGCTGGTGCAGTTCGACGTGGGCATGGCGTCGGCCGGCGGCTTGATTGCTGTGGTCATCGCCAATATCGCGGCGATCATCCTGGTGCGGATGATCGGCAAAAACCTGACTGACAAGCCTTGAGGGCCGCGCCATGACGCTTCAACAATCCCGCCGCCTGCAAAGCCTGTTGCTTGGCACGTTGGCCTGGGCCATCGCGATCCTGATTTTCTTTCCGATCTTCTGGATGGTGCTGACCAGCTTCAAGACCGAAATCGACGCGTTCGCCACGCCGCCGCAGTTCATCTTCACGCCGACGCTGGAGAACTACCTGCACATCAACGAGCGCAGCAACTACTTCGCCTACGCCTGGAACTCGGTGCTGATTTCCTTCAGCGCCACCGCCCTGTGCCTGCTGATTTCGGTACCGGCCGCCTACTCCATGGCGTTCTACGAAACCCAGCGCACCAAGGGCACGCTGCTCTGGATGCTGTCGACCAAGATGCTGCCGCCGGTGGGCGTGCTGATGCCGATCTACCTGCTGGCCAAGAGCTTTGGCCTGCTGGATACGCGCATTGCGTTGATCATCATCTACACCCTGATCAACCTGCCGATCGTGGTCTGGATGGTTTACACCTACTTCAAGGACATTCCCAAGGACATCCTCGAAGCCGCGCGCCTGGATGGCGCGACCCTGTGGCAGGAAATGGTCCGCGTGCTGCTGCCAATCGCCAAGGGTGGCCTGGCTTCCACCGTGTTGCTGTCGCTGATCCTGTGCTGGAACGAGGCGTTCTGGTCGCTGAACCTGACTTCCTCCAGCGCCGCGCCGCTGACGGCGCTGATCGCCTCCTACTCCAGCCCCGAAGGCTTGTTCTGGGCCAAATTGTCCGCCGTTTCGACCCTGGCCTGCGCGCCGATCCTGATCTTTGGCTGGATCAGCCAGAAACAGCTGGTGCGCGGTTTGTCCTTCGGCGCCGTGAAATAACGGCTTCTAATAAAATTCTGTAAGCGGAGGCCCCTCATGGCCAACCTGAAAATCAACAATCTGCAAAAAGGCTTCGAAGGCTTTTCCATCATCAAGGGCATTGACCTGGAAGTGAACGACAAGGAATTCGTAGTGTTTGTCGGCCCGTCGGGCTGCGGTAAATCCACCCTGCTGCGCCTGATCGCCGGCCTTGAAGAGGTCAGCGACGGCACCATCGAACTGGACGGCCGCGACATCACCGAAGTGACGCCGGCCAAGCGCGACCTGGCGATGGTGTTCCAGACCTACGCGCTGTACCCGCACATGAGTGTGCGCAAGAACATGTCGTTTGCCCTGGACCTGGCCGGCGTCGACAAGAAAATCGTCGAGAGCAAAGTCAACGAAGCGGCACGTATCCTCGAGCTGGGCCCGTTGCTGGAGCGCAAGCCCAAGCAGCTTTCCGGTGGCCAGCGCCAGCGCGTGGCGATCGGCCGCGCCATCGTGCGTAACCCGAAGATCTTCCTGTTCGACGAGCCGCTGTCCAACCTCGACGCCGCCCTGCGTGTGCAGATGCGCCTGGAACTGGCGCGCTGCATAAAGAACTGCAGGCGACCATGATCTACGTGACCCACGACCAGGTGGAAGCCATGACCCTGGCCGACAAGGTGGTGGTACTCAACAGCGGTCGTATCGAGCAAGTCGGTTCGCCTTTGGAGCTGTACCACCAACCGGCCAACCTGTTCGTGGCCGGCTTTCTCGGCACGCCGAAGATGGGCTTTCTCAAGGGCAAGGTCACGCGCGTTGAAGGCCAGGGCTGCGAGGTGCAACTGGACGCCGGCACCCTGATCAGCCTGCCGCTCAGCGGCCCGACCTTGAGCGTGGGCAGCGCAGTGACGCTGGGCATTCGCCCTGAGCACCTGGAAATCGCCACGCCAGGCCAGACCACGTTGACCGTTACCGCCGACGTCGGCGAGCGCCTGGGCAGCGACACCTTCTGTCACGTCATCACCGCCAACGGCGAGCCGCTGACCCTGCGGATTCGCGGCGACATGGCCAGCCAGTACGGCGAGACGCTGCACCTGCACCTGGACCCGGCGCATTGCCACCTGTTCGACACCGACGGTGTCGCCGTGGCTCGCCCACTGCGCGCCGCCGCCTGATTTCGCGAGTATCAAGCCATGAAGCTGAATAAACAGAACCTCACCCAGTTGGCACCGCAGGTGAAACTGCCCACCTATGCGATTGCCAGCACAACGCAGGGCATCGCCCACATCGGCGTCGGCGGTTTTCACCGCGCGCACCAGGCGTATTACACCGATGCGCTGATGAATACCGGCGAGGGCCTGGACTGGAGCATCTGCGGCGTTGGCCTGCGTGCCGAGGACCGCAAGGCCCGCGACGACCTCGCCGGGCAGGACTATCTGTTCACCCTGTACGAACTGGGCGATACCGACGACACCGACGTGCGTGTGATCGGCGCGATCAGTGACATGCTGCTGGCCGAAGACGGCGCGCAGGCGCTGATCGACAAATTGGCCGACCCGGCGATTCGCATCGTCTCGCTGACCATCACCGAAGGCGGCTACTGCATCGACGACAGCAACGGCGAGTTCATGGCCCACCTGCCGCAGATCCAGCATGACCTGGCGCACCCAGGCGCACCGAAAACCGTGTTCGGTTTTATCTGCGCCGCGCTCACTCAACGCCGCGCCGCCGGCACCCCGGCGTTTACCGTAATGTCCTGCGATAACCTGCCGCATAATGGCGCCGTGACGCGCAAGGCGCTGCTGGCCTTCGCCGCCCTGCGCGACGCCGAGCTGCATGACTGGATCAGCGCCAACGTGAGCTTTCCGAATGCCATGGTCGACCGCATCACCCCGATGACCAGCAGCGCCCATCGCCTGCAATTGCATGACGAGCACGGCATCGACGACGCCTGGCCAGTCGTGTGCGAACCCTTTGTGCAATGGGTGCTGGAAGACAAATTCGTCAACGGTCGCCCGGCCTGGGAAAAGGTCGGCGTGCAGTTCACCGCTGACGTCACGCCGTATGAAGAAATGAAGATCGGCCTGCTCAATGGCAGCCACCTGGCACTCACCTACCTGGGCTTTCTCAAGGGCTATCGGTTTGTGCACGAGACCATGAACGACCCGCTCTTTGTCGCCTACATGCGCGCCTATATGGACCTGGACGTCACGCCGAACCTGGCGCCGGTGCCGGGCATCGACCTGACGGACTACAAACAGACCCTGGTGGACCGCTTCTCCAACCAGGCGATTGCCGACCAGTTGGAGCGGGTGTGTTCGGATGGCTCGTCGAAGTTTCCCAAGTTCACCGTGCCGACGATCAATCGGTTGATTGCCGATGGCCGCGAGACTGAACGCGCCGCGCTGGTCGTGGCGGCGTGGGCCTTGTATTTGAAGGGTGTGGACGAGAACGGCGTGAGCTATACGATCCCGGACCCGCGTGCCGAGTTTTGCCAGGCGCTCGTCAGCGATGACACCTTGATCAGCCAACGGCTGCTGGGCATGGAAGAGATTTTTGGCACGGCTATTCCCAATTCACCTGCGTTTGTGGCAGCGTTCGAGCGGTGTTTTTTCAGTTTACGTGACAAGGGTGTTACAGCAACCCTGAAGCAACTGCTCGCTAATATCCACTGACGAAACCGAATCAAAATGTGGGAGCGGGCTTGCTCGCGAATGCGGTGTATCAGTCAACCTATTCTTCACTGATATACCGCATTCGCGAGCAAGCCCAGCTCCCACATTTGATCGTTGACACCCTTTAGATTCGGGTGAAAGTACCCGTGCCTTTGAGGATGTTCTGCAAGGTTTCTTCAACCTCCGTCATGTCCGACGCGGGCGTGGCGTGGGTGATTTCAAGCTGATCCTTGCCACCCAGCGCATCGGCATCGCCGGCGGCCAGCTCCACCAGCAACGTCGTCGCGCCCAGGGTGATCTTCAGCCCGTCCAGGGTCGAGG
>JAFHKH010000625.1 GCA_016937595.1 Pseudomonas cedrina subsp. fulgida | reverse complement strand
TCTGCGCAGGTTGCCCGAAGCAGTCAGCGGCGCCCTCGACCAGCGCGGCCTGCGCCCGCTGCACGACAACCGCCCCGCCGACCTGCTGGTCAGCGCCGACGTGCGCCAGGAAAAGCGCCTCAGGCAAGTGCGCGATGACTATGGCTACGGTTACGGCGGCTATAACCGTTATAACAATGGCTACGGCATGTACAACTCGGTGCCCATCGTGCGTACCTATGAGGTCCAGGTCGTGGTGGTTCGCGTCGATCTATTCGATGCCCGTAGCGGCCAGCCGGTGTGGAGTGCCAGTGCGGAAACGAGCAGCCAGGGACGCCTCGGCGAGCGGGCAGACGCGTTGCGCCAAGCCGTGCAAAAGGCAATGACGGCGTATCCGCCCCGTTAAACGCTATTCTTATCTCAAGCGCGGGTCGCGTTGTGGAGGAAAACCATGTTTCGTCGTATCGCTACGCTTGCCGTTGTCGTGCTGCTGGGCGGTTGCCAGACCAGCCAGGTCAACCACGATTATGATGCCAGCCGGGATTTCGGCGCCTACCGCAGTTGGGCCTGGAAAGACCCGGCGCTGCAATATCGCCCGGATGACCCGCGCATCAAGAGCGACCTCACCGAACAGCGCATCCGCCAGGCCGTGAGCGAGCAGCTCGACCAACGCGGCCTCGCCCGGCGCCGCCGGGACCAGGGCCGACGTGAACGTTCAGGCCTACCTGATCGTCGAAGACCGCCAGCAACAGGTCACCACTAACTATGGCGGCGCCTGGGGCGGACCCTGGAATGGCTATTGGGGCGCGCCGATGTACAACGAAACGCGCAACATCACCTACAAAGTCGCCACCCTGCAGATTGATCTGCTGGACGGCAAGGACGGCAAACTGGTCTGGCGTGGCAGCGACGAACAAATGATGGCCAGCTCACCGAGCCCACAGGACCGCGACAAAGCCATCCGCACCACCGTCAACCGCGTCCTCTTCAGCTACCCACCGCGCTAGGCATCCTCACACATTACTTGTGGGCGCTAGTATCTTCACACGGCTGACAAATCTCCTTGTGGCGAGCGGGCTTGTTGTGGCGAGCGGGC
>JAFHKH010000624.1 GCA_016937595.1 Pseudomonas cedrina subsp. fulgida | reverse complement strand
TCGGCGGCCAGCGCGGCCAAGGGCTCGGCCAGGTAATGCCCGTCAGCCTCATGGGCCAGGTGAATCAAGCGGATGTCGCCCTGGTGATCCTGGCGCAATGCCTCACGCAACACCCCCCACAATGGCCCCAGGCCGTGCCGGACGCCAGCAGCCACAACGGTCGCGTCTGCCAGTCGGCATCGTATTGCAGCGCACCGCCGCGCAGCTCGCCCAGACGCAGAGGGTCGCCAACCCGCAACTGCCGGGCGAGATCACTGAATTCGCCAGGCTGGCGGCAATCGAGATGAAACTCCAGGAACGCATCCTCCTGGGGCAGGCTCGCCAGGGAATAAGGTCGCGCCACCTGCCCCGCCCACAGCACCAGATGCTGCCCGGCCCGGTAACGCAGGCCGCGCTCCGGTTGCAGGCGCAGGCGCAGCACCGTCGGACTCAGCCAATCGACACCCACCACTTGGGCCGGTAAACCATCGCGCGTCGGATCGAACGCTTCGACGCGCAGGTCCGCGCTGACCTGGCACTGACAGGCCAAACGCCAGCCTGCATTGCGTTGCGCCGGGCTCAAGGCCTCGGGCTGCTTGTCCTCGACCTCGCCCTGGCAGCGCACCAGGCAGGCATGACAACTGCCGGCACGGCAACTGTAGGGCACGGCCACGCCCGCTTGGTTCAAGGCATCCAACAGGTTGCTGCCAGTGGAGACCGACCAATGGCGTTCGCCGACGTGCAATTCAGGCATATAAAGTCTCAGTCATTGCGATGATCCTAACGATAACGCGGGCAGTATGGCCAAACGCAGCTTTTTTGTGGGAGCGGGCTTGCTCGCGAATGCGTAGTGTCAGCCATGATGATGTGACTGATCCACCGCATTCGCGAGCAAGCCCGCTCCCACATTGGCCCGGTGTTCACACAGAGTTTGGCCATGGTCGGGTGTATCGGCCACCGCGCCGGGTTATACTGCCGCGCCTTTTTAGCGTCGCGCCTGCACCACTTGGCGTGCCTTGGAAAGGTGGGCTCAGCCGACCGATGCAACACTGGGCCCACCTTTATTGAATGTTCCCTTATAGAGGAGCGCGACTCATGACCGTGATCAAGCAAGACGACCTGATTCAGAGCGTTGCCGACGCCCTGCAATTCATTTCCTACTACCACCCCGTTGATTTTATCCAGGCCATGCACGAAGCCTACCTGCGCGAAGAATCGCCGGCGGCCCGTGACTCCATCGCCCAGATCCTGATCAACTCGCGCATGTGCGCCACCGGCCATCGCCCGATCTGCCAGGACACCGGTATCGTCACCGTGTTCGTGCGCGTGGGCATGGACGTACGTTGGGATGGCGCCACCATGGGCCTGGACGACATGATCAACGAAGGCGTGCGTCGCGCCTACAACCTGCCGGAAAACGTCCTGCGTGCCTCGATCCTCGCCGACCCGGCCGGTGCGCGCAAAAACACCAAGGACAACACCCCGGCAGTTATCCACTACTCCATCGTCCCGGGTAACACCGTGGAAGTGGACGTGGCGGCCAAGGGTGGCGGTTCCGAGAACAAGTCGAAAATGGCCATGCTCAATCCGTCCGACTCGATCGTCGACTGGGTGCTCAAGACCGTTCCGACCATGGGCGCCGGCTGGTGCCCACCGGGCATGCTCGGCATCGGCATTGGCGGCACCGCCGAGAAAGCCGCGGTGATGGCCAAGGAAGTGTTGATGGAGTCCATCGACATCCACGAGCTGAAAAAACGCGGCCCCTCCAACCGTATCGAAGAGATGCGCCTGGAGCTGTTCGAGAAGGTCAACCAACTGGGCATCGGCGCCCAGGGCCTGGGTGGCCTGACCACCGTGCTCGACGTGAAGATCATGGACTACCCGACCCACGCAGCGTCCTTGCCGGTGTGCATGATCCCCAACTGCGCCGCCACCCGTCATGCGCACTTCGTGCTCGACGGCTCGGGCCCGGCGTCGCTGCAAGCGCCACCGCTGGACGCCTACCCGGAAATCGTCTGGGAAGCCGGCCCCTCGGCCCGCCGCGTCAACCTCGACACCCTGACCCCGGAAGAAGTGCAGAGCTGGAAGCCGGGCGAAACCGTGTTGCTCAACGGCAAGATGCTCACCGGTCGCGACGCCGCACACAAGCGCATGGTCGAAATGCTGAACAAGGGCGAAACCCTGCCGGTGGACCTCAAGGGCCGCTTCATCTACTACGTCGGCCCGGTTGATCCGGTGCGCGAAGAAGTCGTCGCCCGGCCGGCCCGACCACCGCGACGCGGATGGACAAGTTCACCCGCCAGATCCTCGAGCAAACCGGCCTGCTGGGCATGATCGGTAAATCCGAACGTGGCCCGACTGCGATCGAAGCGATCAAGGACCACAAGGCCGTGTACCTGATGGCCGTCGGCGGCGCCGCTTACCTGGTGGCGCAGGCCATCAAGCAATCACGCGTGGTCGCGTTTGCCGAGCTGGGCATGGAGGCGATCTACGAGTTCGACGTCAAGGACATGCCCGTCACCGTTGCGGTGGACAGCAAGGGTGAGTCCGTCCATATCACCGGTCTGCCATCTGGCAGAAAAAGATCAGTGACAGCCTGGCGGTGGAAGTGCAGTAAGCGCTTCCCTGCAAGGATAAAGGCTATTGCCGCCGATGAGCCCTGTGGGAGCCGGGCTTGCCTCGTCGGAACTGCGGG
>JAFHKH010000623.1 GCA_016937595.1 Pseudomonas cedrina subsp. fulgida | reverse complement strand
TCAGAGCGTGGGAACGAGATCAGGCGACGAATTGCTCCGCGTAGTGGCACGCCACCTGGCGGTTATCCAACGGCCGCAGTTGCGGCTCCTCGGTGCTGCAGCGCGCCGTCGCGTACGGGCAGCGTTTGTGGAACGCGCAACCCGGCGGCGGGTTCAGTGGGTTGGGCAGTTCGCCGACGATCTTAATCTTCGGCTTGCTCGGGTCCGGGTGGATGGTCGGGGTGGCCGGACAGCAGCGCCTGGGTGTACGGGTGCAGCGGGCGCGCGTAGATGTCTGCCTTGGGGCCGACTTCCACCGGGCGGCCGAGGTACATCACCATCACGTCATCGGCGACGTGTTGCACCACCGCCAGGTTGTGGGAGATGAACACGTAGGCGGTGTTGAATTCCTGCTGCAAGTCCATGAACAGGTTGAGCACCTGGGCCTGGATCGACACGTCGAGCGCCGAGGTCGGCTCATCCGCCACCAGCACCTTGGGTTGCAGCATCATCGCGCGGGCCAGGGCGATACGCTGGCGCTGGCCACCGGAGAACATGTGCGGGTAGCGCTGGTAATGCTCGGGGCGCAGGCCCACTTGCTTCATCATCGCCTGCACTTTCTCGCGGCGCTCGGTGGCGGACAGGTTGGTGTTGATCAACAGCGGTTCGCCGAGCTGGTCACCGACTTTCTGTCGTGGGTTCAACGAGGCATAGGGGCTCTGGAACACCATCTGCACGTCTTTGCGCAATTGCTTGCGCTGGGCCTTGTCGGCGCCGGCGACTTCCTGGCCGGCGATTTTCAGCGAGCCCGAAGACGGCTCTTCGATCAGCGTCAACGCACGGGCCAGGGTGGACTTGCCGCAACCCGACTCGCCGACCACGGCGAGGGTCTTGCCGGCTTCCAGTTCGAACGACACACCATTGAGTGCGCGTACCAGTGCATGGCCCTTGAACAGGCCACGGGACACTTCGTAGTGACGGGTCAGGTCGCGGGCGGTAAGAACGACGGCCATTACGCCACCTCCTGGTTCAAGGGGTAGAAGCAGCGCGCCAGGCTGTTGGTTTTCGGGTCAAGCGCCGGGCGCTGGGTGCGGCAGTTTTCCTGCACGTACGGGCAACGCGGCGACAGCAGGCAGCCTTGCGGGCGGTCATAACGGCCGGGCACGATACCCGGCAGCGTGGCCAGGCGCGTGGCGCCAAGGCTGTGCTCGGGGATCGCCTTGAGCAGCGCCTCGCTGTACGGGTGTGCCGGGATGTCGAACAACTGCGGCACCTGGCCGACTTCAACGGCTTGCCCTGCGTACATCACGCACACGCGCTGGGCGGTTTCCGCCACGACCGCGAGGTCGTGGGTGATCAGCACCAGGCCCATGTTCTGTTCTTTCTGCAGGGCCAGCAGCAGTTCCATGATCTGCGCCTGGATGGTCACGTCCAGGGCAGTGGTCGGTTCGTCGGCGATCAGCAGCTTCGGCTCGCCGGCAATCGCCATGGCGATT
>JAFHKH010000622.1 GCA_016937595.1 Pseudomonas cedrina subsp. fulgida | reverse complement strand
GCCCGACGGCAAGCGCCTGCTCGATCAACATGAAATCGCCTTGTGCCGGGCCCTGGGCCTGCGCCTGGCCACCACTGCCACGCTGCTGGAGAACGGCCGTGGCCAGAAGGCCTAAGGTCCTGCCTCCCCAGGCGTGGCTGGCGCCGCGCGTAAAGCTTGCACGCGCGTTGAGCCTGCTGGCGTTTTGCGCTTTAGTGGCGTTGCTCTGCGTGTATTACCTGTTCATCGCCGACCTGCACGGTGCGCGGCCATGGGTGATCCTGCTGATCGAACTGGTGCCGCTGCTGATACTGGCGCCAGGCATGCTGATCGGCAGCGCACGCGGGCATTCGTGGATGTGCTTTGTGGTGAACCTGTATTTCATCAAGGGCGCGCTGGCGGCGTATGACCCCAACCGGCAAGGGTTCGGGGTGCTGGAGATGCTGGCGAGCCTGGCGGTGTTTTGTACGGCGCTGCTGTATGTGCGCTGGCGGCATCAGTTGAATCGGCGGTTGGCGGCAGATCAGGGTGCCTGATAGTCAGTCTTCGCGAGCAAGCCCG
>JAFHKH010000621.1 GCA_016937595.1 Pseudomonas cedrina subsp. fulgida | reverse complement strand
ATCGCAGCAAGCACTCCACATTGGAATGATGGTGTTTGACGGGCATCAAGTCGCCAGCCGGGCACCGCTCAGGCTGCCACTCAATTCATACGCCGCCAATTCCGCCTGGTGCGCCGCCAGAACCTCCGGCAACGAACCGCGCAGGTATTCGACCCAGGTCTTGATCTTCGCATCCAGGTACTGACGCGACGGGTAGATGGCGTACAGGTTCAACTCCTGGGAACGGTAGTTGGGCATGACCCGCACCAGCGTGCCGTTGCGCAGCCCCTCGATGGCCGCGTACACCGGCAGCAGCCCGATGCCCATGCCGCTGGTGATCGCGGTTTTCATCGCATCGGCCGAGTTGACCAGGAAGGGGGACGTGTTGATGTCCACGCTTTCCTGGCCTTCGGGGCCGTTGAAGGTCCATTTATCCAACTGGATCACCGGGCTGACCAGGCGCAGGCAAGCGTGGTTGAGCAGGTCAGTGGGGCGATGGGCGCAGCCCTTGGTTTTCACGTAATCCGGCGAGGCGCAGGCGATGCTGTAGGTGATGCCCAGGCGCTGGGACACGAAACCCGAGTCCGGCAGTTCGCTGGCCAGCACGATGGACACGTCATAGCCCTCGTCGAGCAAGTCCGGCACACGGTTGGCCAGGGTCAGGTCGAAGGTGACATCCGGGTGGGTGCGGCGGTAACGGGCGATGGCGTCGATCACGAAATGCTGGCCGATGCCGGTCATGGTGTGCACTTTCAACTGCCCGGAGGGGCGCGCATGGGCGTCGCTGGCTTCGGCCTCGGCTTCCTCGACATAGGCCAGGATCTGCGCGCAGCGCAGCAAATAACGTTTGCCGGCCTCGGTCAGGGCAATACGCCGAGTGGTGCGGTTGAGCAAGCGGGTTTGCAGGTGGGCCTCAAGGTTGGAGACCGCGCGCGACACATTGGCGGTGGTGGTGTCCAGTTGCACGGCGGCGGCGGTGAAGCTGCCGGCTTCGGCCACGCAACTGAAGGCGCGCATGTTTTGCAAAGTGTCCATGGAGTGTTCTCGAGGGAGATAACAAATTGTGACATGAAGTTGCGCGCAGGTGTGTATCTGCTGGGCGCTGCTCCCCCCGGCAGTGGGCGGCCAAGGATCAGGACAAGGTCCAGGCCTCACTGACTTTCGCCTTATAGTGCGGCATATATTCGCGTAATAACTGAGTAAAGGCCTCCTGTGCGCTGGCGCGGTTTTCACCGGTAGGCGCTTCAAGGGCTGCCTGGGCGTGTTGCATCAGGCTTTCGGCGGCCCGGGTGAGTGCCGGGCTGATGCGTTTGAGCCCGTCAATCTCTGCGGTCAGCGTCGTACCATGGGCCTGCCGGCCCAAGGTATCGAGCAACGCCTGGAAGTCATCGGCGTGCCGCGCTACGTAATCGTCCCAGCCCGGCGTTTCATCCGGGTTTTCCAGATAGCGGCGGGCAATGGGCAACAGATGATCCAGCGAGTCGCTGCCCAACCGTTCCTTGCGCAAGGTTTGCCGTGTGCGCAACGACTGCGCCTGAATGCCGCTGAACTGTTCAACCGGCTCCGGCAGCACCAGGTCGCGCGCCTTGTCCACCGTATGGCGGGTGTAGAGCACCACCGGTTGGCCGTGTTTAATCTTTACCAACACTTGGGTGCGCGACGGTCTGGCGGGATCCAACAGCGATTCGCTGATCGAGCGGGCCAGGTATTCCCAGTCGAACGTCTGCTCGCCAATGGCGCAAAGCACTTGGTGCAACATTTTCTTTACGACTTGCCGGGATTTTAAAGAGGCAATATCGATTGTCAGGTAGTCACCGCTCAGGTGCGGGTCATCGAGCTTGCGGTGGCTGACTTCGACCGTCACCCCCTTGCCCGCCCCGGCCTGCGATGAGGCGGTTAACCCAACAGAGAAACTCTGCGTCTGAACCACGGCGCTCAGCCTGCAGACTTTCAGCGCTTCGGGTCGCAGCTGTGCTGGGTGGCGCTGAATCAGGCGCTGTATTTCATTGTCCAGTTGCCTATCGATGCGCGATTGGTTCTTCAGCAGCACATATCGCTCCAACAAGGATTGGGCCTGTCTATTGCTGGCGCGGCGGGCGGCGTGCAACTCGGATGCTGGCAGGGGGGCACAGACCTGCCGGGTGAATTGTTCGCTCATGACGGCTACGTGGCTTTTCATGTCGGTCAACAGCGCCAAGGGGTCGTCGTTGTAGTGCGTGTGCGAGGCCAGGCGCAGGAGTGCCAACTGCGGCGCTGTTTCGTACAGGCTCAGGATATCCAGGGTGATGTGACGGTGAGTGCGTTGCAGGGTCGGCGTTATCGTGGTGTTCACCTTAAGCGCATTGAACACATTCACTGTCGCCTTGTTATGCGCGTTCAAGGTGATACCTCGTTCGGTGATAACCGGTTGGGAGGTGGTGGTCACGCGAGGCAATTCAACGTCGTTGAGGCCCGCCCTGGCCAGGGCATCCCTGACATAGGGCTGGCTCATCGCTGAATAGGCGAGGTGTCTTTGTCGGTTGCGGCTGTCACGCAGCAAGCTGGGCAGGTTCCTTAGCGTGTGGCGGATGCTCTCGCTCAGAGAGGTGCGCACGGAATGGCTGCGCGCATCGCTGTATTGCTCCAGGTTCGCGTATTCGCAAGACGATACATATCCAATACCGAGTTGGCTGTGGGTCTGGAACTGCTCTTCCCTGGAGGACTTCAGCTGTGCCTGCAGGCCGATGGTGCGGGTACTTCTGATGCGCTGGTCCGCAGAGACCTCCAGGTGGGAATCAGCCTCCAGCGTTAGCCCGGCACGGTTCTGTAGCGTTGGCTCCAGCGCGAAGTTGTAACCGATGTGACGGTGGTTGCTGCGCTCGCCACCGTTGCGAACATAGGCCAGCGCCGGCAATAACTTTTGCGTCAGGCGCAGATGTTTGCCCGCGCTGACGGCTGCCCGAAACTGCCATTTGAGGGCGCGACACAGTGCGTAGTCGGCTTCGATGCCCGCGGCCCCTGGGGTGCGGTGCCGGCGCAGTATGTGTTCGGCTTTTTTGAAAAACGCGTAATAGTCCGGTAGCTCTTTCACCGACACTTCCAGGCTCGGCTCATGGCTGGACAGGGTCTGGTGAAGCACCTCTATGGACGCTTGCTCGCGATGATAGTCCGCGAGCGGGGCCAGCTTTTCCAGGACCCGGTCCGCGATCCAGCACGCATCACGTTTCAGGGGGTACAGGCCCGGTTCCGGAGGTTCTGGCCAGAGGTGTAACTGTCTGCGCAGAGCTCCCGCAGTATCTTGTGCCGGCGAGGGGAGGGACGCTACGAAAGGGCGTGCATCGATGCCTGAGAGCATGCGGGTACTCCAGAGGAGGGAATGCTCGTTATTCTCGTGGCTGGCGGCGCGGCGCGCTGTAAGGATTATCGCCTGAGCGGTAATTAAGATTCACAGCAATAGCGGCTTATCGTCCTCCATGCCGCCGCCTGGAATTGCGCCGCTCACCCTGCCTTACCCCCTCAGGGATTCGCTTGCCGTGCCGCGCATCAGCGGTACTCATCCCAGGTTTTGGCAGGTGGGGTTCACGCTTGCTTACAACACACCGCTCAATCCAAAGCGTTTCCTCAGCACTTTTTCCAACACGCCCTTGGGCAATAACGCCGCCGCCAACGGCATCGCTCGGCTGCCATTGCCCGAGCGCAGCAGGCGCGGCGGTTTTGGCTGTTGCACGGCCTTGAGCACATCTGCCGCAAATTCGCTGGCCGGGGTCGGCTTGTCCTGGGAAGCCTGGGTGCGTGCGCGAATCCCCTCGCGCAACGGCCACCATGGCGATTTTTCGTTGATCAACAGCTCGGCCTGGGCCCCGGCATTTTTGGCGAAGTGGGTGTCGATGGCGCCGGGCTGGACTTCCATCACGCGTACGCCAAACGGCGCCAGTTCCATGCGCAGCGCATCGCTCAAGGCATGCACGGCGGCTTTGGAGGCGCAGTAGGCACCGGCAAACGGCGTCACCAGCACGCCGGAAACGCTGCCGATGTTCACCACCAGGCCTTTGCTGCGGCGCAGGGCCGGGAACAGCGCCTGGGTCACGCCGACGATAGCGAACACATTGGTCTCGAACTGGCGCTGCATGGCCTCGGTGCCGCCATCGAGCAGCGGGCCCATGCCGCCGTAGCCGGCGTTGTTGACCAGCACATCCAGCTCTGAAAGTTGCTCGGCCAGGCGCAGCAAGGCGGCGCCGTCGTTGACGTCCAGTTCGAGCGCATTGAAGCCGGCGGCGGCCAGGGTGGCGACGTCTTCCGGGCGGCGCGCGCTGGCCCAGACGGTGTAGCCGGCAGCTTTGAAGGCGTCCGCCAAGGCGCGGCCAATGCCGCTGGAGCAACCGGTGATGAGTACGTTGGGCATGGATCAATCCTTAATCAGTCCGAGAAACTGCCTTGCAGGTGCTCGGCACGAAATTCCAGGGTTTGCGGGCGGTAGCCGGGGCGCAGCGGTGGGGTGGGCAGGCAGTCATCCCACGTGGCGCCGGCCTGCAGCTCGCCGGGGCCGCGATAGCGTGGGGCAGCATAGACGTTGTCGGCGAGGTTGACGGTGTCACCGGGTGCGTAGGCTGCGACGCGCCAGCGCAGTTCGGTCAGCGGTACGTCGGTGCCGTTGTTGAGGGTCAGCTTGAGCGGTCGGTCGGCGGGGCATTCCTGCGGGGCGTAGGTGATGCGCAGCTCCAGGCGGGCCAGTTGGGACGCTTCACGGTTATCCAGCCAGACCATCCAGATCGCCACGAAGCCCAGGCCGACAGCGGCGGCGAGGGATACCGGCAAGGCCTTGGCCGGGTAGCGCAACAGCAGGACCAGCCAGGTGATGATCAGGAGAACGCCGAAGAACATGGAGATTGCCTCAGGAATGGATGAGCCATCCTACTGCGGCGGCAGGCAGGTTGCCTATCGGGTGTGTTGTCGGGCGCCTTCGCGAGCAAGCCCGCTCCCACAGTTTGAGCGTATTCCAGGGATGTACCCGGTCCAACTGTGGGAGCGGGC
>JAFHKH010000620.1 GCA_016937595.1 Pseudomonas cedrina subsp. fulgida | reverse complement strand
GGCCACCAGCGCCAGGCCGGACGAGGTCATCACCGGCTGCGTCTGCGCGGCGACCACCGACACGGCATAAGGCAAGGGTTCACCGCGTTGGCGCGCCACGTCGTTGGTGGAGGCAAACACCTGCAACGGCCCGGTGACATCCAGCACCTGGGCATTATCGAAAGCGAGTACATGGACGATTCTGGGCATGATTGGCGCGATTCGTGGGTTCAATGGCGTATTCGCCAAAGCCTAAGCCCCTAGAGTGAAGCCGTCCACCCCTTTGACGGAGCGCTATTGATGACCCTGCAGATTGGCTTTGTGTTGTTCCCCGGCATCCAGCAACTGGACCTTACCGGTCCCTATGACGTACTGGGTTCGCTGCCGGATGTGAAGTTGCACCTGGTGTGGAAAGACCTGGACCCGGTCACGTCCAGCACCGGCCTGGTATTCACCCCGACCATGACCTATGCCGATTGCCCGCGCCTGGATGTGATCTGTGTGCCCGGCGGCTCCGGCGTCGGCGCGCTGATGGAAGACCCGCTGACCCTGGACTTTCTCAAGACCCAGGCACAGACCGCGCGTTACGTGACGTCGGTGTGCACCGGCTCGCTGGTATT
>JAFHKH010000062.1 GCA_016937595.1 Pseudomonas cedrina subsp. fulgida | reverse complement strand
GCTTAACTGATGGGCATTAGGGCAAGCCCGCTCGCCACAGGCGTGCGGTCAACTGATATGGCTTATGCAGGATTCAAGATTTCAGGTGAATCTTTACCCATTTAAAATCAATGAGTTATTAATAAGCGCTGTCGAGCTTTAGCGAGGGTGCGAAGGCGGCGGCAATGCTGGAAAAATATGGCCTGATACACCGTTTTCGCAGGCAAGCCAGCTCCCACGTTTGAGCGACGGGTCTGTGGCCACTCTTGGAGTGTTCATCAAGTAACGCATTTAATCCTAGACCTAACTTGTTGTTGTGCCGAATAATTAATGCCCCGGTGCACGACAGTGCGTCACCGTTGCGTTCTAGAGATCAACCATGAGCCCCGAGCCTCTGATTCGCCTGCTTGGCCTGTGCAAGACGTTTGGCGCCCAAGCGGCGCTGGATCAGGTCAGCCTGGATATTTATCCGGGCGAGGGCGTGGCGTTGCTCGGCGCCACGGGTTCAGGCAAATCGACCCTGGTCAATATCCTCAGCGGCATCCTGGCGCCGGATGCCGGTGAACTCTGGGTCGATGGGCAGCGCCAACGCTTTACCTCGCCATTGTCGGCGCGCCGGGTGGGCATTGTGGCGGTGCATCAACGACCCGACGACGCAATCGCGCCTGGCCTTAGCGTGGCCGAGAACCTGTTGTTGGATGAACTGGGCAACCCGATGCAGACTTTTTGCTCAACCGCAAAAGCCTGCTGCAACGCGCCGAAACCATCGCCGCCGGGTTGGGCCTGGACCTGCCGCTGCAACACCCGGTCGAACGCCTCGGCCAGGCAGACCGCCAACGGCTGGTCCTGGCCCGCGCCTTTGCGCTGCAACCCAGGCTTCTGATCCTCGACGAACCCACCGCCGCCCTCTCGGAAACCGACGCCGAACGCTTGCTCGCTCTGATCGACAGCCAACGCGCACGGGGCGTGGCCATTCTCTGCATCTCCCAGCGCTTGTCCGACCTGCAACGGGTGACCAATCGCGCAATCGTGCTAGAGGAAGGGCGCGTGACCGGCGACCTCAACACCCGCCACTTGCCGAATGCGGCGTGTACCTGGTTTGGGGCTGCGACCGAGCATCCAGAAGTCGCCCCCGGCACCTTGCCCGTGCCGTTTCTGGAGCGCTTTACCCGGGCAGGTTTTATCCGCAACCGGGCGGAGGGGAGGGCGGTGCAGACGCAGGTGACGGGGATGCCAATCAATAAGGCGCAGGCGTTGCCTGGTGATGAGGCGGAGTCTGGGCAGGGTTGAATACTGCTCGGGATACCGAGTAAGGAGTGCCATTTGTCGGATCGTTTTCTGCATTTCTGCGGAAATTGTCATCGTCCTACAAAAAACTTTGCGTTGGACCTGATTACTTCTTACGAATCTCCACGTTTGTAAGGCATTAATTTAATAAATAAATGATTTTTTTACTCAAAGTTCTGAGCAGTTTTAGTATTTATTGCAACTGCTGTGCTTCCGATATTTTTGAGTGAAGATTCCTAATGATGGTAGTTAAATTTCCTACGTGATTTTTTTATAAATATTGCGATTTTTTTCGGAGAAGCTAGATTGATTTTGTCGCTTGTTGCTAAGCGGTCGAAAGTCAATGCTATATCCAAAATGGAGAGTAGAAATGAACGATGAAACGTTTGGAGAGTTTGTTTTCAGTTTCGATAGTGATTATGGATTCAACCCGTATGCAGGTAACGCAGGTGCCTCCGGGAGCCAAGGTGGATGTGGTGGTAGCGGAGGATGCGGAGGCGGCGGCGGATGTAACGGAGGAAGTGGCGGGTGTCATAATTCGCTAACGGAACATCTAGCTGCGGATGAGTAGATTCATTTCAGTCACCTACTGAGTTTTCTGGCTTGCCAGAAAACCTCTACAGGATATTGCGCCATGAATATAATCGTACCCAACTATGAGATCTTGAACATTGAAACGGAAAGTCTTGTCGTGTCAGATGCAGGTATTTCAAAGATACACTCGCAGCCATTGCTAAATGTTCTTAAAAGATTAAAGTTGTCCGCCGTAATGACGAGAGAAGAAGTGAATGAGGTGCTTGCGGAACATGGATTAATTCAAAATGATGCATTTGAGTTTTTAGAGAGGATTATTCCATTTAAATGTATCGAAGATATTTATTTTGAAAAGACGATAGTTGTGAGTGACTGGAAAGGCCAAGTCGACATCGAAAATCTATTTAAGAGTGAGCTGTCTGGATTTTTGGAATTTAATTCGTTCTCAGATGGGGTGGTTGACTCAGTCCGTAATGGTAAATGCTTTATTGTATTGTTGTGCCATTTGTATAACTATGAAAATGTCAAAAACTTGTACTTTGAGCTTGTGCGCGCATCGCCAAAAAATGCCATAAGTGTTTGCTGGCAAATGGGCAACGTTTTTTGTATCGGACAGCCTTATATCCCTGAAATAGGAAATCCTTGTCATTTTTGCGCCGTAGATAGACTTATTAATAATAATTCAATAATGCCGGCGAAAAACAGCTGGTCAAGCATTCTGGAATTTTGTAAAAATCGACGAATAGATGTTCCTGCAAAGGCGCTAAGTCTGTATCAGGAGATGATCGTAGTAGGCGCGGTTGTTAGGAAAGTAAAGTTTTTCACTGAACATCTTGGTGGGTATAAGTATCAGGATAACGTATTGCATAGCTCATACCTTCAGTTACTTGATGGTGAAATACTTGAAGAGTCTAATTCGCACTGGTATATGTGTGACTGCTTGAGGGCGGGAAGATGAAAAATATCCCGCATGACTACTATCTAAGATTTGTAGATCCGTCGGTGTATGAGGATGTGCTGCAGTTTCATTGTAAGGGTAACTTTACTTTTCATAAAGCAATTAAAGACCGTACTTATCTTCATTGCCTAGATAAAAAGCATCTTTCGCAGTTGACCGGGAATGAGCTGGCTTTTTACTCCGATATGGATTTAACGGTTGAGATCGAAAGTTCCCAAGAAGATAGGGAGAATTCATCGTACAGAAATGAGTCGTGTGAACATTTTTTACCGTTGTCGCTAGATTTTTCGGAAATTGAGAAGTTGATGTTGCCTTTACTTTCCAGAGATACTGACTCATATAAAAGAGGATATCCTAGCGGGGGAGCACTTTACCCTGCGGAGATTTTTCTCTGTTCACTGACTGAGGAAAATCCTACATGGCCCTGCGTCGGAAGAATCCTCCATTTACTTCCCAGATCCAGAAAGTTCGAAGTGATGCAAATTGAGACAGATCTCGAAGAGCTAAAAGCAGCTTTGCTTTCCTCACCTAATGACATTGGAGCTCCTAGTCTGGCACTCATTTATGCAGTCTATATGCCTAAAAATTTGTTTAAATATCGGTATCGCGCGTACCGGATGGCGCTGATGGAAGTCGGCTCAATTTATATGCTTGTCGAACTGCAAGCTAAATCTTTAGGGTTGGCGTGTCGACTGTGGTCCGCATATACGGATTCGATGCTCTGTAAGTCTCTAGGCATTAATCCAGCCCTCTTCCTTCCAATGTGCGTTCATTTTATAGGTAGGCAGCATGAAACTTATTAATGCAATGCATAAGCCGGATTTGCCGGGAACACTCCTTTTTCAGCCTGCGTGCATTCTCACGTTGCCTAACTCTGTGGAGGTTTCAGATTCCTTAGCAGTAAATGGGTCCGGAGTTGGGGGCGGTTCAAACTCGATTAAAACTGCGTTAGGTGAATATTTTGAGCGTCGTCATTTTTATCGAGAAGTTATTTCAGTTAGGCGGGGGCGTCTCAGCGAATCCTTAATCGAGCGTGAAGTTTTTAGTTTTGCAAAGGCATTTGGTCAAACAGCATCTAAAAAAATTTCAACCGCGGAAATTGAGAGATACGAATTTGCGATGAGTGAAGTGGTCAGGGCTTCGGATTTTTCCAAGTGTCTTATTCCCACCGCTTGTATATCGCTATCGTCGCGTAATCTCGGAAAGGATAGCTTACTCTATCCTCTTCGAGATACATGTGGGTGTTGCTTTCACTGGGATCCAAATGTCGCTTTCTTAGGGGCATTGAAAGAGTATCTCGAGCGCCAATTTCTTATTAGGCTTTGGCTCACGAAGAAATGCTATTCTCGAATTTCCGTTGCTCAGGCGGAAGCACTGTTGATAAGGAACGATGTTCGGCATTTATATAATGTTCTGGCTGCCTCAGGAGAAATTACCTTTTTAGATATTACCGATCCTAGGTTTCCTGGGTTTTGTATACTAGTTGCTTTTGGGCAAAGCAAAGTCAAGCACCACGTCAAATATTGTGCTGGGATGGCTTATGCATCGGATCTGAGTGTAGCTATGGGGAAATCCTTACTGGAGTTATGGCAGACTTTTCGATTTGTGGATTTGTTTAAGGCCACTGATTCTGAAGAGAAAATGCTTGAAGACTCCTATATACGTTATTTTTTAAGTTGTAACGCTTACGAGACCTATCAGGATATCACCGATGTTTCGGAATGCGGAGCATGGAGAACATCGCAGAATTTTACAATATCTCAATTCCTATCGATATTGAAGCGACTGGGTATCTCTGGCTATTTTTACGCAAAACTTGAAAAGTTTGATGGAGGAGATGGTGTCTTTGTTAAATACGTTTCTCCTGATTTATTTCTTCATATGAATAATTCGAATAATTTTAATTTAATAAATAAATACTCCAGCGCGTTTAAGTCGTCGATACTGCGCTCTCGATTAGAAAAAATGGTTCCGTTCCCATGAGGTGAATAATGACTCCGTACTCTCTGTCAAAACCCGTAGTGTTAGCTCTGCTGTTCATTAAGGAACAGTTGAAAGAGCCTGTCGCATTATTTTGGACAGTGATTTCGCCGGTAGTTACTTACTATCTGATAACCTTCACAAGAGGGCAAGTGAATGGTCCGTCGTATGATTATTTGTCCCGTACCTCGTGGTTCTACGCGTTCGTCTCTTCAAGCGTGGCGTTTTTCGGTTTGGCGTTTTACATAATAGGTCGCAGAGAAAGCGGGTTTCTGCGGTCTTTCGTCTACACACCGCATACTAAAGTCATCTTCCTTGCCGGGCAGTTCATCGCATATTCGGTTGTGTCGATACTGTATTGCTCGGTGTTCTACCTGCTCACACGCCAGTCCTCTTTTGACTTGACGGAGTATGTCGTTATCCTTGGGCGGTTTTATGTCTGCTTTCTGCTCTTCTCCATACCCTCGCTTTTATTAACCCTTGTTCCGGTGGGTTTTCAAAACGCCAGTACCCTTTTTTCCATGTTGTCGCTGGCGATGTTGGCACTTGGAATCATAAGCATCGGTTCCGTAAGCCCAACGCTCGTCGTCATCCGGTATTTGAATCCGATGGGGTGGGCAAACAGGATTATGTCAGTGGGCGTCGCGGAGCATGCAGGGGTTGTTCTGGTGGTTGGCGTTTTGTTGGTGCTGACATTTTCGGTGATGGTTCGCTTTTTACTGATCAATCCTGTCTGGAGTCGTTATTGATGGCGCGGCTTATCGTTGATTCACTGGATGTCAGGTATGCATCCCACGTCCTGTTTCATAACGCCTCGCTGGCGGTGGAGGCGGGTTCGATCTCAGGTCTGCTGGGCCCTAACGGTTCGGGTAAAACCACGTTTTTTGATGTGCTCTGTGGTCTGAAGAAGAGGGATGGCGGCGAGATAAACCACTCCTTTTCGAAGCTGCTCTATCTCTCGCAAGTCATCAGCACGCCCGCCGTATTGCGCATGTTCGACATCTTCAAAATGACCCTGCTTTTTTGCTCCGACGCCAAGGTCACCCAAGAACATGCGCTGGGTAAAATCGAACAATGGAGCCCGGGCATCGCGCAGCGTTACTGCGAGATCTGGAACAAAAAGTCCTCGCTCTGCAGCTACGGGGAAAAACGCTGGTTTTTCACCTTGTCGTTGCTCTGCGCCAACGCTGACCTGGTGATACTCGATGAACCCACCGCGGGTGTCGATCCGGAGTTTCGCTATCACATCTGGCGATGCCTGGAGGGGGCCGCGGCGGACGGTGTTGCGGTGCTGGTGTCATCGCACAACGTCGATGAGATCGTCGCGCACTGCGATGATTTCTACATGCTCAGCCAGCGCCGCTTCAATCGCTTCAACGACGCGCAAGGCTTTATGAGTGCATACGGTGCCAAGAGCCTGGATGAAGCCTTTATTCAGGCGGCGAACCTGCGTGCGTAACGGGCAACTGCGGGTACAGGATCAGTTCCAGACTGCCCGTGTAGTAGCGCTTGCCTCCAGGCGGCAGTTGCCCGGCCTCGCGCATTTCACTGGTGCTGCTGACGCGCATCAGCACCCCCACGGAACCGCGCTGGCGCGCGTCGTTGAGCCAGTTCTGCACCTGTTCCAGTGCCACTTTGCGGTGCACTGCGCCTGCGTATTGCAGGCCGTAGCGCAACTCGCCCTCGGTGTCATACAGCGCCACTTCCGGACGCTGCAGGCGCCAGGCCAGAGCGCTGGCGCTGTCGAGTTCATTGCTCAGCAGGGCGTGGGTCTGCTGCAGTTCCTGCAGGTGCTCAAGCACAAACTGGTCGGGCATTTCGTTGTTGGCGATCCACCCCGGCATGCTCGCCGGCAGCAGTGTCACCAACACGCCGATGCCCAGCACCGGCATCGCCCACAGCGTGAGCGGGCGGAACGCTTGCAACAGGTTGCTGAGGATCCACACGAGCAAGACGATAAAGGCCAGGGACAGGCTGAACATCTCGGCGTGGCTGTTGCTGTACAACGGGCGGGCAATTTGCAGGTAGATCAGGCCGATCATGGCAGCCATGCCGATCACGAAGTTGAGCAGGCCGTTGAGGCAGATGGCGCGGGCGCGGCCGGTGCCGGTCAGGTCGGCCAGGGTATGCCCCATCAGCAATGCCAGCGGCAGCAGGCACGGCATGATATAGGTCGGCAATTTGCCGTTGCTCAGGCTGAAGAAGCCCAGGGGCAGTAGCAGCCATAAGGCCAGGAAGAGGATCGCGGGGTGGCGTTTTTCATGCCAGGCCTTGCGCAGGGTGGTGGGGAGCAGCCCAGCCCACGGCAGGCACGCCACCGCCATGATCGGCAGGAAGAACCACCATGGCCGCACGTGTTGCGCGTTATCGGCGCTGAAGCGGCGAATGTGTTCATTCCAGAAAAAGAAGCGCCAGAAGTCGGGTTCCTGGAGATGAATCGCGAGCATCCACGGCAGGCTTACCAGTACCGCCACCAGCATGGCCAACGGGCCATAGCGCAGCAATTCACCCAGCCGGCGCTGCCAGAGCATGTAAGGCACGGCTATCAGCACCGGCAGCACCCAGGCCAGGAAACCCTTGGTCAGCAAACCCATGGCGCAGGCCAGGCCCACGACCGCCCAAGCCCACAGGCGGCCACGTTGTGTGGTGCTGTCGAGTGCAAACCACAGGGCCACCAAGCTCAGGTTGACCCAAAGGGTGAATGGCGGATCGAGGTTGGAATAGCCCGCTTGCCCAGCCACCAGGCCGAAACTCAGGTAGAGCAGGGCGCAGGCAAAACTTTTGCGCGGGTCATTCCACAACCGGCGGGCGATCAGGTAGGCGAGCAGCACGCTCAGGCCGCTCGTCACGGCCGAGGCGATGCGCACACCGAACAGGTTCTGGCCGAACACCGCCTGGCCCAGGGCGATCAACCAGTAGCCGCCGGCGGTTTTTCGAAGTAACGGATGCCCATGAAATGCGGCGCTATCCAGTTACCGCTCTGGAGCATCTCCTGGCTGATCTGGGCGTAGCGGGTTTCGTCGGGCGTCCATAAGCCGTGCAGGCCCAGGGGCAGCAGATAAAATGCGGCAAAGGCCAGCAACAGGATCGGCAGGGGTTTTAATCGAGTCATGCAGACGTCGCTCCCTGACGTTTAATGGCGGGTCGTTGAAGTAATGAACTGACAGATGAAGAGGTCACAGCATTCACTGGGTTACGGAAGATATTCATGACGTCCTTGATTAAAGGGCGCCACTCAACATGCCAGAACAGCGCTGTCTTTTTACTGAACAGGCCGGCGGGAAAGTGGCTAGAGTTGCTTCAGTGCGGCGGGCCAGTCCGGGTTGTTGACGATACCCAAGGGCTTGAATGTGCCGTTGGGCAGGACCTGCACGAACAGGGCGCTGCCGTACTGGGGGAACGTGGCGTGGGGAAAGCCCAGGGCACTTTCGAAGTCGGCAATGCAGCCGCTGTGTGTGACGAAGACCAGGTTGCGCCCCGGGGTTTTATGGCTTAACAGTTCTTCGCCCATGGCCGCGCCGCAGACGGCTTGCTGGCCGGAGGTCAGCTCGTTTTTGTCGAACATGAAGCGCAAGGTCTGGGCCGTGCGGATGGCCGGGCTAGCCAGTACGTCGCTACTGTCCATGCCCAGTGCTCTAAAGGCATTTCCCAGGTTTTGCGCCTGCTGGCTGCCGTTGATCGTCAGGCCTTCGATGGGGCCCAGGCAGGGGTTGGCCGAGCGGTCGCAGCGCTCTTCATGGCGCACCAGCACGATCAGGTCGCCGTCACGCCACAGGGGCAGCACGTCGGATGCCAGCAGGCGGTTGCCGATGCCCAGGTCCGTTGGCGAAGCGTGCCAGAGCAGGTTGCCGGCGAGCAGCAGACCCACGACTGCGCACCCCAGCCACAGGCGTTGCAGGCGCTTGATAAAGGCAGAGCGCGAACGCGGTTTGGTCAGGGTCAGGTTAACCACATCATCACCATGGGCAGTGTCGTGTCAGTGAGGCGCAACGTGTTGGCGAATGCCCGTAGTGGAGCCGGAAGCTGCCACAGGGAGGCTGTCTTTTCGCTGAACAGGTTGCGGTTGAAAGTGGTCAAGCGTAACAACCGCACGTTGCCGGCCGATGACCATGGCCGGCAATGTAGAGTGGGCCGGGTGGGCAACCGGTGAAATCCATGTGAAAAATTTGCGTGGCGTTGAGCGACAGCCGTTATGCTCGATGGCCACCCATCAAACGAGTGTTGTCATGTTGCAGGTGCAAGGCGTGTTTAAAAGCTACGCCACTCCCCAGGGCCCGTTGGTGGTGTTGGCGGGTGTGGATCTGCACCTGGCCGAGCGCGGCAGCCTGGCGTTGATGGGCGAGTCGGGCAGCGGCAAGAGCACCCTGTTGCACCTGGTGGCGGGGCTGGATCTTGTGGATGGCGGCAGCATCCAGGTCGGTGAGCAGCGCCTCGACCAACTCAGCGAGGCGCAACTGGCCGATTGGCGGCGTACGCAGATCGGCTTGGTGTTCCAGCAGTTCAATCTGATCGGCAGCTTGCGGGTCGAGGACAACCTGGCGTTCCAGGCGCGGCTGGCGGGCCGGTTTGACCGGCAATGGCAGGCGCAGTTGGTGGAGCGCCTGGGCCTGGGCGATCTGCTCAAGCGTTACCCGGAACAACTCTCCGGTGGCCAGCAGCAACGGGTGGCCGTGGGCCGCGCATTGGCGTCGCGGCCCAGCCTGTTACTGGCCGACGAGCCCACCGGCAACCTTGACGAAACCACCAGCGACGAGGTGCTGCAACTGCTGCTGGACCTGCTGCGCGACAGCCCCACCAGCTTGCTGATGGTCACCCACAGCCCACGTATCGCCGCCCGGCTGGACCGGCAGGTGGTGCTGCAGCGCGGCCGTGTCGTACCCGCGAGCGCCGGGTGAAAATGGCGGTGTTCCATTGGACCTTGCGCGCGCTGCTCAGCCTTGGCGACGGCATCCCGTGCAGTTTTTCAGCGTGCTTACCGGGCTGTGGCTGGCCACTGCGCTGCTGATTGGCGTGCAAGCCCTCAACAGCCAGGCGCGTGACAGCTACGCCCGTGCCAGCCAGTTGATCGGCGGTGAACCCCAGGCCAGTCTCAGCGCGCCGGACGGTGCCAGTGTCCCCCAGGCGCTGTTTGCCCAGTTGCGCCGCGCCGGGTGGCCGGTGTCTCCGGTGGTGCAAGGGCGGGTGCAGCTCAAGGGCCTGGAAGACGTGCGCCTGCAGTTGATGGGCATCGACCCGCTGTCGTTGCCCGGCAGTGGCGCGCTGGCGGGAGCGCTTGAGCCAGGCGCAGATGCTGGCATTTTTTGACCCGCCGGGGCGCACCTGGATTGCGCCGCAGACCTTGCAGGCCCTGGGGCTGCACGAGGGCCAGCAGCCGACCACTCTGAATGGCCACTCGCTGCCGCCGCTGCAGGCCCAGGCGCGGATGGCGCCCGGCCTGTTGCTTACCGACATCGGTTTTGCCCAACCCGTGCTGGAAATGCCCGAGCGCCTGTCGCGCCTGCTGCTGGACAACGCCTTCGCCGCCGGCCAGCCCATGCCGCCCGCCGGGTTGCAACTCAAGCAAGGCGAGGACAATAACCTGGCGCGTCTCACCGAGAGCTTTCACCTTAACCTTGACGCACTGGGCTTTCTGTCCTTTGTGGTGGGGTTGTTTATCGTGCACGCCGCCATCGGCCTGGCCCTGGAACAGCGGCGCGGGCTGCTGCGTACGTTGCGCGCCTGCGGGGTCAGTGTCCGCATGCTGATCCTCAGCCTCAGCGTAGAACTCGGTGTGTTATCCCTGTTGGGGGGCGTGCTCGGAGTGGCCAGCGGCTACCTGCTGGCCAGCCTGCTGCTGCCGGATGTGGCCGCCAGCTTGCGCGGCCTGTATGGCGCCGAGCTGCAGGGCAGTTGAATTTGAGCCCGTGGTGGTGGGCGGCGGGGCTCGGCTTGAGCCTGCTCGGTGCTTTGCTGGCCGGTGCCAGCAGCCTCTGGCGCGCGGCGCGCTTGCCGTTGCTGGCACTGGCCAATGCCCAGGCCTGGCATGAAGCGCATGGGCGCTGGTTGCGGCGTCAAGGTTGGGTGGCCGGTGCAGCGCTGCTGATTGCCGTGCTGGCGCTGTGGCGGGGTGACAGCCTGACCGCCGGTTTTGTGCTGATGGCCGCGTTGTTGCTGGGTGCCGCCCTCGGCTTGCCAGTGGTGCTCAATGGCCTGCTCAAGGCGGTGTTGGGGCGTAGCCGCTCGGTGCTCGGCCAATGGTTTCTCGCAGACTGCCGCCAGCAACTGCCGGCCTTGAGCCTGGCCCTGATGGCGTTGCTCTTGGCCCTGTCCGCGAATATCGGCGCGGGCTCCATGACTTCGGGGTTTCGCCACACCTTCAACAACTGGCTGGAGCAACGGCTCACCGCCGAACTGTACCTCAACCCGCAAGACCCGGCGCAGGCGCAGCAGCTCGGCGGCTGGCTGGCGCAGCAACCGCTGGTGCAGGCCGTACTGCCCACCTGGCAGGTCGCGGTGCAATTGAAGGGATGGCCGGCAGACCTGTTTGGCGTTGTCGACGACCCGACCTATCGCCAGCATTGGCCGTTGCTTGAAGCGGCAGGTGAAGCCTGGGACCAGTTGCAGCAAGGCGACACGCTGATGCTCAGCGAGCAACTGGCGCGCAGGCTGGATGTGCAGCTTGGCGACACTGTGAGCATCCCGACGCCCCAAGGTGTTTGGGCGCCCAGGTTGGTGGGCATCTACGCCGATTACGGCAACCC
Organism: Pseudomonas cedrina subsp. fulgida; assembly: GCA_016937595.1. Classification (GTDB taxonomy): domain Bacteria; phylum Pseudomonadota; class Gammaproteobacteria; order Pseudomonadales; family Pseudomonadaceae; genus Aquipseudomonas; species Aquipseudomonas fulgida. The sequence continues at coordinate 5,950 of JAFHKH010000062.1, read as the reverse complement.
CAAGGGCCACCTCCTGGTCAATGCCCAGCACTTGCTGGCCCACTGGCCGGGGTTGTCGCCGGCGCGTTTCAACCTGCGCGTGGCACCGTCGGATGTGGCGCCGTTGATACGTGAAGTGCAAGGTGAATTCGCCCTGCAAGACAGCCGTATCGTCGATCAACAGCAACTCAAGGGCTGGTCGAGCCAGGTGTTCGAACGTACCTTCGCCGCCACGGCCGCGCTCAACAGCCTGACGCTGGGAGTGGCCGGCGTCGCGCTGTTTATCAGCCTGTTGACCCAGAGCCAGAGCCGCCTGGGCCAACTTGCTCCGCTGTGGGCGCTGGGCGTTACCCGGCGGCAACTGATGCTGCTGAATCTGGGCCAGACCTGGCTGCTGGCGGTGCTGACGCTGATGCTGGCCTTGCCGCTTGGCCTGCTGTTGGCCTGGTGCCTGGATGCGGTGATCAATGTGCAGGCATTCGGTTGGCGCCTGCCGCTGCAGGTGTTCCCGTGGCAGCTCGCGCAATTGCTGGGGCTGGCGCTGCTCGCGACCTTGCTGGCCTCGGCCTGGCCGTTGTGGCAGTTGTACCGCAGCCGTCCGGCGGATTTGTTGAGGACATTTGCCAATGAGGATTAAGGGCCTGCTGTGGGCGTTTGTGTTGTTATTGGCCGCTTGCGACAAAGCCCCGGCGCCCCAGCAGAGCTTTGCCGGCCTGGGCAGTGATGCGGCGGACTTCGTCCAGGTGGTGCCCGGCAAGGTGTTCAGCTTCCCCCAAGACCATGGCCCCCACGCCGGCTATCGCATTGAGTGGTGGTACGTCACCGCCAACCTCAAGGATGCGCAGGGCAATGCATTCGGCGTGCAATGGACGCTGTTTCGCAACGCCCTCAAGGCCGGGCCGACGCAGGCAGGCTGGCGCGACTCGACCCTCTGGCTTGGCCACGCCGCCGTCACGTCTGCCACCCACCACTACGCTGCCGAACGCGTTGCCCGAGGGGGTGTCGGCCAGGCCGGCGCGCAGGCCGTGCCGTTCGACGCCTGGATCGACGACTGGAGCTTCGCCACCCGGCCCGGTGCCGCGAGCCCATTGTCGGATATGCAACTCAAGGCCGGCGGCGCGCAGTTCGCCTATGACTTGCACCTGACGTCCAGCCGGCCATTGGTGTTGCAAGGCGACAACGGCTACAGCCGCAAATCCGACCAGGGCCAGGCGTCGTATTACTACAGCCAGCCATTTTTCAGCGCCAAGGGCAGCGTCAGCATCGACGGCAAGGTCTATCAAGTCACAGGCCCGGCCTGGCTCGACCGCGAGTGGAGCAGCCAACCACTGACCGCCAGTCAGACCGGTTGGGACTGGTTCTCCCTGCACCTGGACCGTGGTGAGCAGGTGATGCTGTTCCGCGTGCGGCAGACCGACGGCGCGGCCTACCTGACCGGCACCTGGATCGATCGCGAGGGCCGCACCCAAACCTTGCACAATGCCGACATCCAGCTCACGCCGCTGGAAACCACCGACATCGACGGCCGCAAGGTTCCGACACGCTGGTCGCTGAAAATTCCGGGCAAACAGCTGGATATCACCACCCGCGCTGTCAACGCGAACGCTTGGATGAACCTGAGTGTTCCGTACTGGGAGGGGCCGGTGCAGTTCGAGGGTGGGGTGGGGTATCTGGAGATGACCGGGTATTAGAGCGGATTCTGTAGGCTCTATTTTCTTCGCTGCGTAGGCAACTTCCCAAATGTAAATTCGCCCCCCTGGGCTTGTGTCCGGGACGTAGGCGCTTGCTTATATTTCGATGCCATCTTCATTGCATCCTGGATGTAAGGCATGGCGCAGAGCTATATCAATCACCAGACAACGGACTACAGCAGTTTGAAATTCCGCCTGATGGGGCGTGCGCTCAGCGGTCAGCGGTCTGAGCATTTTGATGTGTTGAACCGGCACCTGCGTCCTGGTTTGGTGATGCCGGGGCAGTTGGTGATTATTCCCGATGCCTACAGCGTGAATTGCTCGGCCGAGGAAGCCTGGTTGATGCGCCATGCGCAAGAGGTTCGTCGCAACCTGGAGCTGAGTTCATCGGCCAGCACTGCGATGCTCGACAACTATGACTTGCTGCAAAGCTTCATGGCGAAGGGTTCGATTGGTATCGGCAGCGCGACGTCCTCCTGGGCGCGGCACCTCAATGACGTGGCGCAAACGCTGGAGGACATTGAGCGGTTGCATCAGCGGTTGAAAGACGGCGGTTTGGACCGGGCTGCATTTATCCAGCAGCGCCAGGCACTGTTCCGACGCCTGGATTTGCAACTGCAAGGCGCGGCACGGTTTGGCACAGGGTTGCGAGGCAATGAGTCGTTGAAGAAGGTGTTGGGAATTTCGACCAGGAGCTATTTGCACAAGGGTGAGATCGCGGGGTATGCGAAGCGGATTCGGGAGATTGCGCAGATGTCGAAGTGGCTGGGTAAAGGGACTTATGTGGGGTTGGCGTTGGATGTTGGGGTGACGGGGTTGGAGATCAGGGAGGCGTGTATAACGGGGAGGGAGGCGCAGTGTCGGAGGGCGAAGTATGTGGAGACGGGGAGGTTGGCGGGTGGGGTGGCAGGGGCTGCGTTTCTGGGTAGGGTTGGCGCAAAAGCTGCTGTTCGAGCATGCAAAATGATTTTAGGCGTTCGACTTAAAGGAAACGGTGAACTCGCTTGCGGAGTTATTGGAGGTATAGCGGGAGGGACTACCGGAGGCGATGCGTCAGGCACTTTTGGTTCGTTGCTGGGAGGGAAGATCATGGAAGTTGATGGGGATTTGATATTCCAGCCTGAGGGGGCGTAACCGTGGATTTGTTTCTCGTTTACTCGGTGGCGCTGGCTGTTTGGTTGATTTTTTCCGCGGGGGTGGTGATTTTTGCTGAATATAAAAAGCTCGACGAAGTGGAAAGTTACTTCAGTGAAAACGAAAGGGTCCGTGACAATAAACGTTTCTGGGGCCGAAATCAGTGGATCGACAGGCAGTATCGCATGTTGCTGATTTCCGAGTTCTTTTCAGACTCCAAGCACTATCTGGAAGCCGGCGTTGTCACTGAGGCCGAACTGGCGTCTGTGCCTTTAGCGCTCAAACGTTGGATGGTGTGGCCCTATTACCTTTTGTACATTTTGGCCGTTGGGACGGCAATCTGGACATTCTGGCGCTGGTGGTGCGACATCCCCCTTCCATAGGGCTGATGTTTTTCATCAAAAAATACTGTACATCCGTACAGCTTTATCCTACATTCCATCCCAGGTGACCGGATGTCACCTGACCTTCAGTTTTTAACTATGGATGGATAAAAAATGAAATCGAAAAAAGCCTTTATGCTCGGCGCGGCCATGGCGGCCTCCTGCTTCGTTTCGGCCTTTGCCCTGGCCGAGCAATACCCTCATCTGGCTGCGGATGCGGCTCAACCCAGCCTCAAGCAAACCTTGAAAACCGCTGGCAAAGTCTCGGCCACCCAGGCTTCTGCGACGTTGAAACAGCGATTGCAAGCGGGTGCCCAGCTGAAGAAACCGCTGTCCGCCGCAAAGGCGAAGGCCGACTCGGTGGTGGAGGACAACACCCTCCCAGCCCCGGCGACCCAGGTAGGGAAATCCACTGCCCGGGAGGCGACGGCGGCGCAGGCAGCCTTGGTCCAGGGGTGTGAAACCACACTGGATGTCAACCTGTTGTATACCGTCGATGGCGTTCAGACAGGGGACCTGGCGTGCTACCACTTCAACCTGCCGCAGAAGGCTCGGATCAACGCCTTGCTGGTCGGCCAGACAGCGGGTACGGATATGTCGCTGACCCTGTTCCAGGACGATGGCCAGGGCAATCCGATCCCGCTGGGTACCTCCAATAACCCCGGCACCAGTGATGAAAGTCTCAGCGGCGTGCTGCCGGCGGGCGATTACTACTGGTTCATGGAGGCCAATGCGGCGGTGGAAGGTTCGAGCTATCAGTTCGGTGTGGCGGTCGATGCCAATATCGATGCCTTCGAACCCAATGACATGCCGGAAACGGCCTTCCAACTGCCGGACACGCTCAACTACATCAGCGGTAATGCCGATAGCCTCGACGATGTCGATTACTTCGACTTCACCGCGTTGCGTGGCCAGAGCGTAGGTATCGCACTGAAGGCGGATGCGGCCAGTGGCAGTTCGCGGGGCAAGTGGATTCTTGAGCGTTTCGACGGTAACCAATGGGTGACCGTTGGCGCCAATGTCGGTTCGACCTCGATCCCGAGCCCTGGCGTGGGGGGCGTGGTCAAGGTCCGGGTACGTCCCAACCAGCACCCCAACGAGCCGTGGAGCGCGACGGGTAAATACACGCTGTCCTTCGGGTCCAATCCGCGTGTGAACAGCCCTGACCTGAGAGGCGAGTCGAATGTGTTGCGTGTGCCGTCTTCCGCCTCCGGTGGCTACGGCTATATGACCACTCAAGCCTATCGGGAGCTGAACTGGAACGTGGGGCTTTCGGACAGCACCGGTGCCCCGCTGGTGGGCTTGCATCCGATCGTCTACCTCGATCAGCATATTGATCCCAACACGGGCACTATCGTCTACAAGCCTTATGCCGGTGTCACCAACAGCGCGGGCCAGGCCGGTGGCACGATCAATGTGGGCACCTGCTCCGGTGATTTCCAGACCACCTTCATCGACTACGCCCAAGGCTATAAAAATACCTGGCGTACTGACTACAACTTCGGTGTGTGGCGCATGGAAGTGCTGGAATACCCGGGTATCGGCGTGGGAGGTGACAACTCCCAGTACGTCACTTTTGGCCATCTGTGCAAGCAGACCTTGTTGAGCAGCACCAAGAGCTAAGGGGCGGTCTTCTTAGTACCCAGGGCATACAGGCCACGCGCTTGTATGCCCTTTTTGCGTTAATGGGTGATTATCGAAAACAGCGATTGCTCTGCGAAAGTACAAACACAGGGTGATTCAAATCAACGGGTCCCAGCGCTGTGACCAGTCGCTTTCGGCCTTGACCACTTCGCGCAGCAAAGCCAGTGCTTGTTGCAACACCGCCGAATCCCGGGCCCGCGAATACACCAGGTACGTGGGGAAACTGAATTCCGGCGCCTTGGGCACACGCTGCATCACGCCGCTGTCCAGGTAGCTCTGTACCACACGGGTGCGGAAGTAGCCGGCGCCGCCGTTCTCCAGGATGTACTGCAACGCCAGCGGCCCGAGGTTGAAACTCAGCGCGGCGCGGGCCTTGTCGGGCAGCGCGGCGTCATGCTGCTGGCGGAAGCCCGGGCCCCAGTCGATATACACATACGGGTCCGGCTGGCTGGCCAACTGCACCAGGATCAGTTTTTCTTCCAGCACTTGCTCCACTTGCAAGCCCGGCCAGTAGTGCGGCTGGAACACCAGTGCGGCGTCGAGTACGCCCAGTTCCAATTGGCGCAGCAGGTAGTCGCCTTCACGCACTTCGGTGCGCAGTGCATGGCCGGGGATGTGTTGGCGCAGGGCCTGGGCCCAGCCGAGCATCAACGGGTTGCACAGGCTGACCTCGCCGCCGATCTGCAGCACGTTGCGATAGCCCTCCGGCAACGGCAGGTCACGCTTGGCGGCTTCCCAGGTTTGCAGCAGTTGGTTGGCGTACACCACGAAGGCCTCGCCGTCGGCGGTCAGGCGCGCGCCTGCGCGGTTGCGCACGAAGAGGGTACTGCCGAGCTGGTTTTCCAGGTTTTTCACCCGCGCAGTGATGGCGGTCTGGGTGACGTGCAGTTTCTCGGCGCCGCGGCCAGGCTGCCGCAGCGGGTGATTTCGAGGAAGGTGCGTGCCAGTTCAATGTCCATGAAGCCCCCGCAGATGAATGGAAGGCATTGTAGTGGAATGCGGTAAACGCTGTGGGAACTGGCTGATCGTTCCCACGCTCCGCGTGGTAACGCTCCCGTGACGCTCTGCGTCACCTGCACCTATTGAGTTGAGCGGCGGGACGCATTCCCACGCGGAGCG
>JAFHKH010000619.1 GCA_016937595.1 Pseudomonas cedrina subsp. fulgida | reverse complement strand
TGCGCTGTTTATCGGCCTGACCGGCTACTTTGTGCTCAGCACCGTGATGAAGGAAATCCGCCCGGGCGTGCGCCAGTCCACCGAAGAAACCCTGGTGGACACCGCCAACCTGCTGGCCGAGATCCTGCGCGACGACGTCAAAAACGGCACGCTCGGCCAGAGCCACTGGCCGCAGTTGCTCAAGGCTTACGGCAATCGCCAGCCGGGGGCGACCATCTGGGGGCTGCCGAAGAACCAGGTCAACCACCGTATCTATGTCACCGACGCCAAGGGCACCGTGTTGCTCGACTCCGCGGGCACAGCGGTGGGGCAGGATTATTCCAGGTGGAACGACGTGTACCTGACCCTGCGCGGCGAGTACGGCGCGCGTTCCACCCGCAGCGAGCCGGCTGACCCCAGCTCATCGGTGATGCACGTGGGCGCGCCGATCCGCGACAACGGGCAGATTATCGGCGTGGTCACCGTGGCCAAACCGAACAGCTCATTGCAGCCCTATGTCGACCGCACCGAACGCCGCCTGCTGTGGTATGGCGCTGGCCTGGTGGTGCTCGGCCTGCTGCTCGGCGCGCTGCTGTCCTGGTGGCTGAGCGTTGCGCTGCGGCGGTTGACGGCCTATGCCGAGGCGGTCAGCGAAGGCCG
>JAFHKH010000618.1 GCA_016937595.1 Pseudomonas cedrina subsp. fulgida | reverse complement strand
TCGACCACCTCGGCACGCCCCAGGAACTCACCGCCCCGGATGGCGAAATCGTCTGGTCCGCGCATTACCGTGCCTACGGTGAAATCACGCGTCTAGAAATCAACAAACTCGACAACCCGCTGCGCTTCCAAGGTCAATATTTCGACCCGGAAAGCGGACTGCACTACAACCGCCATCGCTACTACAATCCGGACATTGGTCGCTACCTGACGCCGGACCCGGTGAAGCTGGCGGGTGGGATCAATGCCTACCAGTACGTGCCTAACCCTACAGGCTGGGTGGATCCGGTCGGATTGAGCAGGTGCCCGGGTGCCGACGGATGTAAACAAAAACATCGTGTCGAAGATCCGGCAAAAACCGTTAAGATCAATGAGGGAGATGTAGAGGCTCCCAAAGGTTCTGATACAACGTTTTCAAGAAACGGAGCGTTTAGAAGAGCGAAAAAAATTGGCGGGGTCCCCATGCACCAGCATCCGGAACGCATATATCGAGAACCCCTTACGGATCAAGATCGATATATAGAAAGCCGAATCTATGAATTTAAATTACGCGGCCGGAAAGTAGAAATTCGCGAGCATTCCCTAGGTCATACCAAAGGCAACCACGCTCCCCATTTCAACACCAAAATACTTGTCAACGACAAAAAGGCCCCACTGACAATTGGCGATGATTCACATAGCTACTTCAAAAGGTGATTTATGAATACTGCATTCATTCAAGAACTCGGCATTAGACCGTGGGATCAGTTAAATCCTACCAACGAAAGCGATTTCTCGACAATTTCCTTGCTGGGCCAAGACTTCCAAAGCGCTTGGAGCACATGGTGCAAACTTGCATCACTGTTGGCAGGAGAATGGCCAACAATCGTAAATTGGCGCTCTCTCGGGTATCCGTACGAAAGCAAAACAGAAGAGTATTTAGCGATAAAAAAATTCTCAAAAACCTCATCCTCGAATGACATTTTTAAAAAAAATGAAACAACCTGCGTTTATTCCGGTGTTGAACATTTAAGCCTAACACCTGAGGAAATAGATTCTACTACTCTCACTCACTATCGATATTCGGTAACGCTTATGCAAAAGCGAAATGTGGACAATGATGCCTTATGGAACAGGCTAAGCCACCTGACTCACTTATCAACGACCGAGGATTTCAAACTAATACTATTAGATAGACTTTCCCTAGCGTTTAGGTTCTACGATGCGGAAACGCATGGTGTAGCCCAACTTATATGCCACTCGGAGCATGCGGCTCGGGTAATCGAAAAAATCAAGATATTGAATACGGAAGAAATATCAAAAAACGAAGTGTACAAATACATACACAGACAACTAAATTATTAAATCCACAAGAAGCCAACTCACCTTATTAAATTTTCGCCTTAATAGGTATTAACAATTTCTGAATGTAGGGTTCCTATGACCCCCATAGCCAACCCCAATTCGCCCCCTCCGCCCCACCCCACCTAAACTCTGCCCAAGCCACTTCAACGGACAGAGGATTCACCACCATGGGCAAACGTCACCCCAATCTCCCCGCCTGGCAATGGCGTAGCCACCCGCAGAACCACCAGCATCCGACCAACCAGGCTTTGCGCCTGATTGCCGTGCCGCTGTTCATCATCGGGTTTCTGTTGATCGTATCCGGGGTATTCAGCCTGAGCCCCGCCAGTATTGCCGTAGGCATTGTCGGCATTCTGGCTGGCCTGGCGTTGCAGCGGCAGGGTCATAGCGTCGAAGCACAGGCCGCTTTGTGTTGAACAGCAACACCACCGGCATTGAGGTCAGGCAAAGACCACCACGGTCTGGCGGCTGATGGCGATCAGTGCGCCGGTCGGGCTCCAGAATGCGGCGGCGACATGGCCGTAGCCGTCGCGGGCGTGCTCGATAGTGACGTGGTACTGGCACCATTCGAGCGTGGTCAGGTTTTGTAGGGGCTGGATGAATTCAATGGTCCAGGTCAGGGTGCTGCCGGGGGCCGGTTTTTTCAGGTACGGCAGCAAGGCCGGCGGCCAGGCATCGACCAGGGCGAGGATGTGCGCTTCGGTCAGCGGCTCTTCTTTGACATCCCCGCGCAAACGCACCCAACCGCCCATCTCACGGGATTGGGTACCGGTAAACGGCAAGCCGCCGACGCTCCAGCGCATGGCCAGGTAGCGCATGAATTCAGGGGTGACGCCCTTGATGTAGGGCAGTTCCTGGCACTCATCCCAGTGTTTGAATACTGGCGGTGCTTCACTCTCAACGGCGATTTCCGACGCGCGCGACGCGCCGAAGCTGGCTTGTACCAGCGTTGCCACTTCACCGTTCTGCACCACTCGACCGAGCAACTGGCTGACGGCCTTGCCTTCGCGCAACACTTCGACTTGATAACTGGCAGGAACGTCAGGTTCTACCGGGCCAACAAAGGTGATGGCCAGCGAGCGCAATGGGCGTTCGGCCGGCACCTGGGCGCGCAAGGCTTCGTATTGCAAGGCGGCAACCAGCCCACCAAAGGACGCGCGACCCTGGCCCCATTCGGCGGGGATGGTGACGTCCAGCGGGTTGCTACGGGCGGCGTCAAGCAAGTCACTAAAGCACATGGCGGTCTCACATCAAAAGAAACAGATGGGGATATTAACCATCGGGCCCGCCAGGTACAGCGTTTATCCGGCCAAAAGCTGGACGCATTCAGAAACAGTCGTTGCTGAGTTTATCCAGAATCCGATCCGCCTCACGCTCCGCCTTGGCCATGGTGCGGTGCCACACCGCAACGCAAGGCTGCAGATCCGCTTGCTGCTCGGCCTGAATCAACCACTGCCAGCAGTCATGCCAATCCCCCAACGCGCCTTGGGCTTTTTTCAGGCGCGACATGGCATTGGTGGGCAACTGGCTCAACTCGGGATAGGCCTCGTCGGCATAGCGCACGCGCTTGATCAACAACCGCAGACGATGGCGATCATGGTTGGGGTCTTTCAACGCCTCATCAAGTTTGTGCCATTGCTTGGCCAACCGTTTTTCAACACGAGAACGCAGGCCCTTGAGCAGTTTCTGGTGTTCGCTGGCACGGATAAATCGCGGGAAAGCATCGAGAATCCGCAATAAATGCGCGAGCTCCGGGCCTTGCGCCACCTGCCGATAAGCATCGGGTTGCAGGCGCAGGCGCCGGTCAGCGGCCTCGTGATGACCGTGCTCGTGCAAATACGCCGCCAGCACCTCGCGGTCACGTAGCGGCGTCGTCAATTGGCCGACCGCGCTGGCGGCCAATTCAAGCTGTTCAACCCCCGGCAAACCACGCAAGGGGCGCAAGAGACTGCGCAGCCGGCGCACGGTGGTGCGCAGGTCATGCAGGGCTTCATCATCAGTGACAGCGGCAAGGCGAGCCTGGCAGCTCAGTAACCCTACTTCCAGGCCAATGACCTGAGCGACTAACTGATTGACCAACGCTGACATCCTGCCCTCCCTATCCGATGAAAAATCCTACCCACGGCTACAGATCAACGCCCGGCGCGCGACTCGCGAATATAGAACCGCGCTTTCTCGGCCTTATTGGAACAGCCTTCAAACGCTTCGAACTGTTGCTGGGTCTTGGCACCGGTCAACAACGACAGTGCTTTAGAGTAGCTCACGGTACCCGCGAAACCTTCGGCCTTGGCCAGGTCGAGTTCTTTCCAGGCGGCATCCAATTGCGAGCCGCAGCTGTCGCGGTACGCGGTTTTGCCGGCACAACCGGCCAGGGCCAACATGATCACAGGCACACACATCCAGGCTTTCATTGATGACACCTCAAAAATAAGAAGAAACAGTCGTACGTTGTAGACGTTGCCTACAGGGAAAAGTGCCTTGTCCTTAGCCTGAAATCGATCGTACCTGGTGATCCGAGCACGCCAGAGCATACCCGAGCAGCAGGGCTATTCCGGAAAAATATTGCAGGTGCCCGCGAAGATTGAAGCCGCCCCCTCAATGGGTGCATTGTGGGCACCTGTTTCGGGGAGAACATGGACCATGAAAAAGCGTGTTGCCTTGGTGCTGGGTTCCGGCGGAGCCCGGGGCTACGCCCATATCGGGGTGATCGAGGAAATCGAACGGCGCGGCTACGACATCGCCTGTGTCGCCGGCTGTTCGATGGGCGCCGTGGTGGGCGGGATCTACGCCGCCGGCAAGCTGGATGACTACCGCAACTGGATCGAAAGCCTCGACTACCTCGATGTACTGCGCCTGGTGGACGTGAGTTTCCGCCTGGGGGCGATTCGCGGCGAGAAGGTTTTCGGGCAGATCCGCAAGATCGTCGGCGAGATCAATATCGAAGCCCTGCGCATTCCCTACACCGCCGTCGCCACCGACCTGACCAACCAGCAGGAAATCTGGTTCCAGGAAGGCTGCCTGCACCAGGCCATGCGCGCATCGGCGGCGATTCCCAGCCTGTTCACCCCCGTGATGCAAGGCAACCGCATGCTGGTGGACGGCGGCCTGCTCAACCCGCTGCCCATCGTGCCGGTGGTGTCGAGCCACTGCGACTTGATCATCGCGGTCAACCTCAATGCGACCAACCAGAAGCACTACCAGTTACCGGTGATCCAGCGCCCGCCGGCGTTCAAGAGCCGCTTCAACAACCTGGCCAAATCACTGGGGTCGCACCTGCCGTTTCGCCGCAAGCAGGCCGAACAACTGATGAAGTTGCAGCAAGAGGCCTTGGAGGCCCAGGCGGCGGAGATCAACCCATGGCTGGAGTCCGCCGAGCCGGAATCCCAACAACCCGCCGCCGCACCGGAAAAACCCGGTGCGCCGAAGTCGGCGACCGGGTCGTTTATCATCGATAACGTCGGGCCGGCGTCACTGCTGGACCTGATCAACCAGAGCTTCGAGGTGATGCAGACCTCGCTGGCGCAGTACAAGATCGCCGGCTACCCGCCGGATGTGCTGATCAACGTGCCCAAGCGCGTGTGCCGGTTTTTCGAGTTCTACAAGGCACGGAGTTGATCGCATTGGGGCGGGAGATTGCCAGTGATACGTTGGATCGGTATGAGCGTGAACAGGGTTGAGATTTTAGGTGGGGCTGATGGCCCTTTCGCAGGCAAGCCAGCTCCCACATCCGACCGAGTTCACCCTATGAAATGCGGTTAACTGTGGGAGCGGGCTTGCTCGCGAAGAGGCC
>JAFHKH010000617.1 GCA_016937595.1 Pseudomonas cedrina subsp. fulgida | reverse complement strand
ACGTGGCTGGCGACTTCCTGGGTGGTCGCGGCCATCTGGTTGACGGCGGCCGAGACTTGCTCGGTTTCGACCCGTTGGCGGTCCAGGCCCTTGGAACTGGCGGTGGCCAACTGATCGGATTGCCCGGCCAGGGCGCTTAATTGCTCGGCACTGTCCTGCAGGCGGGTGAGGCAGGTTTTCAGGCGTGAGGTCTGGCTGAGGAAGGCTGTTTCCAGGCGAGCCTCCGGCCCGCGCGCGTCGCTGTACATCTGCGCGATCAACGCATCCGAGGTGGATGGATCCACGCCTTTCAACAGGCGCAGGGTGCTGCCTTGACGCCAGCGTGAGCAGAGCACGCCCACTGGCACCGCGACGGCCACTGCGACGGCAATGGCCACCGGCGCGCTGAGGAATAACCCGGCGAGGCTGCCGGCAATGCCGGTGGCCGCGTACGGTACACAACTGATGGCGGCCGGCAGCCAGGCATCCTGACGCGGCACGCCCGGCTTGCCTTGGCTGATACGTCTGTACAGGGCCTGGGCACGGCGGATTTCATCGGCCGTGGGTTTGACCCGTACCGATTCGAAGCCGATCACTTTACTGCCGTCGTAGATCGGCGTGACGTAAGCGTTGACCCAATAGTGGTCGCCGTTTTTCGAGCGGTTTTTGACGATGCCCATCCAGGGTTGGCCTTGTTTGAGCGCACTCCACATGTGCGCAAAAACGGCGGGGGGCACATCGGGGTGACGCACGATGTTCTGCGGCGCGCCGATCAGGTCGACGCGTTCAAAGCCGCTGATCTCGACAAAGGCATCGTTGCAATAAGTGATGTTCCCACTCACATCCGTGGCGGAAATGAGTTTTTGCTGAGGCGCGAGGGAAACCTCACGCTGTGTTACAGGTTGGTTATTGCGCATTCCGGCTTCTCCCTGGTGGCTCTCAGTCCATCGGCGCCATTTGCAAAAAGGTTAATGCAGATTGGCCAATTCACCCGCCACTGGTCAAAAGCCTGAAACTTGCCGATGAAACACCTCATAATGGCGGCCATTTTTGTCTACCCGCTATTCTGGTGTGCCCCCATGGAAATCAAGGTCAACTTTCTCGACAACCTCCGGCTCGAAGCCAAGTTCGATGACTTCACGGTGATTGCCGACCAGCCGATTCGCTACAAAGGCGACGGCTCGGCACCGGGGCCCTTCGATTACTTCCTGGCTTCGTCGGCGTTGTGCGCGGCGTACTTCGTCAAGCTCTACTGCAGCACGCGCAACATTCCCACGGACAATATCCGCCTGTCGCAGAACAACATCGTCGACCCGGAAAACCGTTACAACCAGATCTTCAAGATTCAGGTGGAATTGCCGGCGGACATCAGTGACAAGGACCGCCAGGGTATCCTGCGTTCCATCGACCGTTGCACCGTGAAGAAAGTGGTGCAGGCCGGGCCCGAGTTCGTGATCGAAGAAGTCGACAACCTCGACGCCGACGCCCAGGCGTTGCTGATGCCGGCCGCTGCCGGCGCGGCGTCTACCTACATCGCCGGCAAGGACCTGCCGCTGGAACAGACCATCGCGAACATGTCGGCGATCCTGGCCGGCCTGGGCATGAAGATCGAAATCGCCTCGTGGCGCAATATCGTGCCGAACGTGTGGTCGCTGCATATCCGCGACGCGCATTCACCGATGTGCTTCACCAACGGCAAGGGCGCGACTAAGGAGGGCGCCTTGGCGTCGGCGCTGGGCGAGTTCATCGAGCGGCTCAACTGCAACTTCTTCTATAACGATCAGTTCTGGGGTGAGGAGCTGGCGAATGCGCCGTTCGTGCATTACCCGGACGAGCGTTGGTTCCAGCCAGGCCCGGATGACGCGCTGCCCGGCGAAATCCTCGATGCGTACTGCCTGAAAATCTACGACCGCGATGGCGAACTGCGCGGCTCGCACCTGTTCGACACCAACTCCGGCAACGAAGCGCGCGGTATCGTTTCGCTGCCGTTCGTGCGCCAATCGGACGGCGAGGTGGTGTACTTCCCGTCCAACCTGATCGAAAACCTCTACCTCAGCAACGGCATGAGCGCGGGCAACACCCTGGCCGAAGCCCAGGTGCAGTGCCTGTCGGAGATTTTCGAGCGCGCCGTGAAGCGTGAAATCATCGAAGGTGAGTTCGCCCTGCCGGACGTGCCGGCCGAAGTGCTGGCCAAGTACCCGGGGATTCTCGCCGGCATCCAGGGCCTGGAAGCCCAGGGCTTCCAGGTGCTGGTCAAGGATGCGTCCCTGGGCGGTGAGTTCCCGGTGATGTGCGTGACCTTGATGAACCCGCGCACCGGCGGCGTGTTCGCCTCCTTCGGCGCGCACCCAAGCCTGGAAGTGGCGCTGGAGCGCAGCCTCACCGAGCTGCTGCAAGGCCGCAGTTTCGAAGGCCTGAACGACTTGCCGCAGCCGACCTTCGAAGGCCAGGCGGTAACCGAGCCGAACAACTTCGTCGAGCACTTTATCGACTCCAGCGGCGTGGTGTCGTGGCGCTTCTTCAGTGCCCAGTCGGATTATGCGTTCGTTGAGTGGGACTTTTCCGGTGAGGGCGAAGACTCCAATGCCCAGGAAGCCGCCACCCTGTTCGGCATTCTCGACGGTATGGGTAAAGAGTCCTACATGGCGGTGTACGAACACTTGGGCGCCACCGCGTGCCGGATCCTGGTGCCGGACTACTCGGAAATCTACCCGGTGGACGATCTGATCTGGGACAACACCAACAAGGCGCTGTTTTTCCGCGCGGACATTCTCAACCTGCATAAGCTGGATGACACTGAGCTGCACGCGCTGGTCGAGCGCCTCATAGACAGCGAACTGGACGACTACACCGATATCACCACCTTGATCGGCATCGAGTTCGACGACAACACCGTCTGGGGCCAGTTGACCCTCCTGGAGTTGAAGCTGCTGATCTTCCTGGCCTTGAAGCAATACGAAGAGGCCAAGGAATGCGTGGAGATGTTCCTGCAGTACAACGACAACACCGCCGACCGTGGCCTGTTCTACCAGGCGATGAATGCGGTGCTGGAAATGGAACTGGACGACGACCTGGCGCTGGCGGACTACGAAGCCAACTTCCGCCGCATGTTTGGCAACGAACGCATGGATGCGGTGATTGGCTCGGTCACCGGTAGCGTGCGTTTTTATGGCTTGACGCCAACCAGTATGAAACTGGAAGGGCTGGAGCGGCATCAGCGTCTGATCGAGAGCTACAAGAAGTTGCATGCGGCGCGGGCCCGCTGACCACTGATTTTTTTGCACCTGAATCGTCGCGTTTACGGCCTGCCGTCTTCGGACCGACAGACGGTGCTTCAGGTCGCTGGATCAGCGGCGACATAGAAGGACCCCTACAGGAGTTTTTCTATGTTGCTGCGCAAGCTTAACCTGGGACCGCGATCGGCCCTTTGTTTTGGTTTTTTCTGTTTGCTGATCATAGCGCTGGGGGCTATCGCGCTCATGCAGGTGGCCAGTTTGAACACAACCGAAAAATTCGTGGAGACCAATGTCGTCCCCAGCATCTCGGTATTGGGCCAGCTCGACAGGGAGTTCGTCAGCATCAGGGCCAGCAACTCACGCGTGCGTAATCCCATCGAGCCAGCAGGGCGCAGGGTTCAGGCGCTTGAGGACATCAAAAAGTCCAGAGCCCGCATTCAGTCGCTGTTGTCGAAATTGCAGCTGCTCATCGTGACGCCCAAGGGCAAACAGAACTTCGATGAGCTGGCACAAAACTTCATCAGTTATCAGCAGGTGCAGGATCAATACCTGGAGCTTATTGCCTCCGGCAACCTGGAGGGGGCGGTCACACTCTCCACCGAGACGATGAAGCAGTCGGCCGATGCCGTAGAGCACAACATCAAAACCCTGATCGAACTCAATGATGAAAAAGCTAAAAGGGCTGGCGATGCCGCCACGCAAACCTATGAGAATGCAAAGCTGACAGTCGGTGGGTTTATCCTGTTCAGCACCGTGGCCGCCATTGCGCTGGCAATGCTCTACACCCGCAGCATCACTCACCCGCTGGGCCGGTCGCTGGCGATCGCCGAGCGCATTGCGGAAAGTGACCTCGGCGAAGCCATCGAGGTGCAGGGGCATGACGAAGTCGCCAGGCTTATGCAAGCCTTGAAAACCATGCAGCAGGGCCTGCGCAACACCCTTTCGCGGATATCCGACTCGTCCAACCAATTGGCCTCGACCTCCGAGCAGATGCATGCGGTGACCGAGGAGGCCAACAAGGGCATACAGCGCCAGAATCACGAAGTCGAGATGGCGGCCACCGCCGTCACCGAGATGAGCGCAGCGGTCGAGGAAGTGGCCAGGAATGCCTCGGCGGCTTCCGAAGCCGCCAACCGTTCCAACAGCGCTGCGTTGGCAGGGCGCGCGCAGGTTGATGAGACCGTCGAGGCCATCAGCCTGATGGTCGCCAACGTGGAGAACGCTTCCCAGGAAGTCCAGGGGCTGGCGGTCATGGCCACTGACATCAGCAAGGTGCTGGACGTGATCCGGGCAATCGCCGAACAGACTAACTTGCTCGCGCTGAACGCCGCCATCGAAGCTGCCCGTGCCGGCGAAGCGGGCCGTGGTTTCGCCGTGGTGGCCGATGAGGTACGGGCGCTGGCGCACCGGACACAGCAGTCAACCAGTGAGATCGAACAGATGATCAGCTCGATCCAGAAAGGCACGGGCGCCGCCGTTTCGGCCATGACCCACACCAACGCCCAGGCCCAGAAAACCCTGGACACCGCCCAGGGCGCCGGTACGGCACTGATGGAAATCACCGACTCCATCGACAACATCACCGAGCGCAACGTGCTGATCGCGACCGCGTCGGAAGAGCAGGCTCAGGTTGCCAGGGAGGTCGATCGCAGCCTGGTGAGTATCCGCGAGCTGTCGAACCAGACCTCGGAGGGCGCGAGCCAGACCGCTGTCGCGACGTCTGAACTGAGCAGCCTGGCCGTCGAGCTGAACCGGATGGTCAAGCAGTTCCGCATGTAAGCGCGTGGAGATTGATCCAGGTTCAAGGCGAGGGCGGCGCCATTGCGTTGCGTAGCCCTCACGTGCGCCGTTCCATTAACCACCTGCCTGCCGTTTAGATGTGTGCCAAGGCCTGGGCCAGGTCGGCCGCAAATCCTCCACATCCTCAACCCCCACCGACAGCCGCACCAGCCCGTCGCCAATCCCCAACTGCGCTCGCGTGGCCGCCGGGATGCTGGCGTGGGTCATGATCGCCGGGTGTTCGATCAGGCTTTCCACGCCGCCGAGGCTTTCGGCCAGGGCGAAAAGCCTGACGTTTTCCAGGAAACGCCTGGCGCCGGCCAGGTCGCTGTTCAGGTCGATGGAAATCATCCCGCCAAACCCGCGCATCTGTTGGCGTGCCAGTGCGTGCTGCGGGTGGGAGGCCAGACCTGGGTAGTAAACCCGCGCCACTTGCGGTTGCTGCTCCAGCCAGGCGGCCAGGTCGAGGGCGTTGCTGCAATGGCGCTCCATGCGCAGCGCCAGGGTTTTCACGCCGCGCAGGGTCAGGAAGGCGTCGAAGGGCCCGGCGATGGCGCCGACCGAGTTCTGCAGGAAACCCAGGCGCTCGGCCAGCTCGGGGTTATCGCCGACCACGGCGATGCCACCGATCACATCGGAGTGCCCGTTGAGGTACTTGGTGGTGGAGTGCACCACCACATCAAATCCCAGCTCCAGCGGGCGTTGGACCCAGGGGCTGGCGAAGGTGTTGTCGGCGACGCAGAGGATGCCGCGATCACGGCAGAGGCGCGCAATGGCGAGCAGGTCGGTGAGGCTCAGCAGCGGGTTGCTCGGGGTCTCGACCCAGACCATGCGGGTATCGTCCTGCAAGCTGGCTTCAAACGCCGACACATCACTCAAATCGACAAAGCTGAAGCGGTGCCCGGCGCTGCGTTGGCGCACCTTGTCGAACAGGCGGAAGGTGCCGCCGTACAGGTCATTGCCGGACACGACGTGGGCACCGGCGTCGAGTAATTCCAGCACCGTCGAAATCGCCGCCAGCCCGGATGCAAAGGCGAACGCCTGGCTGCCGCCTTCCAGGTCCGCCACGCAGCGCTCCAGGGCAAAGCGCGTCGGGTTATGGGAGCGGCCGTAGTCGAAGCCCTTGTGCACACCGGGGCTGTCTTGCAGGTAGGTGGAGTTGGCGTAGATCGGCGGCATCAGCGCGCCGGTGGTCGGGTCGGGAGACTGCCCGGCGTGGATCACACGGGTGGCAAACGCGCTTTTATCGGGCAGGCTCATGCAAGGGACCTCCGTAGGTGGTTGAGCAGGTCGACGCGGGTGATCAGGCCGTGGAAGCCCGAGGCGTCGGCAATAATGGCGACCAGGCCGCGATCCAGCTCTGCCTGCAATTCGCCAAGGCTGGCGCTGGGGGGCAGGGTTTGCAGGGCGTCGGTCATGGCGCTGGCGACGATCA
>JAFHKH010000616.1 GCA_016937595.1 Pseudomonas cedrina subsp. fulgida | reverse complement strand
CCACCGGCATCTCCGCCGCTGACCGCGCGCGTACCGTGCAAGCCGCCGCCGCGAAAGACGCCAAGCCGAAGACATCGTCAGCCCCGGCCACATCTTCCCGCTGATGGCCCAACCGGGCGGCACCCTGGCCCGCGCCGGCCACACCGAAGCCGCCTGCGACCTGGCGCGCATGGCCGGTTTCGAGCCGAGCGGGGTGATCTGCGAAGTGATGAACGACGACGGCACCATGGCCCGTCGCGCCGAACTCGAAGCCTTTGCCGCCGAACACGGCATCAAGATCGGCACCATCGCCGACCTGATCCACTACCGGATGATCCACGAACGTACCGTTCAGCGGATGGCCGAGCAGCCCCTGGACAGCGAGCTGGGCCAATTCAACCTGGTGACCTACCGTGATTCGGTGGAAGGCGATGTGCACATGGCGCTGACCCTGGGCGCCATCAGTGCCGACGAACCGACCCTGGTGCGCGTGCACAACATGGACCCGCTGCGCGACCTGCTGATGGTCAAGCAACCGGGCCGTTGGAGCCTGCGTGCCGCGATGGCTGCGGTGTCCGAGGCGGGCAGCGGTGTGGTGCTGCTGTTGGGCAACCCGGTGGATGGTGATGTGCTGCTGGCGCATATCCGTGAAACCGCCGAGCAGACCCCGGTGAAAAAACCGACCACCTACAGCATCGTCGGTGCCGGCTCACAGATCCTGCGTGACCTGGGCGTGCGCAAAATGCGCTTGATGAGCGCACCGATGAAATTCAATGCCATATCCGGTTTCGACCTGGAAGTAGTAGAATACGTGCCCTCCGAATAAAGGCCGACGATTTGTCGCCTTTGTTTGCGGTTCAAATATCACTAAGGGACGCGTCTTACGCGTGTCCCGGCTCTTTAAGAGATTTGTCGAATGACCCTGAAGACCATCGAAGGTACCTTCATCGCCCCCAAAGGCCGCTACGCCCTGGTCGTTGGCCGCTTCAACAGCTTCGTGGTTGAAAGCCTGGTCAGCGGTGCCGTGGATGCCCTGGTTCGCCACGGTGTGAGCGAAAGCGATATCACCCTTATCCGTGCCCCTGGCGCCTTCGAAATTCCACTGGTTGCGCAAAAGGTTGCTCAGCAGGGCGAATACGCGGCAATCATCGCCCTGGGCGCGGTCATTCGTGGCGGCACGCCGCACTTCGAATACGTGGCTGGCGAATGCACCAAGGGCCTGGCCCAGGTGTCCATGGAGTTCGGCGTGCCGGTCGCATTTGGCGTGCTGACCGTGGATTCCATCGAGCAAGCCATCGAGCGTTCCGGCACCAAGGCCGGTAACAAAGGCGCTGAAGCGGCCCTGTCCGCCCTGGAAATGGTCAGCCTGCTGTCGCAGCTGGAGGCCAAGTGATTTCCGACGAGAGCGACAACTTCAACCCGCGCGAACCACGCCCAGCGGACGCCGGCAAGCCCTCCAAGAACGAGAAGCGCCGCGCGGCTCGCCAGTTGGCGACCCAGGCGTTGTATCAGCGTCACATGGCCGGCACTTCGCTGAACGAGATCGAAGCGCAATTTCGCGTCGATAACGACTTCACCTTCGCGGACCAGGACTACTTCCACGAGATCTTGCACGGTGTTCCGGCCAACCTGTCGGAAATCGACGCGGCGCTGTCGCCCTGCCTGGACCTGACTATCGAAGAGTTGGACCCGGTTGAGCTGGCCGTACTGCGCCTCTCCGCCTGGGAGCTGCTCAAGCGCGTCGACGTGCCGTACCGCGTGGTGATCAACGAAGGCATCGAACTGGCGAAAGTCTACGGTTCGACCGACGGCCACAAGTTCGTCAACGGCGTGCTCGACAAGCTGGCCCCGCGCCTGCGTGAAGCCGAAGTGAAGGCGTACAAGCGCTAATCTGCGCTTGGCTCCCGATGGGCGAGTTTGAGCTGATCCGCAACTACTTCGCCGCCGCGCCCTGTGCGCAAGGCGGCGAGGGCATTGCCCTGGGGATCGGCGACGACTGCGCCTTGCTGGCGCTCCCTGCCGGGGAGCAACTGGCAATCTCTACCGATACGCTGGTGGCCGGGGTGCATTTTGTCGACCCCTGCGACCCATTCCTGCTCGGCCAGCGCTCGTTGGCCGTGGCGGTGAGCGACCTGGCCGCCATGGGCGCACATCCCCTCGCGTTTACCCTTGCCCTTACCACGCCGACGGTCGATGCCGATTGGCTGCAGCGCTATGCCCAGGGGTTAAACCTCATGGCACAGAACTGCGGCGTCGGCCTGGTGGGCGGCGATACCACGCGCGGGCCGTTGAGCCTGACCCTTACCGTGTTCGGCCGCGTACCGGCCGGGCAGGCGCTCAAGCGCAGCGGTGCGCAACCGGGCGATTTGCTTTGTGTCGGTGGTGAATTGGGCAATGCCGCCGGCGCCCTGCCGCTGGTATTGGGCCAGCGCAGCGCCGACGCTGCCATCGCCGACCCGCTGCTGGCCCATTACTGGTCGCCGCAACCGCAATTGGCCCTTGGCCTGGCGCTGCGCGGCAAGGCCACGGCGCCATGGACATCTCCGACGGGCTGCTGGCCGATTGCGGGCATATTGCCAAGGCGTCACAGGTCAGCCTGTTGATCGAACATCGCAAGCTGCCGCTGTCAAAGGCCTTGTTGGCATTTGTCGGTGATGACGCAGCGCGCGTGGCCGCCTTGAGCGGTGGCGATGATTACGTACTGGCCTTCACGTTGCCGGCTGCACAGTTGCCGAGGTTGCTGGCCGAGGGTTGGCCAATCCACGTGATCGGTCGCGTGCAGGCGGGGCAGGGCGTGACGTTGCTGGATGCCAACGGCCAGGACATCACCCCGGCCGTACGGGGTTACCAGCATTTTTAACGATGTGCCCTGAAGCGCGCTGCATAGAACCGAAGCGAACACCAATCGAACCGATTGATCTTTATCAGCGATCATTCAGCTTAAGCGTCTGTAGGAACCTGCTGTTACAATAGCCGCCTTTGTAAAAACTGAAATCAGGAGCACACGGTGCCCGTCGTTTTCGTCGCCGCTTCCAAGCTGCCTACCCCTTTTGCCACGTTCACCATGAACGGCTTTCTCGAAGCAGGCACCGGGCGTGAACATGTTGTGCTCAGCCTCGGCGATATCGCCGACGGCGCGCCGGTGCTGGGGCGTGTGCACTCCGAGTGCCTGACCGGCGACGCGCTGTTCAGCCAGCGTTGCGACTGCGGTTCGCAACTGGAAGCCGCCATGCGCGCCATTGCCCGCGAAGGCCGTGGCGTGCTGCTGTACTTGCGCCAGGAAGGCCGCGGCATTGGCCTGATGAACAAGATCCGCGCCTACGAGCTGCAAGATGGCGGCGCCGATACCGTCGAAGCCAACGAGCGCCTGGGGTTTGCCGCCGACCAGCGTGACTACGCGATCTGCCTGCCGATGCTGGAGCATTTGGGCGTCAAGTCCCTGCGTTTGATGACCAACAACCCGCGCAAGGTCAAAGCCTTGACCGAGATGGGCATCACCGTGGCCGAGCGCGTGCCGCTGCACACCGGGCACAACCCGCACAACAAACTCTACCTGGCCACCAAGGCCAGCAAGCTCGACCATATGATGGGCAACGAGCACCAGGGCGAGGTCGACCGCGCGTGACCCGTGGCCAGGTGAAACGGCGACTGTCCTTCAGTTGGTGGCAGTACCTGGCGCTGGCATTGCTGCCGTTGTTCGTGATCAACCTGGTATTTGCCCGCGGCGAACCCCTGCTGCCGGTGCTGGCCATGCCGTTCTTCATTGCCGGCGTGGCCTCGATGTTTCTCAGCCTGCGCTACTTCACCGGCTATAAACACGCGCTGATCGCCACTTCCAAAGCCCTCGATAGCCCCGAAGAACCGGCGGCCTGGATCACCCTGGCGGCGCGTCGGCGCACCGCCTTGCTGGTGGCCGGCGTCCCCGCCTGGATCGGCGCGCTGGCGGTGTTCGTCGGCCTGGAAGCGGTGCCGCTGTTTCTCCTGGCGCTGTCGACCACGGTGCTGTTCTACCTTTATCGCATCCCGCGTCAGCTGGGATGATGCGTCGCTGGCTGGCGCTCCTGCTGCTGGCGGGCTGTGCCCAAATCCTGGCGGCCGAGCGGGTGGTCAGCCTGGCACCGTCGCTGTCTGAAATCGTGGTCGAACTGGGCGCTGCCGACGTGCTGGTGGGCCTGCTCGACGCTGGCGAGCGCCCGCCCGCCCTGGCGCAAGTGCCGTCGGTGGGCGGTTACGGCCAGTTGGACATGGAGCGCCTGCTCAGCCTCCAACCCGACCTGATCCTGCTGTGGCCCGGCAGTGTCGGCCCGGCGCAGCGTGAGCAATTGCAGCGCCTTAGCATTCCAGTGTACGTCGCCGAACCCCATAACCTTGAGCAGCTCACCGCCCAGGTCCAGGCCATCGCCGAGCAATTGGGCCGCGCTGACGCCGGTCGTCAGCTCGCCGCGCAGTTGCGCCAACGCCTGGCCGAACTGCGCCAGCGCTATCAGCGTGCCGAACCGTTACGGGTGTTCTACCAAGTGTGGAACCCGCCGCTGTATACCATCGGCGGCAGGCAAATCATCAGCGATGCGTTGAATGTGTGCGGCGCGCGCAATGTATTCGACGACCTCACGCTGCCCGCGCCGCAGGTGAGCATCGAGTCGGTATTGCAGCGTGATCCCGAGTTGATCCTGGTCGGTGACCAGGCTCAGAAAGAAGCCTGGCATGTCTGGCCGACGATGGCTGAGCGTGTGCGGCTGGTTCCGGATAAAGGGCTGGAGCGGCCCAGTGGGCAGATGTTGGAGGCGGTGGCGCGGTTGTGTCAGGTGATTGCTCCGGACCTTTGATACCGCTATCGCAGGCAAGCCAGCTCCCACCTTTGAAATCCATTCCCTGTGGGAGCTGGCTTGCCTGCGATCAGGCCGGTATGTACACCTCAGATATCGGGCGTCCAAGTCACCCCAACCCTCCACACCCGACCCTCTTCCCGATAATCCTGATTATTCAAAAACGCCGGATCGTCATAACTGTAACGCGCCCGCGCATACGCCCTGTCCAGCAGGTTATCGACCTTTAACGACAACGCCACCTCCCGACTCAGCGCCCAACGGCTGCGCAACCCCAGCAAGGCATATCCACCCAGTTGCTGGGTATTGTCTTGATCGTCATAGCTGCTGCTGATGGCCTGCCAGCTTGCGCCCACACTGACCTTGTCGAACTGCCGATCCAGGTCCAGGCTCAACGTCCGTCGCGCCCGGCGGGCCAAGGTGTGGCCGCTGTCGCGGTCGCGTGGGTCGATGAGCGCCAGCCCCAGGTTGCCTTGCCAGCCAAACAGTTCCTGCTTGAGCGCAGCTTCGAAGCCATTGATGCGTGCCGTCGCCACGTTCTGCGGCTTGCCGGCGCGGTCGAGGATGATCGCGTCGCTCAAGTCGGTGCGGTACAGCGAGGCTTCCAGGCGTGTGCTGTCGCTCAACTGGCTACGCCATTGCAGCTCGTAGCTCTTTGAGGTTTCGGGCTGCAGGTTGGGGTTGCTGTACTGGATGTCGGGGTAATACAGGTCGTTGAAGGTCGGCGCACGCAAGCCTTCGCTGTAACTGAGCAGCAGGTCGTTGTTCGAGTTGAGCGGCAAGGTGACGGTGCCGCTCCAGCTGTTCTGGCCGCCGAACTGCTGGTTCTGGTCGAGGCGCAGCCCAAGTTCCGTGGAAAACCCGTCGCCGTGGAAGCGATGCTGCACAAACGCCGCGCGGTTCCAGCGGCTGTTTTCGGTGAAGGTCGTGGAGCCGTGGAAGCGGTCTTCGTACCAGTCGCCGCCGAGTATCAGGCTGTTCTGGTCGTCCAGCGTCAGGTCGTTCTGCCAGTTGACCGAGTCGCGGTAGGTATTGAATACGCTGAAGTCATCACTGAGGGTGTCGCGCTTGGTATCGCGGTTCTCGCTGTGGCCCAGCTCCAGGCGCGATTGCCAGCGCTGGTTGAACGTGGTATCGACATAGCCGCTGGCGCTGCTGACGGTGTAGTCGGTGTAAGGTTTTTGCCCGACGGTTTGCCCGCTGGCGACGTCGTAGCGGCCGAAGCTGTTGTCATACTCCGACTTGCCACGGCTATCCAACAGGTTGAAGCCCACCTCCAGCTCATCGGTAAACGCGTGGCTGAGGTTCAAACTCAGGGACTGGTTGCGGTAGGCGTCATGGTCGCCATCGCTGGGGAATGATGTGTGCGTGGAGTTAATGCCTGCGGTTTCATCCAGGCTGGCTCCGAGGTTGAAGCGCGTATGCTCGTCGCCGCCGGACAGCCCGAGGCTGCGTTCCCAGGTCTGGTTGCTGCCAAATCCCAGCTTCAGCCGCGGTTGCAGGCCTGGCTCGGCGTTGCGGCGGGTGAAGACCTGGATCACCCCGCCAATCGCATCGCTGCCGTAGATCACCGAGCGTGAGCCGCGCAGTACTTCCACCCGCTCAATCTGGTCGACATTGAGGTATTGCAGGCCGCTGTCGCCGGAGGTGGTGTTGGCGATGCGCTGCCGTCTACCAGCACCAGGCTTTGCGCGGATTTGGTACCGCGAATGTAAACCCCCGGCAAGCTGCCACGGCCACCGGTGGGCGCTATTTGCACGCCGGGCACACGGCTGAGCAGGTCGGTAAGGCTGGTGGGTTGCAAGCGGTCAATGTCGTCGCGGGTGAACACGCTGTTCGCGGCGCTGCTGTCGTTGCGGGCCTGGACCTGGCGGTTGGCGCTGATGACGACGTTGGGGAGTGTGAGGGCGTCGTCGCGGGTGTCGGCGAGCAGTTCCGGGGAGGTTATAAGCAACAGGGCGAGGTATCGGTGTTTCATGAGCCGTCCATAGCTTTCAAAATTGACACTAGCCAATGTGGGAGCGGGCTTGCTCGCGAAAGC
>JAFHKH010000615.1 GCA_016937595.1 Pseudomonas cedrina subsp. fulgida | reverse complement strand
CTTGCCCGCGAAGGCGGTGGGTCAGTGGATAAATCCGGTGACTGGCGTTACAGGTATTTAACGGTCAGCGTAACGGAGCCGTCGATGGCTACCTCGTTGTCAAGGGTCAGGGTATTGGTGGGCGCGATGAGGCTGTTGATTCGCAGCTCGGCCGTCATCAGTTGAACGGCTATCGGCGCGGCAGTCGTCGTGTTCGCTACCGACAGCAGGTTGTCGGGCATCAGCCACATGTTGCCAGCCCAGGTCGCACCGTTGTCATAAGACTCGATGGTCCTTACCGGCACGCCGTCGGCCACTGGCGAAAGCAGCGATAGCTCCATGGAACCGAGCTTCTCTGTGTCATTGATCAGGCCCAGTCCAAAGTTGCCTCTGTTGTCATATTCCGAGCCAGGTCGGTTGTCCTTGCTCTCCAGTGCCATGAGCGTGGGCGCATCGCAGGTCACGCTCAGTTGAAGTGTTTGTTCTTTGATTCGGGTCATTCGGTCTGCGTTGAGGTCCTTGGCCGATAACTTGCCGATATCGACAAGCCCGCCGTTGGACAGCCCGGGCGTACAAGCGCTTGGCGTGATTGAGCCTTTGACACTGAGGTCGACGCTCGAGGCGGCAAATGCGCCGCCGCTGCCGGCCAGCAGCAGCGCGACGCTCAGGGTGGTGAAGGTAATGCGCATGGTGTTGCTCCTTTGAACTAGGGAAAGTCACGGTTGGGAATTACAGGTAAACCACCTCCAGCGTCGCCGAGCCGTCCATCACCACCTCCTGGCTCAGGTCCAGGTTCTGCTTGGCGTTGATCACCGCTTCCAGGATGAAGGTGCTGGTCAGGTTCTGGATCGCCGTGGGCCCGGCGCTGCTGCCGTTCACTTCGGTAAAACCGAGCAGGCTGCGTGAACCCATGTCGATGGGGTTGCTGTTGGAGGTACGCCAGGCCACGCCCTGGGTGGTCGATTCGGTGCCGTAAATCACCGGCAAGGCGTCGGCGACGGTCTGCCTGGGATCGAATTTGAGCGAATACACGCCGATTTTGCCGCCGCTGGCGTCAAGGCCGAAGCCGTAGTAAATCTCGCTGTTGACGTAGGCGGTGCCGTCGCGGTTGTCGCGCATGCGCAAGGCGTAGCGCCCGGCGCTGTTGCAACTCACCGTGAGGGTCATGGTTTTGAGCGGCAGCATCGTGGGCGTGGCCTGCTTGAGGTCCTGTTGTGAAATTTTGCCGAAATCCACCAGGCCGCCCGCCGAGAACACCGGCGTGCAGGCCATGGGCGTGATCAGGCCGGTGACGGTCAGTTCGGCGGTGGAGGCAGCGTGGGCCGAGCCGACGAGCCCCAGGAGGGCAAGACTGGCCAGCGATAGACGAACGGTGTTCATGGGCGTGCTCCTAGAGATAGTTGATTTCGAGGGTGGCGGCGCCGTCGAGGCGCACTTCGTTGCCCAGGTCCAGTGAACCAAGAGGCGCGATGAACGCTTCCAGGCTCGCCGTGGCGCTGAGGTGTTGAATCGAGGAGGGGCCACTGGTGCTGCCGGCAACGGCGCTGAAACCGATGAAACGATTGCCGCTGATGGCAATCGGACTGGCGCTGGCACTGCTCCAGGGCCGGTGTCGGCGGCGGCATCGGTGCGATACAGCGCGCCATAGCTGTCGGCCGTGGCGCGCGTCGGGTCGAAGAGCAGCCGGTAGCGACCGATTTTGTGTTGGCGCGAATCCAGCCCCAGACCGTAAGCCGTGTCATCGGCGCGCCGGTGGCAGAGCCTTGGCGGTTGTCCTGCAGGCGCAAGGTGAAGGCGGTCGGCGCATCGCAGGCCACGTTCACCGCCAGGGACCGGGCGGGCAGGGCTGTGTCGCTGTTCTGGCTCAAATCCAGCACCGACAGCTTGCCGAAGTCCACCTGCCCGCCGTTGGACAACACTGGCGTGCAGGCGGCCGGGGCGAAGCGCGCTTGCAGGCGCAGCTCCCGCGAGCGGCCGCTGTGGATTGCATCAAACAACCCGCCGCTGTCCCAGGTCACCGCATCGTTCACTCGAGCGGCCGCTTCATCGGCCCAGGCGCTGGCGTCGATTTGCAGCGACAGGTTGCGCCCGCTTACGGGCACGCCGCCGCGCAGCGGTACGATGCCGTGCTCCGCACGCCACACCAGGCGCGAACCGCTGGCGACCGGGGGCTGGCCACTGCCGGCCACAAGGCCGAGTTCTACGGCTTGGCCATCGAGTACCGCCTCGCCGACGTGCAGGCGGTAAGTGCCGCGTTCGGTAAACCGGTAGCGTTGCGCACCGGCCGCCATGGCCCGGTAAAACAGGCTCAAATCCTGGGCCTGCGGGCAGTTCAATGTGAGGCTGACTCGCCGCTCACCCAGTAGCCGCTCGGGCGCAGGCGCAACGGCGAGCGCCCGGTTCATCAGGCCGAAATCCAGGCGCGATTCGCTCAGGTTCAGCCGACATTCGTCTTCGCCCCAGGCGCTGGTGCTCAACAGCAGAACCAGCAGTAACAGGGCTGTGTTGACACCCATGGCAATCATCCTCATGGCTGGCGGCACCGGGCCGCCGCGGTTTCGAAATACACGTCGGGGTCGCCTTTGTCCGGCAGCTCAACGTCCAGGCGGCAGGGCTCGCGCCCGCTGGCTTTGATAAACAGCGGGCGCTGGTCGAACACATTGGGCAGGAACACCTGGCTGCCTTCCTGTACCAAGGTGACGAACTCGCCGTCGCCGGTACTCACCGCCGCGCCGCGTGGCAACGGCGTGCCGTCGTCGCGGGTCACGCTGAGCAGCGCGCGGCGTGTGAGCGTCACGCCGAACTCAACCTTGTCCACCGCGCCGCGCCCGGCTGACAACACCGCCAGGCCATTGCTGATGTCGGCATTGCGCGGCAGCGAACGGGTTTGCACCTCCACCGGGCTGCGGCCATAGGCGCTGAGTTGCGGCACCACCGCCTGGCCCTGCCAGTCGGTCCACACCGGGCCGCTTGGGGGTGCTGACCCTGATCCCCCGCCATCTCGCCTACCGACATCACGGCAAAGGTGTCGCGCACCGGGTACGGCGAGAAGGTCAGGCCGTCGCCGTGCAACACCAGGCCACCGCGTGCGCCGCCCTGATAGCTGGCGCGTTCGGCGTCGGAGCGGGTGTAGTTGAAGTCCAGTTGGCTGTAATACGGCAGCGCCGACACGCCGAGGGAGGACTCGACTTCACGGTCGCGGCTGTCGCGTTCCACGCCGACCCGGTAACTCAACTGGTCATTGAGCTGCTCGCTCAAGCCCGCGCCCATGCGCTGCTCACCGCCGGCATTGCGCGCCCAGGCACGGGCGCGGCGGTTTTCGCCCAGGGGCAGGCTGATATTCAGGTAGACGCTGTCGTCACTCTGTTTGCGCCCGCCCACTTGCCATTCGGCGCTGGCCGACACTGACACGCGGCCCACACTGGTGCCCCACGACGCCAGTGCGCGGGTGCTGCCGTCGCCGGTATACGAAGACGAACGTGAGACGCCGGCACTGAATGCCCCCAGCATCGGGTGCGACCAGGACGCCGTGGTGCTTTGCTGATCGCGATAGCGCGCGCGTCGTTGCTCGCGGGTGTCGGTGGTGTAAGTCGAGTCTTCCAACTCGCGGTAGCCCAGTGAGCGCCAGGACGCGGCGGTGGTGATCGCCCAGTTGTCCGACAGCCGCTGGGACCAGGACAGGTCGTCTGCAGGCCCCGATCGTTGC
>JAFHKH010000614.1 GCA_016937595.1 Pseudomonas cedrina subsp. fulgida | reverse complement strand
CGACGAAGGTTTTCTTCAGGTGCACGTAGGGTGATTCGAAGCGGTAGCGGCAGGCTTCGATCAGCTCCAGGGACATGGCCTGGCTGCTGTAGGTCAGGCTGTCGCGGGTGTGGTCCCAGGCTGGCGATTGCTGGAAATCCAGCGCCGGCCGCGCCAGCACTTCCACGGTCAGCCCGGCGTTCACCAGCAATTCGTCATGGGGCCGTTCGAACGCGAGGCGCGTGATGGGGTTGCCGAACACATCCAGCTCATCGCGACGCGAAGTCGGTTCCGGGACGATGTCCAACTGCTGCGAACTGCACCGTTGCCAGGCGCACGGCCGTGGCCACAGGTGCGCCAACTGCTGGGCCAGGGACACCGGGCTGTCGTAGTGGTAGTGGGTATCGTGGAAAATCTGGTAGCGCGCACTCATCATACCGACACCGTTTGCTGGCTGACCGCATCCACATGGGCGAAATGGCGCAAGGCCAGGCGATCCGAGACTTGCCCACTTTCATCCGCGACCGCTTGCAGCAGGTCGGCCAGGCCGTCCAACGCGGCACGCACGCCGGACTCGCCAAACAGCGGGTTCTCCAGGCAGCCCAGGTCGAAGCGCGCCAGGCGCTCCACCAGCGCGCCGAGACCGGTTTCCCGCGGTACGCCAAAGTCATCGTTGAGACGACGCAGGGTGCGGCTGACCAGTTTGAGCTGGAACAACACGGCGTGGGGGTTCTGTTCGTCGAGCAGCAGCAG
>JAFHKH010000613.1 GCA_016937595.1 Pseudomonas cedrina subsp. fulgida | reverse complement strand
GGGAACGATCATCAGCCCGGATCGCGAAAGCCTGGATGGAAATCCGTTGGCACGGCGACACTGACGTTGCTGCGGGTGGCGATGTCGATGCCTTCGCTGGCGACTTCGGCGAGGAAGTCGATCTGCTCCGGGGTAATCACATACGGCGGCAAGAAGTACACCACACTGCCCAACGGGCGCAACAGCGCGCCGCGTGCCAGGGCGTGCTCGAACACCTTCAGGCCGCGACGCTCCTGCCACGGGTAGGCGGTCTTGGTGGCTTTGTCCTGGACCATCTCGATGGCCAGCACCATGCCGGTCTGACGCACTTCCGAAACGTGGGGGTGATCCACCAGGTGCGCGGTGGCCGTCGCCATGCGCTGGGCCAGGGCCTTGTTGTTTTCGATGACGTTGTCTTCTTCGAAGATATCCAGGGTCGCCAAGGCCGCCGCGCACGCCAGCGGGTTGCCGGTGTAGCTGTGGGAATGCAGGAAGGCGCGCAGGGTTGGGTAGTCGTCGTAGAAGGCGTCGTACACGTCATCGGTGGTCACCACCGCCGCCAGCGGCAGGTAACCGCCGGTAAGGGCCTTGGACAGGCACAGGAAGTCCGGGCGGATGCCGGCCTGTTCACAGGCGAACATGCTGCCGGTGCGGCCGAAACCCACGGCGATTTCATCGTGGATCAGGTGCACGCCATAGCGGTCGCAGGCCTCGCGCAAAAGCTTGAGGTACACCGGGTGGTACATGCGCATGCCGCCGGCGCCCTGGATCAGCGGCTCGACGATCACCGCGGCGACGCTGTCGTGGTGATCCGCCAGGGTCTGCTCCATGGCCAGGAACATCGTACGCGAGTGCTCTTCCCAGCTCACGCCCTCGGGGCGCAGGTAGCAATCCGGGCTGGGCACCTTGAGGGTGTCGAGCAGCAGCGCCTTGTAGGTCTCGGTAAACAGCGGCACATCGCCCACCGACATCGCGGCGATGGTTTCGCCGTGGTAGCTGTTGGTCAGGGTGACGAAGCGTTTTTTATTCGGCAGGCCACGGTTGAGCCAATAGTGAAAACTCATCTTCAGTGCGACTTCGATGCACGACGAGCCATTATCGGCGTAGAAGCAGCGGGTCAGGCCTTCGGGCGTCATCCGCACCAGGCGCTCGGACAGCTCGATGACCGGCTGGTGGCTGAACCCGGCGAGGATCACGTGTTCCAGTTGGTCGACCTGATCCTTGATGCGCTGGTTGATGCGCGGGTTGGCGTGACCGAACACGTTGACCCACCAGGAGCTGACGGCATCAAGGTAGCGCTTGCCTTCGAAGTCTTCCAGCCAGACGCCTTCGCCGCGCTTGATCGGCACCAGCGGCAGTTGCTGGTGGTCTTTCATCTGGGTGCAGGGATGCCACAGCACCGCAAGGTCGCGTTGCATCCACTGGTCGTTCAAGCCCATCGGTGATCTCCTCGAAGCGGTCCTGCGGCCTGCGCAGGTAAAACAATCGCGCAAGCCTATGCAATGGGCGCGCGTGTCACAAGCATTACCTGTGAATGGGCGGTAAACGCAGGACGGTCTGTCACGTTTCTTCTGGATAGTCCTTAATCCGAGGTTAATTTACGCTTCATACCCTCAATATCGTATTTCTCGATATTTCAAAGCGAAATTTTTCGCTTTAATTCGATAGGTAAATCGCTAGTCTTGGGCGCAGCTCTTACGGAATTTAAGTACATGCAATTACGCAATTCGCCGGCCCGCTATGGTTGGGTCAGTATTGTCTTGCACTGGGGCGTGGCCCTGGTGGTGTTTGGCTTGTTCGCCCTGGGCTTGTGGATGGTCGGTCTCGACTACTACAGCGCCTGGCGCAAAGAGGCACCGGACCTGCATAAGAGCATTGGCATCACGCTGTTTGCCATCATGCTCGCGCGTATCGTCTGGCGCCTGCTCAGCCCGCCGCCACCGCCGCTGGCCAGCTACAGCCGCATGACCCGTATCGGCGCGGCACTTGGCCACGCGTTCCTGTATCTCGGGTTGTTTGCCGTGATGATCGCCGGTTACCTGATTTCCACCGCAGACGGTGTCGGTATCCCGGTGTTTGGCCTGTTTGAGATTCCTGCCGTGGTATCCGGGCTACCGGACCAGGCAGACACCGCCGGCGTGGTGCACCTGTACCTCGCCTGGGTGTTGGTGGTCTTCGCCGGCTTGCACGGCGTGGCTGCGTTGAAACACCACTTTATCGATCGTGATGTGACCCTCAAGCGCATGCTGGGGCGCAAAGCCTGATGTTCAACCTCGACTCACAAGGAATAGAAAGCATGTTGAAAAAGACCCTCGCTGCTCTGGCAATCGGTACCGCGCTGCTGTCGGCAGGCCAGGTCATGGCCGCCGACTACAAGATCGACAAAGAAGGCCAGCACGCCTTCATCGACTGGAAAATCAGCCACCTGGGCTACAGTTACATCCACGGTACCTTCAAGGACTGGGACGGCACCTTCAGCTGGGATTCGGCCAAGCCGGAAGCCAGCAAAATCGCAGTCGACGTGAAAACCGCCAGCCTGTGGTCCAACCACGCCGAGCGTGACAAGCACATCGCCAGCAAAGACTTCCTCGACGTCGGCAAGTTTGCCGATGCCAAGTTCGTGTCCACCGCTGTCAAGTCCACCGGCGAGAAAACTGCTGACGTAACCGGCGACCTGACGTTCCACGGCGTGACCAAGCCTGTGACCTTCAAGGCTACCTTCAACGGTGAAGGTAAAGACCCATGGGGCGGCGAACGTGCTGGCTTCAACGCCAAGACCACCATCGACCTGAACGATTTCGGCATCAAAGGCCCAGGCCCGACTTCGCAGACTGTCGACCTGGACATCTCGCTGGAAGGCGTGAAGCAGAAGTAATTTCTGCCTGGCAATGCGGACCCTTGTGGGAGCGGGCTTGCTCGCGAAAGCGGAGTGTCAGTCAATGTATTTGGTGACTGATTCACCGCCTTCGCGA
>JAFHKH010000612.1 GCA_016937595.1 Pseudomonas cedrina subsp. fulgida | reverse complement strand
ACACAAGCCCGCTCCCACACACGCTGGCTTCAGGGAGGGGCCTAGAGCACTGGCGCCGCCGCCGCCAGTTTCGGCTGGCGATACAGGTCCAGCAGCACCTGATCCAGCACCGATGAAGCGCCCCAAGGCTTCGGATCGTTGAGGATCGCCACCACCGCCCAGGTATTGCCGTTGTTGTCGCGGCTGAACCCGGCGATGGCGCGCACGGTGTTCAAGGTGCCGGTCTTGACGTGGGCTTCGCCGCGCATGGCGGTGGTTTTCAGGCGCTTGCGCATGGTGCCGTCGGTGCCGGCAATCGGCATCGAGCTGATGTATTCCGCGGCATAGGGGCTGTGCCACGCCGCTTGCAGCATCGCCGCCATTTCGCGGGCGCTGACCCGTTCGGCGCGGGACAGGCCCGAGCCGTTCTCCATCACCAAATGCGGTGCGGTGATGCCTTTCTTCGCCAGCCACTGGCGCACCACGCGTTGCGCGGCCTTGGCATCGTCGCCATCGGCATCGTTGCGAAACTGCGCACCCAGGCTCAGGAACAGCTGTTGGGCCATGGTGTTGTTACTGTATTTGTTGATGTCGCGGATGATTTCCGCGAGGTCCGGCGAGAACGCCCGTGCCAGCACTTTGGCATTCTTGGGCACTGGCGCCTGCACGTCACGGCCCTGGATGGTACCGCCCAGTTCCTGCCAGATCGCGCGCACGGCGCCCGCGGTGTAGGTGGCGTGGTCCAGCAGCGACAAATAGGTCTGCGAGCTGCAGCCTTCGGCCAATTGGCCGCTGACGGTGACGGTCACGCTGCCGTCAGCGGCAGTGACGGGGTTGTAGCGCACGTCACCGGTGCATTGCTTGGCGTTGGAGACCTTGACCTGGTTGTCGATGCGGATGCTGGCAATCGGCGCTCGACCGACACCAATACCCGGCCCGAATCATTGCGCGTCACGAAACGCAGGGCCTTGAGGTTGACCAGCAGCGCGTCCGGCTTAACCAGGAACGGCTTGTTCTCGTCGTTGCCATCGTCATTGAATTCGGGCAGTTGCGGTTGCAGGAAGAACCCGCGGTCGAGCACCAGGTCGCCGGTGACTTGCTGTACACCGTTGGCGCGCAGGTCGCGCATCAGCAGCCAGAGTTTTTCCATGTTCAGCTTGGGGTCGCCACCGCCCTTGAGGTACAGGTTGCCGTGCAGCACGCCACCGCTGAGCGTGCCATCGGTATAGAACTCGGTTTTCCACTGGTGGTTGGGGCCGAGCATTTCCAGGGCCGCGTAAGTGGTGACCAGCTTCATGGTGGAGGCCGGGTTCACCGAGACATCCGCATTGAAGATGGTTGGCGTACCGGGGCCGTTCAGCGGAATCATCACCAGGGACAGAGCGGTGTTTTGCAGCTTGGCTTTCTGCAGGGCCTGCGCGACGTTGGGCGGCAGGCTGTTGTTGACGGGGGCGGCGGTGGCGGAAAAAGCCAGTGGCAAGAGGAGGCTGGCGAGTAACAATGGACGCAAAGATTTGATCATAAGAAGTAAAACCCTACTGCTGAGGAGGGTGAAAAAAGTGAGGGGTAAATAGGAAAATTCCCTCAATGGTCATGAAAGTGTCGGCATTATGCCCCAAGGTGACGCCACTTGTAGCTGAACGATAGCTTGAAATCGGCGTTTTTTTGCAGGCACGGCGTCGCTTTCCCCACAGTGTCGGGCAGTCAGTGGTTGGCGTATCGGTGATTGAGCGGTTCTTGAAGGCAGCCCAGGCCTTGAACAGGTCGAGGGCGCGCAGCACCTGGAGAAGGTGTTGCGTAAACAAACAGGGCCATCACAGCGGATGGCCTGATGGCAATCAGGCAACCGGGTTGATCGGCTTTTCCGGATACCAGACGTCCAGCAATGGGCTGACATCGGCTTTGGTCAGTTCATCGCGGGATTTGAGCCAGGCTTCAACCTTGGCACGCTGCTCTTCGCTGACCGAACCACGCTTCTGCAGGCAGACCAGACCGTAGTCGTCACCGCCGACGTAGCCCAGGCCATTGGCTTCCATGGCTTCTTTGAGGAATGCGTCGAGAAAGGCATCGATCGCATCGTCAGCCAGATCTTTCTTGAATTCCAGGTTCAGTTCGAAACCCAACTCCTGGAACTCGTCCACACACAGTTTTTTGCGCAGACGCTGAGAGCGGTTAGTGGCCATGAAACATTCCTCTTAATAAATAACGGTGCGCACTTTACCAGTTAATAGGCGCGGCCGCCTCACCGCGTTGTCGAAACCCGCGCCGGCCTCATCGGTAAAGTCTGCCGGGGCGGGCCTGTTAAACGGTGGTTTGTATCAGTCAGCCGGTAATTTTCGCCGTTTATGCATGGCTTCATGGTGGTGTAATAAATCCATGCTGCCGCGATACCAGCGCCCCCACGACCGCCCCTTGACGGATACCCGCCCATGCCAGCTCCCTTGATTCCTGTAGAAACTTCGCCCGACCTGCCGACGCACGCCGATGTCGTGGTGATCGGCGGCGGCATCATCGGTGCTTTTACCGCCTATTACCTGGCCAAGCGCGGGATGAAGGTCGCGCTGGTCGAGAAGGGCCGCATCGGCGCCGAGCAATCGAGCCGTAACTGGGGCTGGTGCCGCCAACAGAATCGCGATGCGCGCGAGTTGCCGATGGCCACCAAGAGCCTGGAATTGTGGTCGCAATTTGCCGCCGAGACCGGCGAGCAGACCGGTTTCACGCGCTGCGGCCTGCTTTACCTGAGCAACAACGAAAAGGAAATCGAAGCCTGGGCGCGCTGGGGCGAGTTCGCCCGTTCGGTCAACGTCGAGACCCATATGCTCACCGCGCAGCAAGCCGCTGAACGTGGCCGGGCGACCGGTAAACCGTGGAAGGGCGGGGTCTACGCGCCCACCGATGGCATCGCCGACCCGTCCCGCGCGGCCCCGGCGGTGGCGCGCGCGATCATGGCGCTGGGCAGCACTGTGCATCAAGACTGTGCCGTGCGCGGGCTGGAAACCGAGGGCGGGCGACTGTCGGCGGTGGTGACCGAGAAAGGCACCATCCGTACGCGGCAGGCGGTGCTGGCCGCCGGTGCCTGGGCCTCGTCGTTCTGTCGCCAATATGGCATCCGTTTTCCCCAGGCGACTATTCGGCAGACCGTGCTGCGCGTGTCGCCCCCCAGCGAGGAATTGCCGAGCGCGCTGCATACGACGCAGGCCTCGATGACGCGCCGTTTCGATGGCAGCTACACCTTGGCGATCAGCGGGCGAGGGCGGGTCGACCGACGCCGCAGTTACTGAGTTTTGCGCCACAGTTTCTGCCGATGTTTCAGCGACGCTGGCGCAACCTGGCGGTCGGCGGGTTCGAAGGCGCGCGCGCAGGTCATGAAAGCTGGAAACGCTGGCGCCTGGACGCGCCGACGCCGATGGAGAAGATGCGCATTCTGGACCCGACGCCCGACGCTGCCGCCGTCAAGTTGACCTACCAGCGTGCCGCGCAATTGATGCCGGCGTTCAAGGATTCATCGGTGACCGCGGCGTGGGCGGGGTATGTGGACAGCACGCCTGACGGGGTTCCCGGGATCGGCGAAGTCGCCAGCCTGCCGGGGCTGGTGCTGGCGGCCGGGTTCAGTGGGCATGGCTTTGGAATCGGGCCGGGGGCGGGGCACTTGATTGCGGACATCGTCAGTGGCGCGCAGCCGATTGTGGACCCGAAGCCTTATCATCCGGATCGCTTCAAGTCATCGGCCTGGGGCAAGGTGGCGGATTTCTGAGCTGACCCGGCTGATCATTCCCACGCTCCCGCGTGGGAATGCCTCTTGGGACGCTCCGCGTCCTGCCAGCCATGGTGAGGCAGAGCGTCACGCGATGCATTCCCACGCAGAGCGTGGGAATGATCGGTTTACCGAGTTGCCTGCATCGCAGGCAAGCCAGCTCCCACAGAAAAGCACACTTGCTCTTGATCATCCCTACCCGGCAAACCCGACAATTGCCTTGGTCTCCAGATATTCCTCAAACCCCAGCACCCCATATTCCCGGCCATTGCCTGAACGCTTGTAGCCACCAAACGGCGCCATCGGGTCCCAGGCGGGATGGTTCAGGTGTACCTGGCCGGCACGGATACGCGAGGCCACGGCTCGGGCAAGCACCAGGTCCCGGCCCTGCACATGAGCGCCCAGCCCATACACCGTGTCGTTGGCGATAGCCACCGCTTCATCGACGCTGTCATACGCGATGATGCAGAGCACCGGGCCAAAAATTTCTTCCTGGGCGATACGCATGCGGTTCTTCACTTCGGAGAACACTGTCGGCCGGGTGTAGAAGCCTTTGTCAAAACCCGCCACCCGGCCAGGGCCGCCGCACACCAGTTTCGCCCCTTCGCCGATACCGGTCTCGATCATCGCCTGCACACGCTCGAACTGCGCCTGGTTGGCAATCGGCCCCAGCACCGTATTTTCCGATGCCGGGTCGCCGACGATGATCGCGTTGGCGGTGGCTGCGGCCAGCGCCTCGACCTCGGCCAACCGCGCCCTCGGCACGATCATCCGCGTCGGCGCGCTGCAGGATTGGCCCACGTTGCGAAACGCCGACATCACTCCCAGCGGCACGACTTTGGCGAAGTCCGCGTCGGCAGCAGCACATTCGGCGACTTGCCGCCCA
>JAFHKH010000611.1 GCA_016937595.1 Pseudomonas cedrina subsp. fulgida | reverse complement strand
GCAGTGGCGCCGCCCAGCAGATCCAGGCGGTTAAAACGGTCGAGCTGTTGTTTGATCATGGCTGCGCACGGTTAATGAATACAGGGCGACTATAGGCAGGCACTTTTCATCGGGCAACCGCCATTCGCTTATTCCGGCGAGTTCTTGCGCCCACACCATTGGTTCTTAAGGGCGGCCGGGGTGCATGCCGTACAGTGAGGGCCATTTCGTCAGGAGTGCATACCGTGAGTGAACGTTCCAGCCATTGGCAATTGCAGACCATCGTCAGCCAACTGCGCAGCGCCCGGGACCAGTGGCGCACACGCAATGGGCGGTTGAGTGGCGAGCATGGCGGCCGCGAGTTGCCGTCCCGCGAGGCCGTGGCGCAGATTCTCGAAGCGCTGTGCGGTGCGCTGTTCCCGATGCGCCTGGGGCCGGTGGACTTGCGTGAGGAAAGTGAAGATTTCTATGTGGGCCACACACTGGACGTTGCCTTGAATGCCCTGCTGGCCCAGGCGCGCCTGGAGCTGCGTTACGCCGCGCGCCAGGGTGCCCAGGATGACAGCGAAGTCGATACGCTGGCCATCCGGCTGATCCAGGATTTCGCCCTGGCCCTGCCGTCCTTGCGCAGTTTGCTCGACACAGACGTACTCGCCGCCTACCACGGCGACCCCGCGGCGCGCAGCGTGGATGAAGTGCTGCTGTGCTACCCAGGCATCCTGGCGGTGATTCACCATCGGCTGGCCCACCATTTGTATCGCGCCGGCCTGCCGCTGCTGGCGCGGATCAGCGCGGAAATCGCCCACTCGGCCACCGGCATCGACATCCACCCCGGCGCGCAGATCGGCCCGAGCTTCTTTATCGACCACGGGACCGGCGTGGTGATCGGCGAGACCGCGATCATCGGCGAGCGCGTGCGCATCTACCAGGCCGTGACCCTGGGCGCCAAACGCTTCCCGGCGGACCAAGATGGGCAGTTGCAGAAAGGCCATCCACGCCACCCGATTGTCGAGGATGATGTGGTGATCTACGCCGGCGCCACGATCCTGGGGCGGCATCACCATCGGCAAAGGGTCAACCATCGGCGGCAACGTATGGCTGACCCGCAGCGTGCCGGCGGGGGCGAATATCACCCAGGCGAATCTGCAGCATGAGGACGGGGCGCAGAAGTAGCTGAGAGTGGCGCAGATCCCCCTGTGGGAGCGGGCTTGCTCGCGAATACGGTGTATCCAAACATAAAATAACTTACTGATTTTTAAGAGTTAACATTTCACCCTCAAATCTTGAATCTCGCGGAAGCTATTTCAGGCGACCACGTTCTTGTGGCGAGGGAGCTTGCTCCCGTGGCGGCCTTCGGGCCGACCAGGTTCTTTGGTTTTACCGAGTACATATCCATTCCTGCGGTAACGGCCGCTTAGGGTTCCGCTCTTACAGCGGTC
>JAFHKH010000610.1 GCA_016937595.1 Pseudomonas cedrina subsp. fulgida | reverse complement strand
GCTCGGCCATCGCCAGCAGCGTGTACGAACACGGCGGCTGGCTGGGCGTGATGCTGGTGGGCAGTGCGTTCCCGCTGATAGCGCTGGTGCGTTCCTGGGTGCATCGGCGTCGGGCCAGGATGGCCACTGCTTGATTGAGGCGTTCAACGCTGGTTTTTCCCCAATGGCATTCAGTTAAGCGCAGATCCCCTGTGGGAGCGGGCCCGCGATAGCGGTGGGCCACTCAACATCAATGTTTGCTGGACTACCGCCTTCGCGAGCAAGCCCGCTCCCACATTTGATCTTCATTGCTTTGAGCATTGCGGTTTCTTAACTGATCGGCATTGGGGTTTGCCCGCTTATTACAAGATTTTCCCAGCCTAAGTGATGCAAGATGAAACCATCTGCGCCCGCCGCGCTCCAAATTTTGCGACTGTCTTCCCCCGCGCAGAGTTTAACTATGCAGTTTTTATCCAACCCTCACGGCTGTGAAGGCTGGGCCGGAGAAATGGCCCGACGTATTCGGGCGTTCGATTGGTCTACCACCGACTTGGGCGCCATTGAAGACTGGTCCACCAGCCTGGCCTGTACCGTGCAGATGATGCTCGCTTCTCCGGTGCCGATGGTGATGCTGTGGGGCCAGGCGGGCTACATGATCTACAACGACAGTTACTCGGTATTCGCCGGCGGCCGACACCCCAAGCTGCTGGGCATGCCGGTCGAGCTGGGTTGGCCGGAAGTGGCCGACTTCAACCGGCACGTGGTCGATACCTGCCTGGCCGGCGGCACCTTGTCGTTCAACAACAAGGACCTGATCCTGTCGCGCAACGGCAAGCCGGAAACCGTCTGGCTGGATCTCTATTACAGCCCGGTGGCCGGCGATGACCAGCGCCCGGCCGGGGTGCTGGCGATTGTGGTGGAGACCACCGAACTGGTGAAGTCCGAGCAGATGCGCCAGGAACTCACCCACAACCTCGAGCAGCGTGTGGCCGCCGAAGTGCAGGCGCGCTCCGCCGCCGAAGAGCAGTTGCGCCAGTCGCAGAAGCTCGAAGCCATCGGCGGCCTGACCGGTGGCGTGGCCCACGACTTCAATAACCTGCTGCAAGTGATCGCCGGCAACCTGCACCTGCTGGCCCGCCATGAACCGGAGAACGCCCAGATACAGCGGCGTGTCGCGGCCGCCATCGCGGCGGTGGAGCGCGGCTCCAAGTTGTCGTCGCAATTGCTCGCGTTTGCCCGCCGCCAACCGCTGTCGCCGGCGGTGTACAACCCGCAACGCATCTACGCCGGTCTCGGTGAGCTGTTGCAACGGGCACTGGGTGAAACCATTCATATCGATGTGCAATTGCCCCAGGATTCCTGGTGCATCAATGTCGACCGCAACCAGTTGGAAAACGCACTGCTCAACCTGGCGATCAACGCCCGTGATGCCATGAAGGGCGAAGGGGTGATTCGTATTACCGGTGAAAACATCATCCTCAACCCGGACGATTGCGCGGGTAAAAGCATCAAGCCCGGTGAGTACGTGCGCCTGGCGGTGATCGATACCGGTGTCGGCATGTCCGAGACCACCCTCAAGCGTGCCTTTGAACCCTTCTTCACCACCAAGCGCGAAGGGCATGGCACGGGCCTGGGCTTGAGCATGGTGTTTGGTTTTGTGCGTCAAAGCGGCGGGCATGTGGAGATGTGGAGCGAGGAGGGCAAAGGCTCGGTGGTGCAGATGTATTTCCCCCACTGCCTGGAGCCTGAATGCGTGGAGGGGGATGTTGACCAGGTGTCCCCTAGCGGCGGCAGGAAACCATCCTGGTGGTCGAGGACAATGAAGGCGTGCGCCTGACCGTGGTGGAGTTGCTCGAGCAGTCCGGCTACACCGTGCTCACGGCCGAGGACGCGACCAGGCCATGCTCAAACTGCAAGAGGGTTTGCATCCGGAGTTGATCTTCACTGACGTGGTGATGCCCGGCCGCATCAAAAGTACCGACCTGGCTGACTGGGCCCGCCAGCAAACGCCGCCGGTGCCGGTGTTGTTTACTTCCGGCCACACCCGCGACATTCTTTCCAGCAACCATTTGCTGACCCCCGATATTCATCTGCTGAGCAAGCCCTACAGCCCCGAAGCCTTGACGCAACGGGTGCGCAGCGTGCTCACCGCCCGACAAGGTTGTCCATGACTTCACCGCGCAACATGCCGCCGATCACCGCCCACCCAACCGGCTTCGTCCGCGTGCGTGGCGCCCGCGAACACAACCTGCGCAACGTCGACGTGGATATCCCGCGTGACGCCCTGGTGGTGTTTACCGGCGTGTCGGGTTCCGGCAAGTCGTCACTGGCGTTTTCCACGGTGTATGCCGAGGCCCAGCGGCGCTATTTCGAGTCGGTGGCGCCGTACGCACGACGGCTGATCGACCAGGTCGGCGTGCCGGACGTGGACAGCATCGAAGGCCTGCCGCCCGCCGTGGCCCTGCAACAGCAGCGTGGCACGCCGAGTGCGCGCTCGTCGGTGGGCAGCGTCACCACGCTGTCGAGCCTGGTGCGCATGCTGTATTCCCGCGCCGGCAGTTATCCGCCTGGCCAGGCGATGCTGTACGCCGAGGATTTCTCGCCCAACCTGCCCCAGGGCGCCTGCCCGCAATGCCACGGTCTGGGGCGCGTGTATGAGGTGACCGAGGCGCTGATGGTGCCTGATCCTTCCCTGACCATTCGCCAACGCGCGGTGGCGTCCTGGCCGTTGGCGTGGCAAGGGCAGAACCTGCGCGACATCCTGGTGACCCTGGGCTATGACGTGGATATTCCCTGGCGCGACCTGCCGAAAAAACAGCGCGACTGGATCCTGTTCACCGAGGAAACCCCCACCGTGCCGGTGTATGCCGGTTTCACGCCCGCGCAGACTCGCGACGCGCTGAAACGCAAACTCGAGCCCAGTTATCAGGGCACCTTCAGCGGTGCGCGGCGCTACATCCTGCACACCTTCACCCACACCCAAAGCGCGCTGATGAAAAAGCGCGTCGCGCAGTTCATGCAAGGCAGCGCCTGCCCGTTGTGCGAGGGTAAACGCCTGACCAAAGCCGCGCTGTCGGTGAAGTTTGCCGGGGTGGATATCGGCGAGTTGTCGCAGCTGTCGTTGGCGCAGTTGGCCGAGTTGCTGCGCCCGGTGGCGGCCGGGCAGGACAAGATGAAACTGTCGGTGGAAAAGCGCCTGGCGGCGCAACGCATTGCCCAGGACCTGCTGGAGCGGGTCAGCACTTTGACCGAGCTGGGCCTGGGCTACCTGTCGCTGGAGCGCAGCACGCCGACGTTGTCGTCCGGTGAGTTGCAGCGACTGCGCCTGGCCACGCAATTGGGCTCGCAGTTGTTCGGTGTGATCTATGTGCTGGATGAACCGTCGGCGGGCCTGCATCCGGCGGACGGCGAGGCGCTGTTCACCGCGCTGGAACGCTTGAAAGCGGCGGGCAACTCATTGTTTGTGGTGGAGCACGACCTGGAAACCATGCGCCGCGCCGACTGGCTGATCGACGTCGGCCCGGCGCCGGCGAGCATGGCGGGCAAGTGCTGTACAGCGGGCCGCCGGCGGGGCGTGGCGCGGTAGAGGCGTCGCAGACCCGTGAGTACCTGTTCGCCGAAAAGCCTGTGTCGAATCCGGTGCATCGCGAGCCTGTCGGCTGGCTGCAACTGGAAGGCGTGACGCGCAATAACCTCAAGGGCTTGAATGTCGATTTCCCGTTGGGCTGCTTTACGGCGGTCACCGGTATTTCCGGTTCGGGCAAGTCCAGCCTGGTCAGCCAGGCGCTGCTGGAACTGGTGGGCAGCGGCCTTGGGCGGGCAGTGGAAAACGACGAAGAGCCGAGCCTGGAAGACGACATGCCGCAAACCAGCGGCGGACGCATCGGCGGGGGGCTGGAGCAGATCCGTCGCCTGGTCCAGGTGGACCAGAAACCCATCGGCCGCACCCCGCGCTCCAACCTGGCGACCTATACGGGTCTGTTCGACCACGTACGCAAACTGTTCGCCGCCACGCCGGCCGCAAAAAAGTGTGATTACGACGCCGGGCAGTTTTCGTTCAACGTCGCCAAGGGGCGCTGCCCGAACTGTGAAGGAGAGGGGTTTGTCAGTGTCGAGCTGCTGTTCATGCCCAGCGTCTATGCGCCATGCCCGACCTGTCACGGGGCACGCTACAACCCCGAGACTTTGGCGATCAAATGGCAAGGCTTGAGCATCGCTCAAGTGCTGGGCTTGACGGTGGAGCAGGCCGTCGAGGTGTTCGCCGAACAACCGGGTGTGCTGCGCTCATTGCAGGTGCTGCGCGATATCGGCCTGGGTTACCTGCGCCTGGGGCAACCGGCCACCGAACTGTCCGGCGGCGAAGCGCAGCGCATCAAACTGGCGACCGAGTTGCAACGCAATGCGCGGGGCGCCACCTTGTATGTGTTGGATGAGCCTACGACCGGGCTGCATCCGCGCGATGTCGACCGCTTGCTCAGCCAGTTGAACCACTTGGTGGAGGCGGGGCATACGGTGGTTGTGGTGGAGCATGAAATGCGCGTGGTGGCGCAGAGTGACTGGGTGATGGATATCGGGCCGGGCGCCGGCGACCTGGGCGGCAAGGTAGTGGCCTGCGGCACGCCGCAGACCGTTGCCAAGAGCAAGGCCAGCCGCACCGCGCCATTCCTGGCCAGAGAGCTGATCTAACCCCCGAAGGAGATCAACTGTGGCAGCGGGCTTGC
>JAFHKH010000061.1 GCA_016937595.1 Pseudomonas cedrina subsp. fulgida | reverse complement strand
TTCCACCGCTTCCTGCAGCGGCGCATCGATGAACTGGTGGTCGGCATGGAACAGGAAGCCATCAAACTGGTGGAAGTGGTGCAGGGCGACCGTGACGTGGACCTGGTTGGGGGCAACGCGTGAAATTTCGCCGTAAGCGCCGGGAAAACGTTGATATCAACCTCGCATCACTGATCGACGTGGTGTTCATCCTGCTGCTGTTTTTTGTCGTCACCACCACCTTCAACCGGCAGACCGAGCTGCGGGTCGACCTGCCGGAAGCCGTGAGCGGTTCACCGGCCGAAGACCAGGAGGTCAAGCAACTGGATATCGCCATCAGCGCCGAAGGGGTGTTCTCGGTGAATAACCAGTTACTCGAAAAAAACGACCTTAACAGCCTGATGGACACCTTGCAGAAAGAGTCCGGCGGCGATACTAAAATGCCGCTATCGATCAGTGCCGACGGCAAAACCCCTCACCAGTCCGTGATCACCGCGATGGATGCCGCCGGCAAGCTCGGTTTCAGCCACCTGCGCATGACCACCGTCGAGGCGGCGAGCCCGCCCTGATGAGCATGTCCGATCGTTTGCTCAAGGCCTGGTACGAGGGCCACCCGGCGCTTGCGCTGTTGCGTCCGCTGGAAACCCTGTACCGCCAGGTGGTGCAGCGCAAGCGCGCGCGCTTCCTGGCGGGTGAGGGCGATATTTACCGCTCGCCGGTGCCGGTGGTGGTGGTGGGTAATATCACCGTGGGCGGCACCGGCAAGACGCCGCTGATCCTCTGGTTGATCGAACACTGCCGGCGCAGCGGTTTGCGCGTGGGGGTGGTCAGCCGCGGTTATGGCGCCAAGCCACCCCAGTTGCCGTGGCGGGTCGACGCCACCCACAGCGCTGAAGTGGCGGGTGATGAGCCTTTATTGATAGTGCAGCGTTGCGGCGTTCCCTTGATGATCGACCCGGATCGCAGCCAGGCGGTCAAGGCGCTGCTGGCCAGCGAACCCCTCGACCTGATCCTCTGCGACGATGGCCTGCAGCATTACCGCCTGGCCCGTGACCTTGAGCTGGTGCTGATCGACGCCGCCCGTGGCCTGGGCAATCGCCGTTGCCTGCCGGCGGG
Source organism: Pseudomonas cedrina subsp. fulgida (assembly GCA_016937595.1). Classification (GTDB taxonomy): domain Bacteria; phylum Pseudomonadota; class Gammaproteobacteria; order Pseudomonadales; family Pseudomonadaceae; genus Aquipseudomonas; species Aquipseudomonas fulgida. Next base: position 17,701 of record JAFHKH010000061.1, on the reverse strand, counting down.
ACCGCTGCGCGAGCCGGTGGAGCGGCTGCAGAGTGTCGATGCGCTTTTATATAACGGCGCCGCCAGCGATCAAGACGATGGCTTTGCCTTTCACTTGCAGCCCTCTGCGCTGGTCAATCTGCAGACCGGCGAGCGCCGGCCGGTCGATCACTTTGCCGTGGGCCAGCCAGTGCATGCGGTCGCCGGCATTGGTAACCCGCAACGTTTCTTCAAGACCCTTGAAACGCTACACTGGCAGCCGATACCCCATGCGTTCGCCGACCATGCGCCGTATAGCGCCCAGGTGCTGAATTTTACACCGCCATTGCCGCTGGTCATGACCGAAAAGGACGCGGTGAAGTGCCGCGCCTTTGCCCAGCCCGACTGGTGGTACCTTGCGGTGGATGCGCTGCCGTCGCCGGCGTTTGTCGCCTGGTTCGACACGCAGTTGATGCGTCTGTTGCCTGCACGCCTATTGCCTTAAATCGCTTCTTTCCAGGACACACTCATGGACACCAAACTGCTCGACATCCTCGCTTGCCCGATCTGCAAAGGCCCGCTCAAGCTCAGCGCCGACAAGACCGAGCTGATCAGCAAAGGCGCCGGCCTGGCTTACCCGATCCGTGATGGCATCCCGGTAATGCTGGAGAGCGAAGCCCGCACCCTGACCACCGATGAGCGCCTGGATAAATGACCACAGCCTTTACCGTCGTCATTCCCTCGCGCTACGCGTCGACCCGCCTGCCGGGCAAGCCGCTGCAACTGATCGGCAACAAGCCGATGATCCAACTGGTGTGGGAACAGGCCTGCAAAAGCAGCGCCGAGCGCGTGGTGGTGGCCACCGATGACCCGCGCATCATCGAAGCCTGCAAAGGCTTCGGCGCCGAGGCCGTGCTGACACGCGAAGACCACAACTCCGGCACCGACCGCCTGGCCGAAGTGGCCACCCAACTCGGCCTGGCGCCGGATGCCATCGTGGTCAACGTGCAAGGTGACGAGCCGTTGATCCCGCCGAGCGTGATCGACCAGGTGGCCGCCAATCTGGCCGCCCATGGCGAAGCGCGCATGGCGACCCTGGCTGAACCGATCGAAGACATCGCCACGCTGTTCAACCCGAACGTGGTGAAAGTGGTCAGCGACCGCAACGGCCTGGCGCTGACATTCAGCCGTTCGACCCTGCCGTGGGCGCGCGATGCCTTTGCCAGCCACCCTGACGTGCTGCCGGAGGGCGTGCCTTATCGCCGCCATATCGGCATTTATGCCTACCGCGCCGGTTTCCTGCATGACTTCGTCAGTTGGGGCCCGTGCTGGCTGGAAAACACCGAATCCCTGGAGCAATTGCGCGCCTTGTGGCATGGCGTGCGCATCCATGTGGGCGACGCGCTGGAAGCGCCGCCGGCCGGTGTTGACACCCCGGAAGACCTCGAGCGCGTCCGCCGCCTGCTGGGGGCCTGATGGAGGTTCTGTTTGTCTGCCTGGGCAATATTTGCCGTTCCCCTACCGCAGAAGGCGTACTGCGCCACAAGTTGCGCGCCGCAGGGTTGGCGGGTCAGGTCGATGTGGCGTCCGCCGGTACCGGTGAATGGCACATCGGCAATCCGCCGGATCAACGCAGCCAACGCGCGGCGTTGGCGCGCGGCTACGATTTATCCGCCCAGCGCGCCCAACAGGTCAGCCGCGCCGACTTTGCGCGCTACGACCTCATCCTGGCGATGGACCACAGCAACCTGCGCAACCTCAAGGCCCTGCAACCGGGCCAGGGCAAGGCCGAGCTGGACCTGTTCCTGCGCCGTTACGACGCCGAGGTGGACGAAGTGCCCGACCCGTATCACGAAGGCGAGCAAGGTTTCGAACGGGTCCTGGACCTGATCGAGGGCGCCTGTGATCTGTTGGTGATTGAATTGAAGGGCCGCCTATGACCTTGCAAGTGCACTCGCAGGTATCGCTCAAGCCATTCAACAGCTTTGGCATTGATGTTCGTGCCCAACTGTTCGCCGAGGCCCGCAGCGACGACGACGTCCGGGAGGCCCTGGCCTATTCGGCCGCACAAGCGTTGCCACTGCTGGTGATCGGTGGCGGCAGCAACTTGCTGTTGACCCAGGACATCCCCGCGCTGGTGCTGCGCATGGCAACCCAAGGCATCCGCGTGCTGCATGACGATGGCGTGCACGTGGTGGTCGAGGCCGAAGCGGGCGAAGCCTGGCACCCGTTTGTGCTGTGGACCCTGGCGCAGGGTTTCTGCGGCCTGGAAAACCTCAGCCTGATCCCCGGCACCGTTGGCGCCGCGCCCATGCAGAACATCGGCGCCTACGGGGTGGAAATCAAGGATGTATTCGCCGGCCTGACCGCCCTGGATCGCCACACCGGTGAACTGCGGGAGTTCAGCCTGCAAGCCTGTAACTTTGCCTACCGTGACAGCCTGTTCAAACACGAGACCGGACGCTGGCTGATCCTGCGGGTGCGCTTTGCCCTGAGCCGCGCCAGCCATCTGAAACTCGACTACGGCCCGGTGCAGCAGCGCCTGGCGGGGCAGGGCATCACCGAACCGACGCCGAGCGACGTCAGCCGTGCAATTTGCAGCATCCGCCGCGAAAAACTGCCGGACCCGGCAGAGCTTGGCAATGCCGGAAGCTTCTTCAAGAACCCATTGGTGTCCCAGGCCCTGGCGGCTGAGCTGCAAACGCAATATCCAGACCTGGTGGCTTACCCGCAGGCTGACGGGCAAATGAAGCTCGCTGCCGGCTGGCTGATCGACAAGGCTGGCTGGAAGGGCTTTCGCGAGGGCGATGCCGGTGTGCACAAGCTGCAGGCGCTGGTGCTGGTCAACTATGGCAGCGCCACGGGGCACGATATCGCCAACCTGGCCCGGCGTATCCAGCGCGATATCGCCGAGCGCTTCAAGGTCGAACTGGAAATGGAGCCCAATCAGTATTAATCCCGGTTCTTGACACAAAAAAATGCCCCGCATCTTTCGATACGGGGCATTTTTTATTGCGCTGGCAATCAGTCATCGCGGCTCATGATGCCGAAGATCTGCAACAGGCTGATAAACAGGTTGTAGATCGACACATACAGGCTGACGGTCGCCATGATGTAGTTACGCTCACCACCGTGGATGATCGCGCTGGTCTGGAACAGGATGCACACCGAGGAGAACAGCACAAAACCCGCGCTGATCGCCAGTTGCAGGCCGCTGATCTGGAAGAACATGCCTGCCACCACCGCCGCCAGCAGCACGAAGAAGCCTGCGGTGATGAAGCCGCCCAGGAAGCTCATGTCCTTGCGGGTGATCAGCACGTAGGCCGACAGACCACCGAACACCAGGGCCGTCATGGCAAACGCCGAGCTGACCACTTCCGCACCGCCGGCCATGCCGAGGTAACGGTTGAGGATCGGGCCGAGGATAAACCCCATGAAACCCGTCAAGGCAAACGCCGACACCAGGCCCCAGGCCGAGTCACGCAACTTGTTGGTCAGGAAGAACAGACCATAGAAGCCGATCAGCACAACGAAGATATTCGGGTAGCCGACGCGCATCTGCTGCGCCACGAACGCCATTACACCGCTGAAGGCGAGGGTAAGGGCGAGCAAGCCATAGGTGTTGCGCAACACGCGGCTGACTTCAAGCTGCTCAGCCTGCGCGTTGCCATTCACTGCGTAATTCTGTTCGCGCATGGCGACACTCCTCCGGTTTTGAAACGTTCAGTCGCAAAGATCATAACAGACGCTCTGTAACAAGCTATGGCGAGAGTTTGACAGTGTGTTTCATTCGGGTATTATGGCGCCCGCTGAGACGGGATGGGCTATGCTAATCCTGTGGATGCACAAGGGAAATTGGCAGAGTGGTTGAATGCACCGGTCTTGAAAACCGGCGAACGTTAATAGCGTTCCCAGGGTTCGAATCCCTGGTTTCCCGCCAAGATTCAAACGAAAGCCCCGCGAATGCGGGGCTTTTGTGTTTCTGGAGTTTGGTCGGGGACGTTTGGGGACTGCATGAGTTCCGAAACTTTCGGGCAGAAGTTCCGATTCTTCACATATTTGGACTTTAACCCGGCCAAGCGCCGGATTTTGCGTGTTTGAAATTCGTTCTAAAGATCGCTCGATCAGTGTCGATAGATATTTATTGTGCATTCATGGAGCGGATGAATATGTTCGGGTTTTTGGCTGACAAGGCGAAGGCGTTATCAGAAGCCGTTAGTGAGACAGCGATTTCGGCAAAGGACGCAGTCTTCAACTCAGTTGGGGAGGGGGCAAGCGCCGCGACCGACTATCTGGAAAAAAATTGGCCGCAGATAGAGCGTGTGGTAGTCGATGGCCTGCTTACTGTTACGCATGACCGCATCAAGGACGATGAAGCGTTTTTGCTTGTTGCGGAAAAAGCCTTTGAGCTACTGCCTGCACCTGTACGTCTTCTACTTCCAAGGTCCGCGTTCCTCGCGCACACCGAAAAACATCGAGTCTCAATCGTAGAGTTGCTAGAGGTAAAACGGCAGCAGCGCCTCGCGCTGGAGAGCCCTGCAACTGTGGCGGCGGAAGTGATATCTGCAAACTAGGAAGCGCTCGCTACTCGGCTGACGAGTTATCCTGCGGGAAATTCCTAAGTACTTTTAGGTTATTGCCATGCCGCGATTTGAGATTTTTAGTGATGGGCAGCCTATAGGTTGGTCGGACCTGGAGCATGGCGATCCGCCCATGGGGGTTGCGCATGGTTTGTTTATTCCTGGCCCAGGATATTCCGGTATCCAGGAGCAGGTTAGAGCCTCGACCCAGCGTGATCAGCGCCATTTCAAATTTACGGTGCGCGTAGACGGCGTGGAAGTTCCAGCTTCCGGTGTATCCATTGCTGACTATTCCGTTAATTCTGAGGCAGATGAAATGGAAGTGGCCGTTTTAGGGATTGAGTACCCTGCGTATGGTGATGTTTTTCCTGAGCACGTCGCGGCCTATAAGCAGCGGAGCGCGTAGCCACATCTCGAATACTTGAAGGGTTTGACGAACCAGGTGTGCCGCAGGTGCGTGCGGCATGGGTCCCAATCACTTATCGGCGAAGGTGATTTTCGCGCTCACCACCCTCTGTCGGGGGACAGGCGCATCCGAAGAGAGTTACCGCAGTCAGTAGGCAGGTTGCAGCAGCGCGAACAAGAGCAAAGGACATGAGAGTGGGCTTCCTTGCGAGTAAAAATTTGCTCACCAATACCGGCAATGTGCCAATTTTTCAGGCTTTAGAGAGCGTCCCTGACAACCCAAACTACTAGAGTCTCTATGGGGCGTGATATCGTTTTGCCTCTGTTGGTGGAGGCAGTAGATGAACGTCAAAAACTGGCAAGGATGGGAGCCTGAGTGGTTAAAGCTCACGGAACACTATAAGAGCGCACCTGTTGTCCCCGGGGCATATATTATTTGCGCAGACAGGGCGCTCAATCGCGCGATAGGCGTGGATGAGAACGGAATATTGACCATTGGAGAGTCAGATAATCTTAGGCGCCGCCTCTCTGCATTTGTTCGATGCGCAAAAAATCCTGGAGCAGCCGGGCATATGGCTGGCTGGCGTTTCAACTATGCGGCGTTTGAGAAAGTCTTCCCTCTAGAAACGCTTTGGGTGAGTTGGTATCCGACTTCTGATAAAGCGGCTGCGTACGCGAAGGAAGGGGAAATGCTGGCGTTGTATCTGGCTGAACATTACGAGCTGCCTCCGCTGAATTACAAGTTCAATTGGCCAAGGATTGAAGAGTAACGGCACTCGCTTTGCTCATTAGCCCGGTGGTCGGCTGTCGGTATGCCGCAGTAAGCGACTGGCTCCGTGCAAACCCAGCATTTTGCTGGCTGTTATCGGACGAATACCGTGGTAGCGATTGGGTATAGGTTGATGTATTACTACGCAAACTAATTTGAAGGATCAAAGCAATGCGTTTTTTGATTGGCTCATTGATGTTGCTCACCTCTGCTGTAGCGCTCGGCGATGAAGCCCAAATGAAGCAATGGGAAAAGATGGATCGCTGCTCGAATGCGGCCTTTATCGCGGTACAGATCCTGGAGGAAAGCGCGGACACTTCCAAGCAGGCGCTGGCGCTACATGGAGCAGTAGAAGGGCTCAAAACCAACACAACGTTGAAAGAAGCTACACCCACTGGAAATGAAGTCAGGGGTGCCTACAACTTTGCTCTCCGGATTTCTTACGGGATGCCTCGGCCCTTCGCGAAGCGTGAGCATGATTGGCTCATTGCCCAAGCTGCGACTTCGTGCACTTTATGGGTTCCAAGCGTTAGCGCCCAGTAATCATAGCGAGTGGATGGCTGGCGCTTCCTTGGGTCAGCATCGAGGGTGTGCGTCATTGGTAATGCCTACGCTGCACCCCTGGAGCCTGCTGGATGAATCCTCAAAGCCCACCTCGCCATATCGCAACGACTCAAGTCGCGCCAGGCACTCAAGCCCCTGTCGTCCACCCACCTATTTGGCATAGTGGTCCGGATTTACCGATCATTGGCAGCACGGGTTCGGGCATTTTGGGTTTCTGCTTTGCGCTGCTTATGTTGTTGCCGGCTTTTGGCCTGGCGATATTGCTTCTTCTCGGACTTGGCGCGATGCAGGATGTGCCGTCCAGCGATGAGTCGAGTTTTACGACGTCGTCGCTCATCCTGTTCCTGCTTGGTTTTGTTGTGCTCATGGGGCTGGTCTTCGGGTGGTTTTTCTCTGCGCCTAGCGTGCAAGCCTTCACGTTTGACGAAGGTCAGCAACTGCTTACCCTCACGGTCACCCGTCGCGGCCGTAAACCCTCCGAATTGCGCGTGCCGCTTAGCGACATCCTTTATATCTGCCCCTACCAGCTCGCCATGTTTGATCGCGATGGCCATTTTAGCGTTGTGTATAAGGGGCCGAAGAACAAAGTGTTCGAATACCGATTTGCTGAGGGTACTTCTCTGGAAGAAATCGAATTTCATTCGGCGTGGTTGCGAGGAATAATTGGCGAACGGATGCATGAACTACTGAATCTGGACAAATGAACGAAGCACGTGGGTAATTGCACTCCACCTGACCACACATTTGCATTCGACTTGACCAGTCGTTTGCATCGGGTTTGACCAGCACACCGGGTGGCCCTAACTGGCAGAAATCGGCCAGAAGCAGCCTTTCATGACCGGCTGTTAGCCACCTGTAACCTCGCGCTGCACCCGGATCGCGACCCATCGTCCGGCTTTGCGAAATGTCAGGCAAGCCATACCATACCTTCACGTCATCAAAGGCTAATGGAATGGCACTACAACTCAGACAAGCACGTGTTACCGATCTTCCGGCCATCTACAGAGGCGAGGAGAGCTATATCCGCTGTTGGGAACCCGAGCATGAAGCATTGTGGCGAGCCCAACTTGAACGGCACCTGACGCGTTGGGTAGAGAATTTTGACCGTCTGAACGTCGCGTTCATGGGTAATGCCTTCGCAGGTTACTCACTCTGGATACCTGAGCAGAGTTACGCAGAACTTTGCACTATCCATGTAAGTCCAGAATATCGGCGTAGTGGGGTGGGAATGGCCCTCTTGGAAGCCTATGCACTGGACGCGGCACGGCACGGATTCACGCAGTTGCGGTTGAGTGTGCGACCTGATAACCCCGCGAAGAGGATGTACGAGAAGGCGGGGTTTTTATGCACCGGTACCGGTGCCCATGATTACCTGACGTATAAGCGCCACGCGTGAGGGGTGTTCGGTGCGGGTCTTCTGGCCCAAAACAGTCACGATGTATTTCGTAAATCTTTGGGCAATGCTGTGGCTTGCCTTCATTCGACAGGATGCTTGGGAGGGCAAAAACGGTTCCCAAACTCAAAACGCACCCCCTGCAGAATGCGGTCTGTAGCCTGACCGGTTGTCATGAGTAACGGAACGCCGACGGGTTTCAGGGCATCGGCCCGCGTGAATTTGCATAGCGGTCTTGAAAACCGGCGACCGTTAATAGCGTTCCCAGGGTTCGAATCCCTGGTTTCCCGCCAAGATTCAAACGAAAGCCTCGCGAAAGCGGGGCTTTTGCGTTTCTGGGGGTTGGTACAGCAATCGTCTGATGGTTCGCGCAGAGCGGGTAGTTGCCGCGCTTGGCGCTCAGCCGGCCCATTGCGGGATCTGTTTCATGTTCTTCAGGCTGATCACCCAGGGCCGCTTCAGGCCAGCCCACTTGATGCATCGAGCATCGAGAAAAGTAATGCGAGCGCCTACCAGCCCCCCGGGAACCACTGTCGAGCAAGGTTTACCGTCACGCGCAATGCATGTTGGCTTTGCTCGCACTCCAACTGCTGATTTTCGGGCGTTGCTGGTTTGCGCCACCGAAGATCAGCCGCTAAGCCTTTGGCGTAAGTTCGCTCAAATTCGGAGCTGGCTTCTTTGGTAAGGCGCATCGCTTTCGCATAATCCGCTTCCAGGTCATCAGGCAGCGATTCACAAGCCAGCTTGGCTTGCTGATACCTGACGGCGTACATGTAGCCGTCAGTTGGGGCTTCGTCGTAGCGGTAGCGGGATGGCTCCGAAGCCAATGCTGGGCCAGCGAGAAGTAGCGCAGAGAGATACAAACGTCCGTGCATGGAGTCGAAGTCTCGAAACAATCAAAGTCGGTGGAGTATAACCGGCTCATCCGCACCACGTTTTCGAATGCGCCATATCGTGGCGAAATTACGGAGTCATACGCACACGTCACACAGTAAGAAGGCGACTGTAGAAGGTCCGAATCGCTTTTAGGTAAGCGTCTTCGTCACCGAGGAGGGTGTACTCGCCCGTTCAGCATCGAGATCTCGATGGCCAACATCATGTATCGGCGAAGACAATCTTCGCATGGACAACCCTCTGCCCATCAACAGTGATTGTGCTAAAACTCTCAGGTTGAGAAAGTTACTGCTGACTTTTTGATCCGGTTTTTGCTGCGTCCAGCTCGCTTTGTAATGAGCGGAGACGAGTATCATTTGGGTATTTTAATTTTAGCTCGTTCAAATTTATTTCTGCCTTTGAATATTGTTCAAGCTTTATCAGGTTTCGCACCAATACTATTTGAGTTACTCGCCCTGGGGCAATATCAAAAGCCGCTTGGTTAAATTCAAGGGCTTTTTTGAAGTCGGCATACTGCTTACCGTTGTCACCCATATACAAAAGACCCAGTACGTTGTTTGCCGAAAGCTTGTGCGGATCGATTTTGACTGCCCGTTCGAGGCGATCTCGGGCCGAGGGGACTCTGTTTTGCATCAGATCTGCATCCGCCATGTTGACGAGATAGTAATAGGAGTTGACCGGATAATAAGCCGCTGCTTTTGCTGCATAGTCTCCCGAACGCTGGTAGTCACCTGACTCATAGTAGCTGAGAGATATATACCGCAGGGCGGAAGCCTTTTGTTGATTGGTGGCTGCTGGATCTGCCTCAATTTTCTTAAAGTTGGCAATGGCTTCCGTGTTGTTTCCTCGATCTTGAAGTTCCTGGCTTTGCGCGAAATTGTTTTTTATTTCGTTTTTATGTTTATTGTTTTTTAGTGTGCTTTCAATTTTGTCGCAACCGAATATAGCGAAGCATAGACAAATCATGAAGACTATTTTCAATCTGTGCATTTTTCTTCCTCAAGGTTGCTTGGCGTGCCCGCCTTAATATAAAAAGCCCTGCGGACAGGGTTTGCTGCTGTCAGTCAAACACTGGCCGCATGAAGCTTCTCTCAGTACTGACGATGAATCTCTTGTTCGCTGCCAGCTCGAACGTGCTAACGCATTCGGGGTCAGTTTTGGACTCTTTGCGATAGCGCTCGTATTCCGCAAGGCTCGGAAAGCTGAAAAGGCAATAGGCGACGTTATTGGCGCCCTCTGCAGGAAGGAAGTAACCGTGGTGGGTGCCTCCCATGCGGTTGACTATGCCAATCCACAGTCTCGAATAGTTTTCGAAGGCTGGGATTTGATAAGGGTCAATCAGATACTTCAGGTGACAGGTGATCACGCGGGTCGTCCTTGTGCCGTTTGGATGAGTAGCTTAGTGGATATCCACGTGATTGGTAAAAGTCGACAAGACGCAGCAAGTAAAGTGGTTTGTGCGTACCTGAAAACAGCAATACCAGCTACGTAGCACAGGCGGCTACAACCGCAGCTACGACAGCAAGCCAGGGCTTGAGGCGGCGCTTGTATCAGGACCGGACCGGATAAGTGTTAAAGAGAGCGTCGCCTCTGAGCTCATTTCTGGGGTGTACGCCCACCAATAAAGTCATCTGAGCCGAGCTTGTGTGATCCATATTCAACGATGTACCCATCATTCAATCTCGTGGCCTCAGCCTCGGCGACGGCCTTGCTGGGGTAGACATCGACAAGATGCCATGGGCTGGGACGATCTTTTAAGACGGCCCAACCCAGAACCCAGCCTTTGTTGTCAGGATCTGCTGGGAGGTGTTGTGGGAGGCTTCTGATAGACATGACCATTCCTTGGTTGGGTGAAGGCCAAAGGCTACTATCTAAAGGGGTGCGCGCCAGTGTCATTCCATCCACGCTGGATGCCTGGACAGGGAGGGTGCATGAAAAAGTCCGGCGAGTCGGGGCTTGAGGTTAGTCGAGCATCGGCCGCAAGAAGGTTCTCTCGGAGCTGACGATGAATCGCTTCTCTTCTGGCAATCACGTCTTGCGGGCCGGTTCACTTCTTGTCGGCACTTTGCGAACACGCTTTTCTGATGCCAAGGCCACAGTCTCACCTGCGCAAAGGGAGTGCCGTCTTGTAAAACGCGGTATCTCGCACAGACGGCCTCGCCCCAGGGAATGAACTTTATGATCGATATCTCCGTAGCGTCGCCATTCTGGATGACGGTGAAGAGCTTCTGCCCGATTGCATCGAGATAAGTATCCTCGGCATTCCCACTGCTTTTTATGAAGTATTGTTCCCTGACCATATAATCAAGTACGCACCAATTGGCCAGGTGAGCCGCTCTATGGCGAGCACGATGGGCCGTGTTTAGCCGGTGGGGTGATCCTTGAGTTATCGGAGACCGCAAAAGCGACTGACTGGAGCAATTGGCAAAGCCGCAAGAGCAGCGCCAGGAACTCAGCATTGGTTGCTTCAGACCAGGTTCGGCCGTATCTGAGAGTAAGGTGTATGCTCGTCACGTCAAGTGATAAGCGCAGCTTAGTGCTCGACTACCCTGAGATGATTAGGATGAAAACAAGCGGCCGTGATCTGATACGGGTTGCCATTGCTTCCGGCCTCATCTACGAGATGCTCAACGGAGCATTCGATCAGGGCCATTCATGGCCTACTCTGCGGCTTTTCTGCCAAGCTTTTTCTCGTCACCCCGTGGTTTTTTTACTATGATCACTTGTCTGCGTACTCAAGGAAGAGAGTCTGAGCGCCTTGAGGCTGGTAAAAATTCATACTCGATCATTGAACGAATCATGACTTTTACCCAGAACCTAACGACTCAGCCGACCGTAAGGACCTGTTTGGTGAAACCTATGAATAAAGTGTGTGGCATCGTTGCAGTACTGGGAATTGCCCTTTCGGGATGCGCTACGAAAACTCCAGAATCACCTGAAGTGGCTCCCCCGGATGCCGTCGTCCATCAAGCCCCCCCTGAAGTCGCGCCGGCGACGCCAGCAAAACCGCCTATACGGTATGAGTCCACACAGGCGAACGCCAGTGCTGACAGTTCAATCCCCGTTTCGCCGGAGAAGTCCCAGTCGGAATCAGAGACAGACTTGAACCAAAACCGTGCCGAACAATGCCGTAAAGAGCTGGATGTTCTAAAGGTTTACAATAAGGCGTCTTACGAAAAGTACGAGACTGAATACCAAGCCATTGCCAGCAAGACCGCCAAATATATGGAAGTCAAGGACTCACTGGGTCCCGATTTAAACTATATGGTGATGCCGGCTTATCAATTTCAAATTCGTGAGTTCTGCTTCCGGGTTAAGACCCGTCTGTCGGAGCTTGTGCTTCGCCAAGCCAAATAATGCTTTCACTTCAGGGGCGTCTTTTGCCAGTTGGGGACGCTCTGAAAAGACTCCTTTCTGGTGAAGTACGCGCCTCACCTGTTCTTGCGCTGCGGTCAGGCGTCGCGCAAACACTGTTTTGCGCCGACGCGTTGATCTGGCGCACTACTGCGGGGACATCAAGACGGCCAGAGTCAGTTTTATAAACGCTTCGTTCTCGTCAATCGTGTTCAGCGCGCCTCGGATGTTCTCGGAGACTTCGGCGGAGCCGCGCTGCTCAACCCAGCTCGATAACTCCATGATCGCGCCTTCGAGGGCAAGCTGATTTTCGTAGAGTTTTGATAGCAGGGAAGGCAGCAGATCTGAGTTCGGCATGGTTGGTTCTCCGTGAAGAAACAGCTTAGCAGCGAGCGTAACCGCAGATTTGATTTAGGTCGACAGGAGGCGGGGAGGGAATAACGGATTTGCGCGTTCGTCCCTGTCACGGTGCCCGGGCCACGCCCAGGCGTCAGAGTGGATTAAATGAACTGCTATTCGCTGCCGGTGCCGAAATGGCTACCCACCCAGAGGACACAGCGATGACTGAAGAAAAGAAAAAGGAACCCGAGCAAGAGACCCCGGCACATGCCACCGAGCAAGAACGGGAGCGCCTGAAGGACTTCAACAAAGACGGGATTCCGCCTGGCGCTTGCTGATCAAATCGCCAGCGAGCCCGCATGGACCGATGTGAGGTGTTTTTTCGCCGGTCCAAACGAAAGCCCCGCGGATGCGGGGCTTTTTGTATTAATGGCGCTTGTTCCTGTGTTTGTGCTTATTGCCCCTGTGTTTTTTGCCGCCATCATCCGCCAGGTTATTGCCCAGAGCGCCACCCGCGGCACCGCCCAATCCCGCACCGATCGTCGATCCCGTGGTGCCGCCCAGGCGATTGCCTATCAGCGAGCCGCCCGCCGAGCCGACCCCACCGCCGATGGCGGCTTCCGCTCGATTACCCTTGCGCGCACCGACTGCTCCACCGGCGGCGCCACCCAGGCCGGCGCCACGGCGGCTCCAGTGGAGCCGCAAGCTGCTGGCCGACGATGTTGCCGAGCGCACCACCGACGCCGCCGCCGAGTGCCGCTGTGCCATCTCCGGCAGCCATCGCTCCTTGCGAGATCAGAACACCCAGGATCAGGGCGGGTAGTGTCTTATTCATCTTTTGAACCTCTATGGGTTGGCAGCAGGCGCTCATGGTTGAAGTACGCCTGGCATTAGGATTGAAACAAAAGCGCTAAGTTCTTGGGCGACGGTATTCTGGCCCGGTTGGTTGTAACAAAGTGTTCCGTAATACCTTCGGCCGCCATACGTCCTGGATTTTTTGACGTGTCCTCCTGGCCGCCAAACCGTATGATCGAACTAAGCGTCTCATCGAGTCGCTGAGTCTCACCCGCCATAAAGGACATGAGCATGCAAAAGCACTTCGGTAATTCAGGCCTGTTCAAGGCTGCTTCGTCTCACTGCAACGACACGCTCGGCAACGGTATTGCCAGCTGGACGCTGAAAAACAGTGCGTTGAATACGAAGGAGTTTTTGATATGTCCAAAGAACTACTCGGAGTTTCTGCTCTAGGGTTGATGGTGATCGGTGAGTTTTGTGCGATTTACAGTGAGGTAGTCACCGCCAGACTGGCTCAGGCAGGCGACGGTTCATGGCAGGGATTCATCATGCCGGTGGTATTGATGTGCTTTGCCGGGCTCTGCCTGTTGGGCGCTTATTGGCTGGGGTATCTGGCAGTCGGTGACATCTGGGTGGTCACGGTGGTGTCCGTCACCTCGTTGCTGCTGCTGGAGCCGGTGGTGATCTGGGCGCTGTTCCATGAGTTCCCCGGGCGAGGCGCCTTGATCGGGTTTTGCCTGGGCGCCCTGGGCATGCTAGCCACGGTCTTGCTGTAGCGGCACGTGCTGGCCCGGCAACGACTGTCGGGCCAGTTTATGGCTTTTAGCCGGCAATAGCCCGCACTGCCGCAACGGCGGCTGACGGTGAAAGCAGTGACAGCGGCTCAGAGGAAAAGCTGGGCCACCGACAGCAGGCAGATAATCTGAACAACCATTTGCGCCCGAATTGGATGGATCATTGCCGTCACCCTCATTTAAAGCTGCTGGTGCGTAGGCTGCGAGCGATGTAGCGCCCGCAACGGTCGCTACAAGTATAGAGCGTTAAACGAACTCTTCACGGTTAAGCCCAATTTCCGGCCCGACGGTCTCTGGTTACAACTATCTGCCTGCGTGCACTGCACTTTTTTGGATTTCTCCGCTCTATCCTTGTCCCTGCCCCGCCGATCCCGTGCGTGGGGCAGATGACTCAGATCGGGTGCCGATGGATCGCACATTTGCTTGCTTGAACCTTCTACGGATGCGCCAGCCTTTGCTGCTGGCGGCTGTGCTGATGCTTTGTGCCGGCGGTTGCACCCAGCAGCAGAGCCAGGATATCGCCAAGCAGTTGCGCAATGGCAAACCGGATGAGTTCTTCCAGACCAGTGTCGATCGCATGGCGACGCTGGGCATGCGCGACAATCTGCAAAGCCTGTACTTGCTCATGAACAAGCTCTATCTGCGCAATCCCAGCCAGTGGCGGCAGTCGGGTTATCCGGATGCCGTGAGCGCTGCGCGGGAGATTCGCCAGGCCATCGAGCAACGTCGAGCGCTGCCGGCGCTGGGTGATCGCCGCGATCTGGTGGCGCTGAGTTATTCCTTGAGCCCGGAATTCAAGGGCGATCGGGTCGGCGCCTTCATCTATGCCATCGGCAGCATGATCGTGACCGCCCACGGGGGGCGCACCGAGTTCTACATCACTGATTCGATCAACCCGCAGTTCGTCAGTAATGCCGCGCGCAATATCGAAAAAGCCACCTGGCTGCTGAGCAAGCGCCAGGACGCCAATGGCGTGCTGCTGCTGTTCTCCAATGAGATATCGGAGGAGGGCAGCAACCTCAGTTTCGCGGTGGAGTTCGGCAAGATCGTTGCGCGCCTCGACTTGCTGACGCAGATGCTCGATGAGCGCTACCGCCGTATCGGTCTCAACTACGCGCAGAGCCTGTTGCTGATGAATTTTCTGCCGGTGCAGTGAGCCAGGTACGGTGTTTCTCTTTTCTTTGTAGGAACTGGCCTATCTCGTTACCCGCTGCTTGAAACACACCTCGGTCATCAATAGCCTCGGATTTTTCCGAAAGTTGAGGCCTGCACCATGGGTAAGCGAAAAACGGTTTGGCCTACTGATCGCGAAATACGTTTGCGCTTTATCCTCTTCGCCGTGATCGATGCGGCGAGTGTCCAGGGTGTTTCTTCCGAGCTGTTGTTGCCGGCGCACAAGCTGCTGCGCGACTCTCCGACCGAAGCGCAATTGCTCGCGGCCTTGGACGAGATCCTGGCCGTTGATGAAATGTACGGTTTCAGGCTTCCACCCGGGTCGGAAGCGGAGGAACTGATGCAGACGCTGAAGCAGCCTGAAAGCCAGGCGCAGAGGCTTTGCAGGGGGCTGGCCGATAAATAGGGCGTGACCTGGCAGGCGTCCGCGGCTTCCCACCACGTGCCCCCGAATTCCAAGGACTTGCCTGCGATGCTGCTGCGCCCACCCCCGTTTCTTTTCGCCGCCCTGACGTTCAGCTCGCTGGCCCAGGCCGAAGACCTGCAATTGGCCCCGGTCGAAGTCACCAGCAGCGAAGCCAGCGCCGCTGAGGTGGCCCAGGCGCAGCTCAAGAGCGTGCCCGGCGGGACCAATTACATCGACATGGGCAGCGTGCAGCAGGGGCGGGTGAGCACCAGTGAGGATGTGTTCAAGTACCAGGCCGGCGTGTACGCCAAGGCGGCGAACAATGAAGGGGTGAAACTCTCGATTCGCGGTTCGGGCCTGAACCGGAGCCCCGGTTCCCATGCCTCCGGCCTGTACGAAATGTTCGATGGCCTGCCGTTGACCGGGCCTGGCGGCACCCCCTACGAATTGAAAGACCCGCTGTGGCAAAGCCGCGTCGAAGTGCTGCGCGGCGCCAACGGTTTTGACCGGGGCGCCTTGGCCCTGGGCGGCGCGGTCAACTACGTGACCCACACGGGCTACGACGCGCCCAGGTTGCAGGTGCGTTACGAAGCGGGCAGCAAAGGTTACGCCCAGCGCGAGATCAGCTCGGGGCAGGTGCTGGGGGATGCCGATTACTATATCAGCCTCACTGACGCCGAGTCCGACGGTTACCAACGCCAAAGCGCGGCCACCGGCAAGGGGGTGGCGGCCAATTTCGGCTACCGTTTCAACCCGGACCTGGAAACGCGCTTCTATTTGCGTTACCGCGAAACCACCAACGACACCCCCGGCAAACTCACGCGCACGCAGATCAGCCATGACCCGCGCGCGGCCAACAGCCTCAATGCCGCGCGCGACTCCAAGCGCCTGCAACCGGGCTCCACCTGGATCGCCAACAAGACCACCTTGCAGTTGGATGACACTTCGCGGCTTGAAGTCGGCCTGGCCTACCACGACTACCCGATGGACCTGCGCGAAGGCACCAACCGCCTGAAAGTCGCCTACACCGACATCAGCAGCACCCTCAAATACATTCGCCAAGACACGCTGTTCGGCCACGACAGCCAGACCACGATTGGCCTGCGCACCACCCAGGCGATGCCCAACAACGGCGCCTCGGAATATGTGCGCACGCCTGCGGGTAACACCGTTTCCTACGTACCTGGCACCAAGACCCGTGACTACAGCTACCTGGGTTCCGACACCGTGTTGCACATTGGTAACGACCTGGAGCTGGCCCCCGACCTGTGGCTGACCACCGGCTTTGCGGCGATCTACACCCGTCGCGAAACCGAGGTCAGCTATCCCGACGGCCAGGCGCCGGTCAGTCAGCACGACTGGGACTACGCGCCGCGCGTCGGCCTGCGTTATGACTTCACCCCGCAATTGCAGGTATACGGCAACCTGAGCCGCTCGGTGGAGCCGCCGCATGCCTGGTCGATGATCTGGGGTTCCAACAAATATTTTACCAGCGGCCCGGCCAGAGGCCTGGCGCGTGAAGGCGTGAGCCTGGACAACCAGACCGCTACCACCCTGGAAATCGGCGGCCGCGGCGAACAGTGGTTCGGCCAGTGGGACCTGGCGCTGTACCGTTCCGAAGTGCGCCACGAATTGCTCACCGTGGAAACCCAGGCCCAGACTGCCACCAGCAATGCCATTGTCGCGAGCGAATGCCAGCCCCACCGTGCACCACGGCGTGGAATTGAGCCTGCTCAGCCCCTTGTGGAACGGCGGCGGCAACGGCCAGCTCGCCCTGCGCCAGGCCTACACCTTCAGCGACTTCCATTACCGCGACGATGACCGCTTCGGCGACAACACCTTGCCGGGCATCCCCAGGCATTACTATCAAGCCCAACTGCGCTACAGCCATCCGACGGGTTTCTACAGCAGTTTCAACACCGAGTATTCATCAAAGGTGGCGGTGGATTACGCCAACTCCTACTACGCCGCGTCCTACAGTATTTTCGGCGCAACGCTGGGCTACGATGCGCCGGGCAGGATTGGCAGGCATGGGTCGACCTGCGCAACCTCGCGAACCGGCGTTACGCCAATACCGTCACACCGGGTTATGACGACAAGGGCCTGGATGTGGCGCGCTCCACGCCGGCCGATGGCCGTGGTATCTACACCGGGGTGTCGTGGCGCTGGCGCTGAACGCTGAATAGTCTTCAAAACGCAGCAGTCCCACAGGGTTGCGTTGTGCGTTCAAGAAAGGGCAGCCCCCAATGGCATTCAGTTAAGCGCAGATCCCCTGTG
>JAFHKH010000609.1 GCA_016937595.1 Pseudomonas cedrina subsp. fulgida | reverse complement strand
CGCGATAGTGGTGGGCCACTCAACATCAATGTTTGCTGGACTGACGCCTTCGCGGGCAAGCCCGCTCCCACATTTGATCTTCATTGCTTTGAGCATTGCGTTTACTTAACTGAACGGCATTAGGGCTTGCCACAACAAGCCGCTCGCCACAAGCATGCAGTCGTCTGAAATGACTTATGCAAGGTTCAAGATTTCAGGGTGAAATTTTAACCCTTGAAAATCGAGTTGCCGTGCTCAGTCCTGATTCAACCCAATGCGATACAACACACCGTTATCCTCATCCGTCAGCACGTACAAAAAGCCATCCGGCCCTTGCCGTACGTCGCGGATCCGCGCTTTCAAGCCGCCCAGCAAACGCTCTTCGTGGACCACCTTGTCGCCATCGAACTGCAACCGAATCAGTTCCTGACTGGCCAGCGCGCCGATAAACACGTTGTGCTGCCAGGGTTTGAAGCGATCCGCATCGTAGAACGCCATGCCGCTGATACCCGGCGACTTTTCCCAGACGTGATGGGGCGCCACCGTGCCTTCCACGGTCTTGCCCTGCGCCTCGGGAATCGGCGCCTGGGAATAGTTGATGCCATGGGTTGCCAGTGGCCAGCCGTAGTTCTTGCCCCGCTCGATGATGTTGACCTCATCACCGCCGCGCGGGCCGTGCTCATTCTCCCAGATCGTGCCGCTCCAGGGGTTCAGCGCCAGCCCCTGGGGATTGCGCTGACCGTAGGACCAGATCTCCGGGCGCACGCCGGCTTGGCCGACGAAGGGGTTGTCATCCGGCACGCGGCCGTCCGGGTAGATGCGCACGACCTTGCCTTGCAATTTGTCCAGGTCCTGGGCCGTCGGCGGTCGTTGTTTTCTCCCAGGGTGACGAACAGGTAGCCATCGCGGTCGAAGGCCAGGCGCGAGCCGAAGTGATTGCCGGTGGACAGCTTGGGCTCCTGGCGCAGGATCACCTGGAAATCGCTCAGGCCACTGAGGTCGGCCGCCAAGCGCCCACGGCCCACCGCAGTGCCGGCCGTACCGCCCTCGCCGCCACCTTCAGCGTAGGAAAGGTAAACCAGGCGGTCCTGCTTGAAGTCCGGCGACAGCGCCACGTCCAGCAAACCGCCCTGCCCTTTGGCCCATACGTCAGGCACGCCTTTCAGCGGGGCGGAGAGTTTGCCGTCCGGGCTGACGAAGCGCAGGTGGCCGGGACGCTCGGTCACCAGAAAGCCTTGCTTGTCCGGCAGAAACGCCACCGCCCACGGGTGGTCGAGGCCTTTGACGATCGGGGTGGCGGTGATGCTGCCTTGTTCGCTGGGGAACTGCTGGGCGTCAGCGGCGACAGCGGCCGTGATCGGCAGCAACGTAGTGGCACACAGCGCGGCGAGCAGGGTTTTGCGTAGAAACATAGGGCTGTCCTTACCGGCGATTGCCGTTGGCGTCATAGGTGGGAGTTCGGGGTTGGGGAGCCGGACGGCTCGGGGCGGTATCGCGCTGGGGGTAACCGTTGCCGATGCCACGGTTCTCCAGGGTCGGCTTGGGTGAGGTCGGCCCGGTCTGGATACCGCGGATGGCCGGCGCGTTGGGCTGGGTGCCCTGCATGCTGTTGGGGTTGCCCGGTGAATCGGGCCGTTGTTGGCGTTGTTGTGGGGGTTGCCGGGCAGGTCTTGTGCCCATGCCGCCGGCAGCAGGGCCAGGCCCACCAGCAGTGCTGCAATGTGACGCCTGCAACTGTTCATGACAAAGCCTCTCTGGGGCGAGGAGTACGTGCTTTCGATAACACGCTACGCCCTGGGTTCGGCATTCGACACTAAATAGTTTCTCATCAGGTGTAACACGATCTGTCCGCGCATCTGCCTGGCGAAACTTTTCCCGCAGCGTCCGAGTCACCAGAACACAGCCCCCACTTAAGGAATCGCACATATGCCGCGAGCAATCTGGAAAGGCGCCATCAGTTTTGGCCTGGTGCATATCCCGGTGTCGCTGGTGTCGGCCACCGCCTCACAAGGGGTCGACTTCGACTGGCTGGACAAGCGCAGCATGGACCCGGTGGGCTACAAGCGCATCAACAAGACCACCGGCAAGGAGATCACCAAGGAGAACATCGTCAAAGGCGTAGCGTTCGAGAAAGGCCGCTATGTGGTGATCAGCGAGGAAGAAATCCGCGCGGCTCACCCCAAATCGACCCAGACCATCGAAATCATCGGCTTCGTCGCCAGCGATCAGATCCCCTTGCAGAACATCGACACCCCTTACTTTCTGGCCCCGGACAAGCGCGGAGGCAAGGTCTACGCACTGCTGAGGGAAACCCTTAAAAAAACCGGCAAAGTCGCCCTGGCCAACGTCGTGCTGCACACCAAGCAGCACCTGGCGGCATTGATGCCGTTGGAGTCGGCGCTGGTACTGGTGATGCTGCGCTGGCCGGCGGAAGTGCGCAGCCTGGACGAACTGGAACTGGGCAGCGACGTGACCAAGCCCAGCCTGGCCAAAGGTGAATTGGACATGGCCAAGCGCCTGGTCGAAGACATGAGCGCCGACTGGCAGCCCGACCAATACCGCGACAGCTTCCAGGAAAAAATCATGGCGCTGGTGGCCAAGAAGGCCACGGCCGGCAAGATCGAGGACGTTGAAACCGGCAATGACACAGAGGAGCGCAAGTCGGCCGATGTGATCGACCTGACAGAATTGCTCAAGCGCAGCCTGGCAGGCAAACCGACCAAGAAACCCGCCGCAAAAAAATCCAACAAGGCCTCCTGAGTCATGCCCACGCCCGACGCCCCGAGTATTGCGCCCCAGGTCAGCAAGCGCAAACCCCGAGCCAACGCCCGCAAGCACACGGCCGCCCTGCCCGAGCAATTCGCCCCGCAGTTGGCCACGCTGGTGGACCGCGCACCGGAAGGCGCCTGGCAATACGAGGTCAAGTACGACGGATACCGCATGCTCGCGCGCATTCGCGACGGCGAGGTGCGCCTGTTCACGCGCAACGGTCACGATTGGACCGAACGCCTGCCCCGTCAGACCAAAGCCTTGCAGGCCCTCAAGCTCAAGGATTGCTGGCTCGACGGCGAGGTGGTCAGCCTCAACGGCGATGGCCTGCCGGATTTCCAGGCGCTGCAAAACGCCTTTGATATCGGGCGCAGCCTGGACATCGTCTATTACCTGTTCGACGCACCGTTTCTCAATGGCCAGGACCAACGCCAGGCACCTGTCGAGCAACGCCGCGCCGCCCTCAAGGCGGCCTTGGCCGCCAACACAAGCAAATTGCTGCGTTTCTCCGAAGCCTTTACCGCGCACCACCGGGACATTATCGAAAGCGCCTTCGACCTGGGCCTGGAGGGTGTGATCGGCAAGCGCCTGGGCAGCGCGTACGTGTCCAGCCGCAGTGCCGATTGGGTCAAGCTCAAGTGCCGCTTGCGCCAGGAATTCGTAATCATTGGCTACACCCGGCCAAACGGCGCTCGCAGTGGTTTCGGCGCGCTGTTGCTGGCCGTGAATGACGATTCCGGGCTGGTGTACGCCGGACGTGTGGGCACCGGCTTTGATCAAGCGGCACTGACGTCGATCTACGCGCAACTCACACCCCTTGAACGCCAGGCTTCACCCCTGGCAACACCGCTGACCAGCGCCCAGGCGCGGGGCGTGCATTGGGTGGAGCCGACGTTGGTTGGCGAAGTGCAATTCGCCGAGTGGACCCGCGAAGGCGTGATCCGCCAGGCGGCATTCGTCGCGCTGCGCACCGACAAACCGGCCGCGCAGATCATCCATGAGCAACCGCGAACGGCCAAATCCATGAAAGCAGCCAAGCCAGCCAACGCCGATGTAACCATCACCCATCCGGACCGCGTGATCGACCCGCAAAGCGGCACGCAAAAACAGCAATTGGCGCAGTTCTACGAGCGCATCGCCCCGTGGATCCTGCCCTTCCTGGCGCATCGCCCGGTTGCCCTGCTCCGGGCGCCGGAAGGCATCGAAGGTGAGCAGTTCTTCCAGAAACACTCGGAACGCCTGGCCATTCCCAACATCAAGCAACTGGACCAGGCGCTGGATCCAGGCCATGCACGCCTGATGGAAGTCGACAGCACCCGCGCGTTGGTCGGCGCCGTGCAGATGGGCACCGTGGAATTGCACACCTGGGGCGCCACTACCGACAAGATCGAAACCCCGGACCTGTTTGTGCTCGACCTCGACCCGGATCCGGCACTGCCCTGGGCAGCCATGCTGGAAGCGGCGCAACTGACCCTGTCGGTACTGGACGAGCTGGGGCTGCAGACGTTCGTCAAGACCAGCGGCGGTAAAGGCCTGCACCTGGTCGTGCCATTGGCGCGCGAGATAACTGGGACACGGTCAAGGCCTTCGCCAAGGCGGTCTCCCAGTTCATGGCCGAGCGATTGCCCGAGCGCTTTACCGCCACGTCGGGGCCGAAAAACCGCGTCGGCAAGATCTTTATCGACTACCTGCGCAATGCGCGGGGCGCCAGCACCGTAGCAGCCTTCTCCGTGCGCGCACGTCCGGGTCTGCCGGTGTCGGTGCCGGTCAGTCGTGAGGAGCTCAAAGGGTTGAGCGGTGCCCAGCAATGGACGGTCGCCAACCTGCTGGAGCGCCTGAATGGCTTGAAGGTCGACCCTTGGGCCGGGTATGCCAACCGCCAAAGGATCAGCCGGAAGATGTGGGACACACTGGGCGCTCAACCGCCGGAGTGAATGGCGCCCTGGGTCAGGCTCAAATCAGCACGAAGATCGCCAGCAACGCGGCGAAGAATGCCCATTGCTCCAGGTAGTAACGTGTGCGGTTGCGCTTCTTGAGTGCCTTGCCGCGCAAACGGATTGTGTACAGGCGCGCGAACGCGCGGTTGAGCGCGCCGGTCTTGTCGCCGGCATCGTTGGGCGAACCGGCCGCGGCCATCACGGTGCGGCTGAACCAGCGATTGAAGGCCGCGGCCCAGCGGTACTTCATCGGGCGCTCGATATCGCAGAACAAAATGATACGGTTGTGCTGCGTGGTGTTTTCGGCGTAATGAATGTAGGTCTCGTCGAACATCACCGGCTCGCCGTCACGCCAGTAGTACTGTTCACCGTCCACGTTGATGTAGCAGCCGGGATCGTTTGGCGTATCCAGGCCCAAGTGATAGCGGTACGAGCCTGCATAAGGGTCGCGATGGCGCACCAGCCTCGAGCCCGGCGGCAGTTCGGCGAACATCGCGGCCTTGATCGAGCCGATTTGCTGGACCAGCGCAGTGGTGCGCGGGCACAGCTTCATCGCCGACGGATGGCTGTCGCCATACCATTTCAGATAGAAGCGCTTCCAGCCGGACTTGAAGAATGAGTTGAAGCCCACGTCGTTGTATTGCTCAGAACGCTTGATCTCACCGGCACGCAACAGGTTCTGGCCTTCCTCGCGAATCTCCTCCCAGTGCTCCTGGAGCGGGCTCAAGTCGGGGAAGTCGCTGGGTGACAGATAAGGTCGGCTGGGCAACTTGGAGCAGAGGTAGAGAAAACAGTTGATCGGCGCCAGGAAGGTCGAATGGTCACTGAGTTGGCGGCCCAGCTTGTGCCGCACCCGGCCACGCAGGTGGATAGACGCAATCGAGGCAAGGTAAAGAACAACGATGATGAGCTTCAAGATATCGTCACACGTCAGAAGAAAACAGGCCGCGCCTGCGTGCCCACAACGGCCGAGGTTTGGAGCAGCACCTGCAATCACAATTCACACAATCGGCACGAGCGGCTGAGTGACAACCCGGCGCGTGGCCCTGTGCAGTTATTTAGCCACAAGTTGTAACCAAAAGTTAATCAAGAATTGTGAAAAGCTGTCGTGTAAATGTGTTGATCGGGCTTTGCGATGGGCTCAGGTACCTTTACGACTGTCGTGCGCAATTCCTTGCAGAGTTCGGCAATACTGTCCCCCTTCAACAAAAAGGAATTTTTATGTCATCCCTTCCAGATCCGGATCTTCAAGCACTGCAAGGTGCCTGGGAGCAAACTTCGCTCGAAGACAGTGGCGTGCTCAACCCCATTGATGCCCACACAGCCCCAGGCGCAATCATGACGATCACCGGCGACCGCTTCGAAGTGAAGACCGTCGCTGGCGAGGTGTTGCTGGCCGGCCGGTTTTACCTGGACAGCAGCACCGTGCCCAAGCGCATTACCTGGGTCGACGCCATGGGCGATGACGCCGGCAAGCATTTGCCCGCCAGTTATCGCCTCGATGGCGATGAGTTCGTGTTCATTGCCGCCGATGAAGGTATGCCCAGGCCGCTCGCGTTCAGTACTGGCCCCGGTCAAACCATGCGCACTTTCGTGCGGCGCAGCTGATCGCGCGGCATCCGAACTTGCGACAGTATTTTCACAAAGCCTTCACTTTCGCCGCTATAGGGTGAAGCCTACCTACTCCAGTGAATCCCTTGGCCCGCCTCTCCTCGCGGGCTTTTTTTTGCTCGGGGAAAACTCGTCTCAGCCGGCACGCTTGGTGGCGGTCAAGGTGAAACACATCGGCAGTTGCGCAGGCTGGTGCTCGTAGCGGTCGTACAGCTCTTCGCGGTTGGAGTGGGGATATTCCTGCAGGTGGCTGATCTGCAACTGCGCGCAGATTGCAGCGTTTATCACGTCACCCAAGGTGTGCACGTACCAATAGGAAGTAGGCCCGGCCACTTCGCCCTGGCCCTCGTAGACAATCGATTCCTGCAGCACAAACGGCTCGCGCCGGAAGTAGGAACTGGCCGGCCGAAACGGGTCTGGCGCACGCGGATCGAACACTTCCAGGAACGGGTGGGTTTCGTACATCACCAGCGTACCGCCGGGTTTCAAGGTGCTGGCGACATGACGCATGAACAGCGCCACATCCGGCATCCAGCCGAGCACGCCGATAGTCACCAGGGCGATATCGAAGCGTTCGTGCAGATCCTGCGGCAACTGGTGAATATCGCTTTCGATGAACTGCGGGTCGTGCGGCGAAATGGCGGCCAGTTCACGGGCCTGCTGCAGAAACGCCCCGGATTGATCCACCCCCACCGCCGTGCGCGCGCCCAGGCCGAACAGCGAGAGGGTTTCACGCCCGTTGTTGCAACACAGTTGCACCACGTCCTTACCGGCCACGCCGATGTCTTGCAGCAAGCCGGCGAGGGTCGGGTCCAGGCATGAAAAACCAGGGTCGCTCACACTGTTGCGCAGCGCGTTCCAGGTGTCGGTGGTCTTGTGCAGGTGGGCGGATTGGTCCCAGGCGTCCTTGTTGCTGGCAATCGCCTGTCGAGCTGAGGGCATGTCCATTGCGTCTCCGGATATTCAATAAAGCGGGGCTCAGAAAATAAGCCAAGTACTCGCCGATTAAAACCCTGCGAAGCGTGCGAAACTTAACGCAGACCCTGTAGGTCATTAACGCAACGCGTGCTCAGCCCTTGCACGCCCTCTCTGAAGACCTCGCCGTGGCCAAACACTCCGACCTGCGTAATGCGTTGTCCCTGGACAGCCTGAATTTCTTCTTGGCGGATGTGCGCGATGGCCTGGGTCCCTACCTGGCCATCTATTTGCTGGCGGTGCATAAGTGGGACCCGGCCAGCATTGGCGTGGTCATGACCCTGGCGGGTATCGCCGGCTTGCTCACGCAAGGGCCGGCGGGCGCGTTGATCGACCGCACGCGCAGCAAGCGCGCGGTGATTGCGCTGGCCGCCATCGTGGTGACGGGCAGTTGCCTGGTGCTGCCGTTTGTCAGTTCGTTCAGCCTGGTCGCGTTGACCCAGGCGCCAGCGCTGTCGCCGCGTCGGTGTTCGCGCCGGCGATCAGCGCGATCTCCCTGGGCATCACCGGGCCACGCGCGTTCACCCGCCGTACCGGGCGCAACGAAACCTTCAACCATGCCGGCAACGCCGTCGCAGCGCTGTTGGCCGGTGGCCTGGCGTACCTGTTCGGTCCCGTGGTGGTGTTCTACCTGATGGCGTTCATGGCGCTGGCCAGTATTGTTGCGATCAGTTGCGTGTCGGCGCAGGCCATCGACCATGACGTGGCCCGAGGCTTCGACCCGGCGCATCACACCGACCATGAACAACCTTCCGGCATCCGTGTGCTGCTGGCGAACCGCCCGCTGTTGTTGTTCGCCATCTGCTGCGCCTTGTTCCACCTGGCCAACGCCGCCATGCTGCCGCTGGTCAGCCAGAAGTTGTCACAGATCAACCTGCACATGGCCACGCCGCTGACATCCGCGTGCATCGTCGCCGCGCAGTTGGTGATGGTGCCGATGGCCTGGCTGGTGGGGCTCAAGGCCGATATCTGGGGGCGCAAACCTTTGTTGATGGCGGGTTTCATGATCCTGCCGCTGCGCGGCGTGCTCTACACCTTGTCCAACGACCCATACTGGCTGGTGGCCGTGCAACTGCTCGATGGGATTGGCGCGGGGATTTTCGGCGCGCTGTTCCCGGTGATCGTCAAGGACCTGACCCAGGGCACTGGCCGCTTCAACGTCAGCCTGGGCGCCCTCTCCACGGTATTTGGCCTGGGCGCGGCGCTGAGCAACAGCCTGGCCGGTTTCGTGGTGCAACAGGCCGGTTACAACGCGGCCTTCCTGACCCTGGCCGGCGTTGCGGCGCTGGCATTGGCGCTGTTATGGCTGGCGATGCCGGAGACCCTGGCAAAACCTTCCTTCGCTCGACATGTCACTGTCGCCTGACATATGCGACAATGCGCGCCAAATTCCAACACACATCCCAAATTTGCTGCTCAGCGACCGGGTTTCGCGCCTTGATGTCGCTGTTGACGCATGCCTGAAGGCACCTGCCGACATGCGCGCAACCCATTGATAGGTAAAGTAATTGATCTCCACAGCTAACATCACCATGCAGTTCGGCGCCAAGCCGCTCTTCGAGAACGTCTCGGTCAAGTTCGGCGCCGGCAACCGGTATGGTTTGATCGGTGCCAACGGTTGCGGCAAGTCGACCTTCATGAAAATCCTCGGTGGCGACCTCGACCCGTCGGGCGGCCAGGTCATGCTGGAGCCGAACGTGCGCCTGGGTAAACTGCGCCAGGACCAGTTCGCCTACGAAGAATTCACTGTGCTCGACACCGTGATCATGGGCCACGAAGAGCTGTGGAAGGTCAAGGCCGAGCGCGACCGCATCTACTCGCTGCCGGAAATGAGCGAAGACGACGGCATGGCCGTGGCCGAGCTGGAAACCGAATTCGCCGAGATGGACGGCTACACCGCCGAGTCCCGTGCCGGTGAGCTGCTGCTGGGCCTGGGCATTCCCCTGGAGCAACACTTCGGCCCGATGAGCGAAGTGTCCCCAGGCTGGAAACTGCGCGTATTGCTGGCCCAGGCGCTGTTCTCCGATCCTGAAGTGCTGTTGCTCGACGAACCGACCAACCACCTGGACATCAACACCATCCGCTGGTTGGAAAACATCCTGACCCAGCGCTCCAGCCTGATGATCATCATCTCTCACGACCGTCACTTCCTGAACAGCGTGTGCACCCACATGGCTGACCTGGATTACGGCGAGTTGCGCCTGTTCCCGGGCAACTACGACGAGTACATGACCGTGGCGACCCAGTCCCGCGAGCAATTGCTGTCGGACAACGCCAAAAAGAAAGCGCAGATTTCCGAGCTGCAATCCTTCGTCAGCCGCTTCTCGGCCAACGCCTCGAAAGCCAAGCAGGCCACTTCCCGCGCCAAGGCGATCGACAAGATCCAACTGGCCGAGGTCAAGCCCTCGAGCCGCGTGAGCCCGTTCATCCGTTTCGAACAAACCAAGAAGCTGCACCGCCAGGCGGTCATCGTCGAGCGCATGGCCAAGGGCTTTGACGGCAAGCCGCTGTTCAAGGATTTCAGCTTCCAGGTCGAAGCCGGCGAGCGCGTGGCGATCATCGGCCCGAACGGTATCGGCAAGACCACCCTGCTGCGCACCCTGGTCAACGAACTGACCCCGGACGCCGGCAGCATCAAGTGGACCGAGGCCGCCGAACTGGGCTACTACGCCCAGGACCACGCCTCCGACTTCGAAACCGACATGAGCCTGTTCGACTGGATGGGCCAGTGGACCCAGGGCGAGCAAGTGATTCGTGGCACGCTGGGCCGCATGCTGTTCTCCAACGACGAGATCCTCAAGTCGGTCAAGGTGATCTCCGGCGGTGAGCAAGGCCGCATGCTGTTCGGCAAGCTGATCCTGCAAAAGCCGAACGTGCTGATCATGGACGAACCGACCAACCACTTGGACATGGAATCCATCGAGGCGCTGAACCTGGCGCTGGAGAACTACCCGGGCACGCTGATCTTCGTCAGCCACGACCGCGAGTTCGTATCGTCCCTGGCCACCCGCATCATCGAGTTGAGCCCAAGCGGCGTGATCGACTTCAGCGGCACTTATGACGATTACCTGCGTAGCCAAGGCGTGGTGTTCTAACACGCACTGGCCTGCGGCTGCGGGGCTGCGTGTGGTGAGCAGGCTTGTATGTGGTGAGCAGCTTGTATGTGGCGAGCAGGCTT
>JAFHKH010000608.1 GCA_016937595.1 Pseudomonas cedrina subsp. fulgida | reverse complement strand
CGGTGGTTCAGTCAAAGATCTGTTCACTGACACACCGCATTCGCGAGCAAGCCCGCCCCCACATTGGAAAGTGGTGTGTCAAACGGCGCGGCTATTGATCGCCCTGCGCAACGCCACCAACCACTTCACCAGTTCCTGCGGATCAATGGGCTTGGGGTTGTTCATCATGATTCCCTCGAAATACAGACCCATCAACCATAGCTGTCACCCGTCAAACCCGCGAACTCGGCGGTTATCTTTTTGGGTGATATCAATATGCTATTTTTGGTGGCGCTGATCAACGCTTGCGGTCAATGCCAAGCCGGTGCATCCAATACGCCCGGTAAACGTTGGACTTGCCGCTGCCATTGGGACCGGTGATCAGGTTCAGCCGGTCCAGGGGCACTGCCAATTGATTGATCGAGCGGTAGTTGGCCACCGCGAGTGTCTTGAGCATGGGCATTCATTCGGCTTGGGAACCATTGGCGTATGGGAGCCTCCATGCTGATAAGGAACCCTGAACTAAGCTCACAGTCGCATGCACACTGGCAAGTCGGCATCACGCAAAAGGAGCCTGCATGGGCGGTCGTATTTCCACCTGTATTTTTGGTCTTGGCCTACTGACGCTGCTGAGCGGCTGTGGCGAGGAAAAGGCTGAACCCAAGGCGCATTCACGGGTATTTGTGCAGACCGTGCAGCCGGCGGATTTCGCCGCGGCGGTTACCCTGACGGGCGATATCCAGGCGCGGGTGCAGACGGATCTGTCCTTTCGTGTCGGCGGCAAGATCATCCAGCGCAGCGTGGATGTCGGCGACCGCGTGAGCGCCAGGCAAGTCCTGGCCAAGCTCGATCCCAAGGATCTGCAGACCAACGTCGACTCCGCCCAGGCCCAGGTCGTGGCCGAACAGGCGCGGGTCAAGCAGACCGCCGCCGCTTTCGTGCGCCAGGAAAAACTCTTGCCCAAGGGCTACACCAGCCGCAGCGAATACGATTCCGCCCAGGCCGCGCTGCGCAGCAGCCAAAGCGCCCTGGCTGCGGCCCAGGCCCAACTGGCCAATGCCCGCGAACAGCTCGGTTACACTGCGCTGGTCGCCGATGCGCCGGGCGTGATTACCGCGCGCAGGCCGAAGTCGGCCAGGTGGTGCAGGCCACGGTGCCGATCTTCAGCCTGGCGCGCGATGGCGAGCGCGATGCGGTGTTCAACGTGTATGAATCGCTGCTGGTGGAGCCGGCGACGGACGCGCCAATCACCATCAGCTTGTTGGACAACCCCAGCATCAAGGCCGTGGGCAAGGTCCGTGAAGTCACCCCCGCCGTGGCCGCCAATACCGGCACCGTGCAGGTGAAAATCGCCCTGCAGGCGCTGCCCAAGGGCATGGAGCTGGGCTCGGTGGTGAGCGCCACCGCCAACGGCCCGGCCAAGGCCAGCATCGAATTGCCGTGGGCCGCGTTGACCAAAGACGTCAGCGAACCCGCGGTATGGCTGATCGACGGCGACGGCAAGGCGCAACTGCATAAAGTCACCGTGGCGCGTTACCTCACCGGCAAAGTCATCATTGGCGACGGCCTCAAGGGCGGTGAGAAAGTCGTGGTGGCCGGCGGGCAATTGCTGCACCCCGGCATGACGGTCGAGATCGCCCAGCCGGGAGCCCAGCCATGAAGCACCTGACGCTGTTACTCGGCGCCAGCCTGTTGCTGGCCGCCTGTTCGAAGCAAGAACCGCCACCCGAGCCCGTGCGCCCGGTGCTGTCCATGGAAGTGAAGGCCGAGGACCAGCAAAGCCTCGGTCGTTTCGCCGGTACCCTCCAAGCCCGCTATGAAAGCAACCTGGGCTTTCGCGTGGCCGGCCGCATCGCTCGCCGTGCGGTGGATGTGGGCGCCGAGGTGGAGAAAGGCGCCTTGCTCGCCGTCCTTGACCCCACCGACCAGCAGAACCAATTGCGCGCGGCCCAAGGCGACCTCGCGCGGGTGCAGGCACAGTTTATCAATGCCCAAGCCAATGCCCGGCGCCAGCAAGAACTGTTCAACCGTGGCGTCGCGCCCAGGCCCAATTGGACGTGGCCCAGACCGACCTGAAAACCACCCAGGCGACCCTCGACCAGGCCCGCGCGTCGGTCGATCAGGCCAAGGACCAGCTCAACTACGCCGAACTGCGCACCGACCACCCCGGCAT
>JAFHKH010000607.1 GCA_016937595.1 Pseudomonas cedrina subsp. fulgida | reverse complement strand
CGCTGGCGCAGGCTTGGCCACCGGCGCCGGAGCGGCCGCTTTGGCGGCAACCGGTGCGGCAGTGGCAGCCGTGGCAGCCGGAGGCACTTCGCTGAACTTGCCCTTGCCGTGCAATTCGTCCAGCAGCGACTCGAACTCGTGGTCCGAGATCAGGCCATCGCCAGCCGGTGCGGCACTGGCGGCGGCAGGCGCTGCGGCGGTATCCGCCGTGGCGGCGACCTTCGGCAAGGCGTCGGCCGCGAACGTGCCCTTGCCATGCAGTTGGTCAAGCAAGGCTTCGAATTCATCGTCGGTGATGTCGGTGCTGGCCTTGGCGGCCGGTGCGTCCGCAGCAGCGGCGGCGACAGCGGCTGGCGCCACGGCGTCGGCCGCGAACTGGCCTTTGCCATGCAACTGGTCGAGCAGCGATTCGAACTCCGCGTCGGAGATGTCTTCGCTGGCCGGTGCCGCTGCCGGAGCCGCTGCCGGCGCAACGGCGCCGGTGCTTCGGCTTCGGCCTTGACTGCGCTGAGGGAGTTGAGCAGTTGCTCGAACTCGCTGTCGGTCACATCCGGTTCGGCGGCGGCCACAGGCTCAGGCGCAGCTTCCACCACCGGCGCCGCGGACAGGTCGGCAGGCTCTGCGTAGCGCGCCAGGGCGGCCAGCAATTCCGGCGTGGCCGCGGTGATCGGGGCACGTTCGCGCACTTCGCTGAACATGCTGTTGACCGCATCCAGTGCTTCGAGAATCACGTCCATCAATTCCGAATCAACGTGACGCTCACCCTTGCGCAGGATGTCGAACACGTTCTCGGCGATGTGGCAGCACTCCACCAGCTCATGGAGCTGGAGGAAGCCGGCGCCCCCTTTTACAGTGTGAAAACCGCGAAAAATTGCATTGAGCAGGTTCGCATCATCCGGGCGGCTTTCCAGCTCGACCAGTTGCTCGGACAGTTGCTCTAAAATTTCGCCGGCCTCTACAAGGAAATCCTGAAGGATTTCTTCATCGGCGCCGAAGCTCATGGGTGTGCTCCTTAGAAGCCTAAACTGGATAACAGGTCATCGACATCATCTTGACCCGATACAACGTCTTCACGTTTATCGGCATGAATCTGCGGACCTTCACCCTTGGCGAGATGTTTTTGTGGATCTTTTTCCGAGAGGATCGCTTCGCGGTCATGTTCGATGCCTGCAAAGCGGTCGACCTGGCCTGCCATCAGCACCAACTTGAGCAAGTTGCTTTCCACTTCGGTGACCAATTGGGTCACACGCTTGATCACCTGGCCGGTGAGGTCCTGGTAATCCTGGGCGAGCAGAATGTCGTTGAGGTTGCTGGAAACCGTACGGTTTTCCTGCTCGCTGCGTGACAGGAACCCGTCGACCCGACGCGCCAATTCACGAAACTCTTCAGCCCCGACTTCACGGCGCATGAAGCGGCCCCAGTCAACGCTCAGGGCCTGGGCTTCATTGGCCATGCCATTGACCAGGGGCGTGGCGTTTTCCACCAGGTCCATGGTGCGGTTGGCCGCCGCCTCAGTCAGCCTGACCACATAGGACAGGCGCTCGGTGGCATCGGTGATCTGCGAGATTTCTTCGGCCTGGGGCATATGCGGGTCAATCTGGAAATTGACGATCGCACTGTGCAGCTCGCGCGTGAGCTTGCCCACTTCCTGGTACAGGCCGCGGTCACGGGTCTGGTTGAGCTCATGGATCAACTGCACCGCGTCGCCGAACTGGCCTTTTTCAAGGCTGTCGACCAACTGGTGAGCATGCTTTTTCAGGGTCGACTCAAAGTCGCCCAGTGACTTTTCTTTATGCTCCATAGCTCCCCCGCGATGGCTCTAGCCTTGGATGCGTTCGAAGATTTTTTCGATCTTCTCTTTCAAGGCCAGTGCAGTGAATGGCTTGACCACGTAACCGTTTACCCCGGCTTGGGCGGCTTCGATGATCTGCTCACGCTTGGCTTCGGCGGTCACCATCAACACGGGAAGGCTGCGCAGTTTTTCGTCGGCGCGCACATGGCGCAGCAAGTCGATACCGGTCATGCCAGGCATGTTCCAGTCCGTTACCAGAAAGTCGATGCTCCCGCTGTTGAGGATCGGAATCGCTGTAATGCCGTCGTCCGCCTCGACCGTGTTAGTGAACCCAAGGTCACGCAACAGGTTTTTTATGATCCGCCGCATCGTTGAGAAGTCATCAACGATGAGGATTTTCATGTTCTTGTCCAATTCGACCTCCAAGCAGTCTTAAACGCGCCCAGCACCTGGACGCGCCATTTCAATCAACAGGCATACACAAAAAGGACTGCCGGGGACTCCACGGGGCGAACCCGCGAAGGCTTGGCGCCCTCGCGGTATCGTCTGCAGTGCCCCCACACTGCCTGTCAGCGCGCTCGCCACTCTCCCAAACGCCCCCGCAAGCGGGCGGCGCACTGGCTATGCAACTGGCTGACCCGCGATTCGCTGACCCCCAGGACCTCACCGATTTCCTTGAGGTTCAGCTCTTCGTCGTAGTACAGCGCCAACACCAGCCGCTCACGCTCCGGCAAATTGGCGATCGCGTCCGCCAACGCACCCTGGAAGCGTTCATCTTCCAGGTCGCGCGATGGCTCCATATGAGCGCTCGCGCCGTCCTCGTGCAGCCCTTCGTGTTCGCCGTCCTGCAACAGATCGTCGAAACTGAACAGGCGGCTGCCCAAGGTATCGTTCAAAATCCCGTAATAATCGTCGAGACTCAATTGGAGTTCGGCCGCAACTTCGTGATCTTTAGCGTCGCGACCGGTTTTTGCTTCAATTGCGCGAATTGCGTCACTGACCATGCGCGTATTGCGGTGCACCGAACGCGGCGCCCAGTCACCTTTGCGCACCTCGTCGAGCATCGCGCCACGGATACGGATCCCCGCATACGTCTCGAAACTCGCGCCCTTGCTCGCGTCATATTTGGTCGACACTTCAAGCAGGCCGATCATGCCGGCCTGGATCAAGTCTTCGACCTGGACGCTCGCGGGCAGGCGTGCCAACAGGTGATAGGCAATGCGCTTGACCAAGGGCGCGTAGCGCTCGATCAACTCGCCCTGGCTGTCACGGGCGGATCTCTTGTAGGCGTTGTAGCCGTTCGCTGTCATAGCACCGGTCCTGCGCTCGTCTGATGCACCAATCGCTCGACGAAAAACTCCAGATGCCCCCGCGGGTTGGCGGGCAACGGCCAGGTATCGACCTTCTGGGCAATAGCCTTGAACGCCAAGGCGCATTTGGAACGAGGGAACGCTTCGTAGACCGCACGCTGCTTTTGCACAGCCTTGCGCACACACTCGTCGTAGGGAACTGCGCCAACGTATTGTAAGGCGACATCGAGAAAACGATCCGTGACCTTGGTCAACTTGGCGAACAGGTTGCGCCCTTCCTGCGGGCTCTGGGCCATGTTGGCCAGGACGCGGAAGCGGTTCATGCCGTAGTCACGGTTAAGCAGTTTGATCAGGGCGTAGGCGTCGGTGATCGAGGTGGGTTCATCGCAGACCACCAGCAACACTTCCTGCGCGGCGCGCACGAAGCTGACCACGGACTCGCCGATTCCGGCGGCGGTGTCGATCACCAGCACGTCGAGGTTGTCGCCGATATCGCTGAACGCCTGGATCAGGCCGGCATGCTGCGCCGGGCTCAAGTGCACCATGCTCTGGGTGCCGGAGGCGGCCGGCACGATGCGGATGCCACCGGGGCCCTGCAACAGCACGTCGCGCAGCTCGCAACGGCCCTCGATCACATCGGCGAGGGTGTGTTTGGGCGTCAGCCCCAGCAGAACGTCGACGTTCGCCAGCCCCAGGTCAGCGTCCAGCAGCATGACGCGACGGCCAAGCTCTGCCAGGGCCAGGGACAAATTCACTGACACGTTAGTTTTTCCGACGCCACCTTTGCCGCCGGTCACCGCGATCACCTGTACGGGATGCATGCTGCCCATTTTATTTCTTTACCTTGTCTTGCTTAGACGCAGGCTACATGGCTTGGCCGCTTGAATCGCTTGCAGACCATCGATGTAGATACATTTCATGGTGTTCATCCTGACCTATCCCACCCGTTTTGCCGGGTTGTGGTAAAGGTCGGCGAACATATCGGCCATCGCTTCCTCGCTAGGCTCTTCTTGCATTTGCACGCTGACTGCGCGGCTGACCAATTGATGACGGCGCGGCAGATGCAGGTCATCCGGGATCCGCGGGCCGTCGGTCAAGTAGGCGACCGGCAATTCATGACTGATGGCCAGGCTCAGCACTTCGCCCAGGCTCGCGGTTTCATCGAGCTTGGTGAGGATGCAACCGGCCAGGCCGCAGCGCTTGTAGCTGTGGTACGCAGCGCTAAGAACCTGTTTCTGGCTGGTGGTTGCAAGCACCAGGTAATTTTTCGACTTGATGCCACGCCCGGCCAGGCTTTCCAACTGCATGCGCAACGCCGGGTCGCTGGCTTGCAGGCCGGCGGTATCGATCAGCACCACGCGCTTGCGCAGCAGCGGGTCGAGGGCGTTGGCCAGGGACTGGCCCGGGTCGACGTGGGTCACCGACACATTGAGAATGCGGCCCAGGGTCTTGAGCTGTTCCTGGGCACCGATGCGGTAGCTGTCCATGCTCACCAAGGCGATATTCTGCGCGCCGTACTTGAGTACGTAACGGGCGGCCAGCTTGGCCAGGGTGGTGGTCTTGCCCATGCCGGCGGGGCCGACCATGGCAATCACACCGCCCTCTTCCAGCGGTTCGATTTCCGGCGTGGCGATCATCCGGGCCAAATGGGCCAGCAGCATGCGCCAGGCCTGGCGAGGTTCCTGGATCTCGGTGGTCAAGGCCAGCAGGTCGCGGGACAACGGGCCGGACAGGCCGATGCGTTGCAGGCGGCGCCACAGGTTGGCCTGTTGCGGCTTGCTGCCCTGCAGTTGGGTCCAGGCCAGCGAGCCCAGTTGCACTTCGAGCAGCTCGCGCAAGCCGTTGAGTTCAAAGCGCATCGAGTCGAACACGCGCTTGTCGACGGCCGCGGCCGCTGGCGGCGCTGCCGGGCGTGGCGGTTCTTTAAAAGTCGGCTCGACCAGCGGCTCGGCGGCGGTCAGCGGCAAGCCGGCGAACAACTGGCGATTGCTGGTGGCGTCGCTGTCACCGCGCATGCTCAGCTCAGCCTGGGCCGAGACAATCCGCGAAGCGGTCTTGCGCAGCTCGTCTTCGAGCTCCATGTTCGGCACGCGCGGCGCGAGGGCCTGGGGGGTGTAATCCAGGGCAGCCGTCAGCTCGACACCGCCGGCAATACGACGGTTACCTATAATCGCGGCGTCAGCGCCCAGCTCATCACGAACCAGTTTCATGGCCTGACGCATATCGGCGGCGAAAAAACGCTTCACTTGCATAACCCACTACCCTCAGCCGTTGGGCCCTACTGTCGCGACGATAGTCACTTGCTTGTTGTCAGGAATTTCCTGATAAGCCAAAACGTGCAAATTCGGTACTGCCAGGCGTCCAAACCGCGACAACATCGCCCGGACCGGGCCGCCACCAGCAAGATCACCGGTTGGCCCTGCATTTCCTGGCGTTGCGCGGCGTCGATCAACGAACGCTGCAGCTTCTCAGCCATGCTTGGCTCCAGCAGAACGCCTTCTTCCTGGCCTTGACCTGCCTTCTGAATACTATTGAGCAATATTTGTTCCAACCTTGGTTCCAAGGTGATCACAGGCAGCTCGGAGTCAAGCCCTACAATGCTTTGCACGATTGCGCGGGACAATCCGACGCGCACCGCGGCCACCAGCGCGGCAGTATCTTGACTCTTGGCGGCATTGTTGGCGATGGCTTCGGCAATGCTGCGAATGTCGCGTACCGGCACCTGTTCGGCCAGCAGCGCTTGCAACACCTTGAGCAACTGCGAGAGCGACAGCACGCCCGGCACCAGTTCCTCGGCGAGTTTGGGCGAGGCTTTGCCGAGCAAACCCATCAATTGCTGGACTTCCTCGTGGCCGATCAGCTCATGGGAGTGCTTGTAGAGAATCTGGTTGAGGTGCGTGGCGACCACGGTGCTGGCGTCCACCACGGTGTACCCCAGGGACTGCGCCTGGCTGCGCTGGCTGATTTCGATCCACACCGCTTCCAGGCCAAAAGCCGGATCTTTGGCGGTAATGCCGTTGAGGCTGCCGAACACCTGCCCTGGGTTGATCGCCAGCTCGCGGTCCGGGTAAATCTCGGCTTCGGCCAGGATCACGCCCATCAGGGTCAAGCGGTAGGCGCTGGGGGCCAGGTCGAGGTTGTCGCGAATATGCACGGTGGGCATCAGGAAACCCAGGTCCTGGGACAGTTTCTTGCGCACGCCCTTGATCCGCGCGAGCAATTGGCCGCCCTGGTTGCGGTCCACCAGCGGGATCAGGCGGTAGCCGACTTCCAGGCCGATCATGTCGATCGGGGTCACGTCATCCCAGCCCAGCTCCTTGGTTTCCTGGGCGCGGGCCGGGGATGGCAGCAGCTCCTGCTGGCGCGCGACTTCCTGCAGGGCCTGGACCTTGACCGCGTTCTGCTTCTTCCAGAACAGGTAGGCACCGCCACCAGCCAGGGCCGCCATGCTCAGGAACGACACGTGCGGCATGCCCGGCACGATGCCCATGATCGCCATGATGCCCGCCGCCACGGCCAACGCCTTGGGCGATGCGAACATCTGGCGGCTGATCTGCTTGCCCATGTCTTCGGAGCCCGAAGCACGGGTCACCATGATGGCCGCCGCTGTGGATAACAACAGTGATGGCAATTGCGCCACTAAACCGTCACCGATGGTCAGCAAGGCGTACACCTTGCCCGCGTCGCCAAAGCTCATGCCGTGCTGGAACATGCCGACGGCCACGCCGCCGATCAGGTTGATGAACAGAATCAGCAGGCCGGCGATGGCGTCACCGCGCACAAACTTGCTGGCACCGTCCATGGAACCGTAGAACTCGGCTTCCTGGGCGACTTCCAGGCGGCGTGACTTGGCCTGGTTCTGGTCGATCAGGCCGGCGTTGAGGTCGGCGTCGATGGCCATCTGTTTGCCGGGCATCGCGTCGAGGGTGAAGCGCGCGCTCACCTCGGAGATCCGCCCGCGCCTTTGGTCACCACCACGAAGTTGATGATCATAAGAATCGCGAACACCACGATACCGACCACGTAGTTGCCGCCGATCACCACCTCACCGAAGGCCTGGATCACCTTACCGGCGGCGGCGTGGCCGTCCTGGCCGTGGAGCATCACCACGCGGGTGGACGCAACGTTCAGCGCCAGGCGCAACAGGGTCGCCACCAGCAGAATGGTCGGGAACACCGCGAAATCCAGCGGCCGCAGGGCGTAGACGCACACCAGCAGCACCACCACGGACAAAGCGATGTTGAAGGTGAAGAACACGTCCAAAAGGAACGGCGGCATCGGCAACATCATCATTGCCAGCATCACCAGCAACAACAACGGCACACCCAGATTGCCCCGCGAGAGGTCAGTCAGGGTGGTACGGGCCGTGCCGAACATTTGAGAGCGATCCACCACCGGTATTCCTCGTAACGTGAAGCAAACTTTTGACGCCGGGAGACGTCCTGGAGGCGGTATTGCAAGAAGCCTTCCAACTTTTGTTTTTGACGTAGATAACGTCCCAAGCGACCGGGGCCACGGGGGGTGTAAATCGATTCCAATGTGGGAGCGGGCTTGCTCGCGAAGGCGGTGGGTCAGTCAATGGATGT
>JAFHKH010000606.1 GCA_016937595.1 Pseudomonas cedrina subsp. fulgida | reverse complement strand
CCCGCTCCCACATTGTTTTTGTAGTGTGGCGGCTAGCGGTGCAGGACGTACTGGCCGGTAAACGCCACCGCCCGCGCCTCACTGCCCTCATTCACAATCCACGTTTCCAGCGTCAGCCGCGCTCGGCCATAGCGCTTGTAGGTCGCCAAAAAGCGCTTCCACACCTTGTCCTCCGGCGCCGCGCAAATGGCCGTGGCATCCCGCGTCACTGGCAGCGGATAGCTGATCTGCCCCTCCTGGATCACGATATGCCCGTCTTCAACCCCCTCTTCGCGCAACTGCAAGTGCAGCCAGCCCCAGCCCGCCAGCACGGCGCCGCAATACAGGCTGCCGCCGAACATGGTGCTCTTGTGGTTGATATTGGCCTGCAAGGGCAGATGCAACTGCAATTGGCCGTGATGCCAGTCGAGCACCTTGAGGCCCATTTCCCGGGTAAGGGGGATGTCGTGGTGCAGGATGGATTCCAGGTAGCGGCTGTCGGGGCTCATGGTGGCCTCTTGGCGGGTGGGAGCGGTCATTCGTCGTCGCCGCTTTGGTTGGCGAAGTTCAGGCCATGCTTGCGCAGTTTGTCATGCAGCGTCTTGCGCGGTACGCCCAAGGCTTCGGCCAGGCTGCGCATGGAACTGTGGGGGCGGGTCAGCTCGGCGGCGATCAGGCTCTTTTCGAACTGCTCGACCTGTTCGCTCAGGCCGCCCGGTGTGGACGTCAGCACACCGGCCGAAGGATTATCCGGCGTGGCGTCCAAGGCCAGTTCCAGGCCCAGGGCGAAGCGTTCGGCGGCATTCTGCAATTCGCGCACATTGCCCGGCCAGCTGTGGCGCAGCAGCAGCGCGCGCTGGCCCGGTTGCAGTTCATGCAGCGGCAGGCCGTGGCGGCTGCTGGCCTCATCGGCAAAGTGCTGGAACAGCATCAACGCATCTTCGCCGCGCTCGCGCAACGGTGGAATGCGCAGCGGTGCGACGTTGAGGCGGTAATACAAGTCGGCGCGGAAGCGGCCCTGGTCGGCGGCCTGACGCAAGTCTTCCTTGGTCGCGGCGATGATGCGGATATCCAGCGGGATCAATTGATTGCCGCCCAGGCGCTCCACCACCCGCTCCTGCAACAGGCGCAACAGCTTGACCTGCACATCCAGGCTCATGCTCTCGATTTCATCCAGGAACAGCGTGCCACCGTTGGCGAACTCGAACTTGCCGATACGGCGTTTCTGCGCGCCGGTAAACGCGCCCGGCTCATGGCCGAACAGCTCGCTTTCGACCACCGATTCGGCCAGCGCCCCGGCGTTGATCGCCACGAACGGCCCGCTGCGCCGGCTCGACAGGTCATGCAGGGCGCGGGCGACGACTTCTTTGCCGGCGCCGGTTTCGCCGAGGATCAGCACATCGGCGCGGGTGGCGGCCAGGGCCCCGATCTGTTCGCGCAGGCGCAGCATCTGCGGCGAGTGGCCCACCAGCCGTGTGCTCAATTGCTGGCGGTCGCTGAGCGCCATGCGCAGGCTGCGGTTGTCCAGCACCAGGCGGCGCAGGGCCAGGGCGCGGCGCACGCTGTCGAGCAGGGCGTCGCTGGCGAAAGGTTTTTCGAGGAAGTCATAGGCACCGGCGCGCATGGCCTGCACCGCCAGTGGCACGTCGCCGTGGCCGGTGATCAGCAGCACCGGCAGGTCCGGGTCCTGGCCGTGCAGTTCGGCCAGCAGCTCCAGGCCGTCCATGCCGGGCATGCGGATGTCGCTGACCACCACGCCTGGCCAATCGCGCGACAAACGCGCGGTCAGGCCGCTGGCTTCGCCCAGGGTGAGGACTTTCAGCCCGGCCAGGTCCAGGGTCTGGCACAAGGCCTGACGCAAGTGTGGATCGTCGTCGATCAACACCACCTGAATCTGGTTATCGATACTCATACGCTGCGGTCCTCGGACGGTTGCAGACTCACGCCCGGCGAGCCGGCACGCAATTTCAAGGTTAACAGCGCGCCACCTTCCTTGTGGTTGGCAAACAGCAATTCGCCACCAAAGGCGCGCATCAGGGTTTCACAGATCGCCAGCCCCAACCCCAGGCCCTGGGTGCGGGTCTTGGTGGTGTAGAACGGCTCGCTGGCGCGGCCCAGGGCTTCCATGCAAAAGCCCGGGCCGTTGTCGCGAATGTACAGGTTGACGCCTTGCTCGGTGGTTTGGGCACTCAGCCAGAGTTTACGCGGCGGGCCTTTTTCGGTCAGTGCGTCGAGGGCGTTGGCCAGCAGGTTGCCGAGTACCTGGCGCAAGCGGGTTTCGCCGGCCTGTACCCACAGGGTCGCCTCGGGCAAGTCGCGGATCAGCTCCACCTCCATTGACCGGCGTCGCTTGGCCAGCAACGCCAGCGCATCGTCCAGCGCCGGTTGCAGGGCGACGCTCTCCGGCGCATGCCGATCGCGGCGGGCGAAGGCACGCAGGTGAGCGATGATCGAAGCCATGCGCCCGGTCAGTTCGCTGATCAGCTTGAGGTTGCCCCGGGCATCCGTGGTGCGCTCGTGGTCGAGCAGGATCTCGGCGTTTTCCGCATAGCTGCGAATCGCCGCCAGCGGCTGGTTGAGTTCGTGGCTGATACTCGCCGACATGGTGCCCAGCGCCGACAATTTGCCCGCCTGTACCAAGTCGTCCTGGGCGCGCACCAGTTCCTGCTGGGCGTGTTCGCGCTCCAACACCTCCTGTTTCAGGCGACGGTTGAGGCCTTCCAGGTCACTGGTCCGCTCGATCACCCGCGCTTCCAGCTCGCGGCGCGCCTTGGCTTCGAAGGCGATACGTTCCAGGTAATGGCGACGGCGTTGCATCATCAGGCCCAGCAACAGCATCAACACCAACAGGGTGGCGCCGCCCACCGCAACCACCGTGCGCACCGGGCGGTTGATCAGCGAGCGCGGTGCCAGGATCTCCACGTTCCAGCCGGTTTCGGCGATGGCCGTGGATTGGCGCAGCCACGCCGTGCTGCTCAGGCTCAGCGGCTGCGGGTCGCGGGTCGGGTAGGGCTGGATGGCGATGATGGCGCGGCGCTCTTCGTCGGTCAGCGGCCGCGTGGCGCGGAAGCGCCATTGCGGGCGCGAGGTGAGAATCACCACGCCGTTGTGGTCGGTGACCAGCAATTGTTCCGGAGTGTTGCCCCACAGGCTTTCGGTATGGTCCAGGTCGACCTTGACCACCAGCACGCCGATGATCGTATCGCCATCGCGCACGGCGGCGGCGAAGAAATAGCCACGTTTGGCCGAGGTGGTGCCCAATCCGAAAAACCGCCCCAGGCGCCCGGCCATGGCTTCGCTGAAATAAGGCCGGAACGAGAAATTGCGCCCGACGAAGCTGTCTTGTTTATCCCAATTGGAGGCCGCGAGGGTCTTGCCCCGAATGTCCATCAGGTACATCACTTCAACCCCGGCCTGGGCGGCGACGTCCTTGAGCAGCAGGTTGGCGTTGACCAGGTTGGTGCTGACCTGGGGCGCGTCCAGTGCGGTGCGCAGGGCCGGCAAATCGCCGAGGATCTGCGGCAACACTTCATAGCGGTGCAGGGTACCGAGCAGGTTGGCGACGTACA
Organism: Pseudomonas cedrina subsp. fulgida; assembly: GCA_016937595.1. Classification (GTDB taxonomy): domain Bacteria; phylum Pseudomonadota; class Gammaproteobacteria; order Pseudomonadales; family Pseudomonadaceae; genus Aquipseudomonas; species Aquipseudomonas fulgida. Next base: position 5,378 of record JAFHKH010000606.1, on the reverse strand, counting down.
GGTCGAGGGTCTGACGGTTCTGGCCGGCCAGTTCGCTGCGGTAATAGCGCTCGGCCAGGTGTTCCAGCGGCCACAGCAGCGGAGCCAGGCACAACGCCAACAGGGCGAGGCTGCGCCAGCGGGGTCTACGCGGAAGGGGTGGAGTCATGGGAGTCGGGCGCCTGTGGGTACAGGCGCATTATGCCTAGTGCTGCTGTGCAAGACACTCGCGCAATGCGTCTTGCCACTGCGGCTGGCTGACGTGCCATTGCTGCTGCAGGCGGCTGCAATCGAGGCGCGAGTTCAGTGGGCGCCTGGCGGGCGTCGGGTAGGCGCTGGAAGGGATCTGCTCCAGTTCGGCGCAGGCTTTGCCCTGCTGGCGCAGATGCTCGCCGATGGCCTGGGCAAAACCGAACCATGAGGTTTCGCCTTGAGCGGTCAGGTGGTAGATACCCCATTCACCCGGTTCGCCCGAGCGCCAGCGCTCGATCAATGCACCCGTGCTGTCAGCGATGCTGCCGGCCCAGGTCGGCGCGCGATCTGGTCGGCGACGATGCGCATCTGCGGCTTTTCTTGCAGCAGGCGTTGCATCGTCAGCAGGAAATTTTTGCCGTGGCTGGCGTAGACCCAACTGGTGCGCAGGATCAGGTACTCGCCGCCCACGGCGCAATGGCCTGTTCCCCCGCCAGTTTGCTCTGGCCATAGACGCCCAGCGGGTTCGGCGCGTCGGCTTCGGTGTAGGGCGCCGGTTTGCTGCCGTCGAATACGTAGTCGGTGGAGTAGTGGATCAACGGAATGCCCAGGGTCTTGGCTTCTTCGGCAAGCACGCCGGGGCCAATGGCATTGATCGCAAACGCCAGGTCCGGCTCGCTTTCGGCTTGATCGACTGCGGTATGGGCGGCGGCGTTGATGATCAGGTCGGGGCGATGGGCGTGCACCTGTTGGCGGATCTGGGCGGGGTTGGCCAGGTCGAGTTTGTCACGGCCCAATACGATGAGTTCGCCCAAGCCTTGGAGGCGTTGTTGCAGTTCGCGGGAGAGTTGGCCGTGTTGGCCGGTGATGAGGATTTTCATGGGAACAGGTCGGCCTCCGTCAGCGGTTTGCCGGCCTGATCCTTGGCGGACAGCCGCGGAGCCTCGTTCAACTGCCAATCGATGGCCAGCGTCGGGTCATTCCACACGATGCTGCGTTCAGCGCTGGGCTGATAGTAGTCGGTGGTTTTGTACAGGAACTCGGCGTGATCGCTTAGCACCACAAAACCATGCGCGAATCCCTCCGGCACCCACAGTTGGCGGTGGTTCTGTGCCGACAGCCGCACGCCGACCCATTGGCCGAAATTCGGCGAGCTGCGGCGGATATCCACGGCTACGTCCAGCACTTCGCCGGCAGTGACACGCACCAGTTTCCCCTGGGTGTGTTCAAGCTGGTAATGCAGGCCGCGCAACACGCCCTTTTGCGAGCGCGAGTGGTTGTCCTGGACAAAGTTGCGCTTGAGACCGGTGGCCTGTTCAAAGGCGCGGGCGTTGAAGCTTTCATAAAAGAAACCACGCTCATCACCGAACACCTCGGGTTCGAGGATCAGTACGCCGGGCAGTGAAGCTTGGGTGACATTCACGCGTTATCCCCAGCCAGTGAGTAGAGGTATTGACCGTAACTGGTCTTGCCGAAGTACTTGGCGCGTTCAAGCAGATGGTCGCGGTCGATCCAGCCGCTGCCGTAGGCGATTTCTTCGAGGCATGCCACTTTGAGGCCCTGCCGGCGCTCGATGGTCTGCACGTATTGCGAGGCGTCCAGCAAGCTGTCATGGGTGCCGGTGTCGAGCCAGGCGAACCCGCGGCCGAAGCGTTCTACCTGCAGGTCTCCTCGGTGCAGGTAGGCGTTGTTGACGTCGGTGATTTCCAATTCGCCGCGGGCCGAGGGTTTCACCGCTTTGGCGATTTGGATGACATCGTTGTCGTAAAAGTACAGGCCGGTGACCGCGTAGCTGGATTTGGGCACCGCCGGTTTTTCCTCGATGGAGAGGGCGCGGCCTTCGCTGTCGAAGTCGATCACGCCGAAGCGCTCCGGGTCTTTGACCCAGTAGCCGAACACCGTGGCGCCTTTGCCGCGTTTTACCGCCGCGTGCAACTGCGCGCTGAAGCTTTGGCCGTGGAAAATATTATCGCCGAGTATCAGGCACACCGGATCGCTGCCGATAAATTGCTCGCCAATCAGAAAGGCCTGCGCCAGGCCGTCCGGTTTCGGTTGCTCGGCATAGCTGAACGTCACGCCGAATTGGCTGCCATCGCCCAGCAGATTGCGGTATTGCGGTAAGTCCGCCGGGGTAGAAATCACCAGGATTTCCTTGATGCCCGCCAGCATCAGTACCGAGATCGGGTAATAGATCATCGGCTTGTCATACACGGGCAGCAGTTGCTTGGACACGCCCAGTGTGATGGGGTGAAGACGAGTGCCGGAGCCGCCGGCCAATACGATTCCTTTCATCATGCAATCAGATCCCTCATGTCGGTATTGCCCAATCGTTGCCCTTGATAACTGCCGTCCTGGACCCTGCGGCACCATTCCAGGTTATCCAGGTACCACTGCAGGGTTTTGCGTAGCCCGGTTTCAAAAGTTTCCTGGGGCACCCAGCCCAGTTCGCGTTCGATCTTGCTGGCGTCAATGGCATAGCGTAGATCATGGCCGGGACGGTCTTTGACGAAGGTGATCAGGTCGGCATATTTCTGTACGCCAGCGGGATGCTGCGGTGCCAGCTCTTCCAGCAGGGCGCAAATACAGCGCACCACCTCAATGTTCTTTTGCTCGTTGTGGCCGCCGATGTTGTAGGTCTCGCCCACCACTCCGTCCGTTACCACTTTGAGCAGTGCCCGGGCGTGATCTTCTACGAACAGCCAGTCGCGCACCTGCAAGCCATCACCGTAGACCGGCAACGGCTTGCCCGCGAGCGCGTTGAGGATGACTAGCGGAATGAGCTTTTCGGGGAAGTGGAACGGCCCGTAGTTGTTTGAGCAGTTGGTCAGCAGCACCGGCAAACCGTAGGTGCGCTGCCAGGCGCGAACCAGATGATCGGACGCGCCTTGCTGGCGGAGTAGGGCGAACTGGGCGCATAAGGTGTGGTTTCGGTGAACAGGTCGTCCATACCGTGCAGGTCGCCATACACCTCATCGGTCGAAACATGGTGGAAACGGAACGCACTCCTTTGCGGCTCGGCGAGGGTTTGCCAATAGCCACGAGCGGCTTCCAGCAGGCTGTAGGTGCCGACGATATTGGTCTGGATAAAATCCGACGGCCCGTCAATCGAGCGGTCGACGTGGGATTCGGCCGCCAAGTGCATGATCGCCTGGGGTTCGAAGCGCGCCAGCACCGCGCTGACGGTAGCCTGGTCGATGATGTCGGCCTGGACGAACTCATAGCGGCTGTTGGAGGCGATGCTGGTCAGCGATTCCAGGTTGCCAGCGTAGGTGAGCTTGTCCAGGTTAAGCACTTCGTGCTCGGTGTGCTGGATCACGTGACGTACCAAAGCGGAACCGATAAAACCGGCGCCACCGGTAATGAGAATGCGCATGTCGGGGGCCCTTTTCCTTAAACGGACGATTAGCGAGCATAGCCTGTGTTGTGACGCTGCGAAGGTCGATATGCCCCCGGGGGTTGCGTAACCCCCCTGAACAATGGCGATATACACCCCTCATAAAAACCGAGGCCACCCGCCATGTTGCTCGCCACCCTGATCCATCGCGCCAGTCTACCCTGCCCGCAATTCGGTCCGGATCCGGCGGCTCTACTGCTTGAGCAGCATTACGGCCTCACTGGCGTCCTGCAATCGCTGGGCAGCCAGCAAGACCTCAATTACAAAGTCGACAGTGCACGCGGCTGTTTTGTCCTGAAAATCTGCCGGGGCGACTACGCGGCTGTCGAGTTGCAGGCCCAGCATGCGGCGCTCAATGCCCTGCAGGCCCACGCCGGGGTGCGCGTGCCACGGGTGATCAAGGCCTTGAGCGGTGAGGAGCTGCTGACCCTGACCGTCGAAGGTCAAACCCTGCACGTGCGGCTGCTGGACTATATCGACGGTCAGCCGTTGACCCATTTGCCTCATTTGAGCCGCGAGGTGATCGCAGGGTTTGGGGACCTGTGCGGGCGGATGAGCCAGGCGCTGGCGCGGTTCGAACATCCGGGCCTTGAGCGCACCCTGCAGTGGGACCCGCGCCATGCCGGGGAATTGATCAGCCATCTGTTGGCAACCTTGGAAAACCTGCCCCACCGCCACGCGTTGGAGCAGGTGGCCGAGCAGGTCGAGCAGCGTATTCGTCCTCTGGCCGAACGCTGCCATGGCAGGCGGTGCACATGGACATCACCGATGACAACGTGGTGTGGCAGCGCGATGCGCAACGTCACTGGCAAGTGCAGGGCGTGATCGATTTCGGCGATCTGGTGCACACCTGGCGCATTGCCGATCTATCGGTGACGTGCGCTGCGTTGCTGCACCATGCCGAGGGCGATCCGTTTGCCATCTTGCCGGCGATCCAGGCCTGTCATGCGGTGACGCCGTTGCAGCACCAAGAGTTGCAGGCGCTGTGGCCACTGATCGTCGCCCGTGCAGCGGTGCTGGTGTTGAGCAGCGAGCAGCAGCAACGCCTGGATCCGGATAACAGTTACCTGTTGAAAAACGCCGAGCATGAGTGGGAAATTTTCCATGTAGCGACGTCAGTGCCGTTTGAACTGATGGAGGCGGCGATTTTGAACAGTGTTGGGCAGGCGCAGGCAGCGACTGCTGACCAAGGCTTTGCACCGCTGCTGCCGGGGCTGGTGGGCCGTGAGTTCGCGCTGATCGATCTGGGTGTGCTCAGCCCGCATTTCGAGGCCGGTAACTGGGAGCAACCGGGTATCGACCAGCGTTTGTTGCAGGAGGCGGCCGCGGTGCACGGCCTGGCGGCCAGTCGCTATGGACAGTACCGTTTATCGCGTACCCGGCCTGACAGCTGCACTGAACCCGAAACCTTCCCGCTGCACGTCGAACTGCATGTGCCGTTGGGCACAGCCGTCGAAGCGCCGTTTGCGGGCACCGTATGGCTCGGTGTGGATGGCGAGCTGCGTCTGCGCGGCAGTGATGCCGACGTGCGGTTATGGGGCGTCAAGACGCTGCTGCAGCCGGGCGCGCCGTGCTCAAGCAGCAGGCGATCGCTACGGTCGAAGGCCCGCTGACGGTGCAACTGTGCCCAGCCGACTTGGCGGCCCCCTTGTTCTGCACGCCTTCCCGGGCCCAGGCCTGGCAAACGCTGTGCCCCTCGCCGGCGGCGCTTCTCGGGCTGGCCTGCGACGCCGAACCCGAGCTGGACCCCACGGCGCTGCTGGCGCGCCGCGATGCCAGTTTCGCGCGTTCGCAAAAGCCATTATTCGTCGAC
>JAFHKH010000605.1 GCA_016937595.1 Pseudomonas cedrina subsp. fulgida | reverse complement strand
GGTGGGTCGAGTCACAGTTGTATTGACTGGCACCCTGCCTTCGCGAGCAAGCCCGCTCCCACAGTTGGATCGCCGTCTCTCCAGATGAATCAGCGATTCATCGGCATCAGCCTGGAGCAGGCGGATGAGCCAGGCGCGTGGCGCAGTGTGCATGACAGGCTCAGGTATGGCGATAGAGACCGGTCAGATCAACGAATCAGGTGCATCAGCCTTTACATGCTGGCGCCCATCATGGGCTCCGGCCACCGTCAGCGCGTCCGCCTCGGCTTCAGTGATATAGATACGCTTGGCGGCCAACTCCACGTAAGACATGGATTTCTCGGTGTCGGTAGCAATATTGACGCGGGTCGCTGGCACGCTCTGCTCCTGGCCATTGTCATCGAGCATGAAGTAGCACAGTTGGTTTTCGATGCGGATAGGCATGCCGATCTCCTGTTTTTCGTGGGCTCTGCAAGGTTAGGGGCGCTTGCAGTGCAGGGGTTCCAGGCAACTGACTGGCGGTCGCCGCTGTCCATCTTTTAATGACAATCGCAAAGGAGGACATTCATGGACGTCTGGTTTCACGAAGCGTGGGTCACCCTGCAGGCCGAATTTGCCGATGTCGGCGACGCCAGGCAGCTCACCCAGATCACGGTGCGCTTGCTGATGGCCGCGATCCTGGGCGGCATTCTCGGCTTTGAACGCGAGAGCAAGGGCAAGGCCGCCGGGGTACGCACGCACATGCTGGTGGCCTTGGGGGCCGCGCTGTTTGTGCTGGTGCCACAGATGTCCGGCAATCAGGCGGATGCCATGAGCCGGGTGGTGCAGGGTGTCATTGCCGGGATCGGCTTTTTGGGCGCGGGCACCATCATCAAGAACAAGGATGAGGACGCAGGCCATGTCAAGGGCCTGACCACCGCGGCGGGCTTGTGGATGACCGCTGCGATTGGGGTCTCGGCCGGGTTGGGCCGGGAATCGACAGCGGTACTGAGTACGTTGCTCGCGCTGGCGGTGTTCAGCGTGATGCCGAAAATCGTCAAGCGTTTCGAGAAGGATTGACGATCACTGGCGGCATTGTCGTCGGTGGTTCTTCGACCGGTGGCGGTTCGTTTCCAGGCGGCTCTTTTTCCGGCACCGGTGCCGGCTCGGTGGGCGGCAGGGTCGGGTTGTCGATATTCGGGTCTGGCGTTTCAGCCGGGATCGGGATATTCATCAGTGTGGCCTCCTTTGTGCTTTGCTCTGTGGGTGGACATCCGTCGGGGCCAATTGATTCCCGCCCAATGGCCACACATCCACCTGAACTTTTAACCGCCGCGCAAGCTCGGACCTATAAGCGGCCCCGCTCTGGGAGAGTGCGGCCGTAACAGAATTCGGATCAAGCAAAGAGCGTCCATAGGGCGTAAGGGGAAGATGCTCGATGACTGCGCAGACACAGGTTCCAGAAGACTCCATATTGCCGCTGTCCCAGGCGTTGTTGCTGCCCAGGATTGCAATCGAGGACACCTCTCCCGTGATCGATGGCGGTGAATTCGCGGTCAAGGCCGTGGTCGGCCAGCGCGTCACGGTCACCAGCAAAGTGTTCGCCGACGGGCACGACAAGCTCGCCGTGCTGATCCGCTGGCGTGCGCGCCAGGATGAAAGCTGGCACAGCGTGGTAATGACCGATGTGGGCAACAATGGCTGGGAGGGTTCGTTTACCGTCACCCAGCAAGGCCCCCACGAATATTGCATCGAAGCCTGGATCGATACGTTCGCCAGCTTCTGCTACGAACTGCGCAAGAAGCACGAAGCCAGGGTGCCGGTCAGCCTGGAACTGCAGGAAGGCCGCAGCCTGGTGCTGCAGGCCGCCGAGCGCAGCGACAACGAACTGCGCGACCGCCTGATGCTGCTGCACCACGAACTGTCCGGCCTGCTGGAAACCGAGCAGGTTGCGCAGTTCCTGCACGAAGACAGTGCGCACCTGATGACCCAGGCCGACCACCGTGCGTATCTGAGCGTAAGCCCCGTCTATCCAGTCGATGTGGAGCGCGAGGCTGCACTGTTTGCCAGTTGGTATGAGCTGTTTCCACGCTCGATCACCGACGATCCGGCGCGCCATGGCACCTTCAATGACGTGCACTCACGGCTGTCGATGATCCACGACATGGGGTTTGACGTGTTGTACTTTCCGCCGATCCATCCGATCGGGCGCAGCCACCGCAAAGGCAAGAACAACTCACTCACCGCCGGCCCCGATGATCCGGGCAGCCCGTACGCGATCGGCAGCGAGGAGGGCGGCCATGAGGCCATCCACCCGCAGTTGGGAAGTCGCGATGACTTCCGCCGCCTGGTGCAGGCCGCCGCGGAGCATGGCCTGGAAATAGCGCTGGATTTCGCCATCCAGTGTTCCCAGGATCATCCATGGCTCAAGGAGCATCCGGGCTGGTTCAACTGGCGTCCGGACGGCACGATCAAGTACGCCGAGAACCCGCCGAAAAAATACCAGGACATCGTCAACGTCGATTTTTACGCGGCCGACGCGATTCCCGGCCTGTGGACTGAGCTGCGCGATATTGTGGTGGGCTGGGTCGAGGAGGGCGTGAAGACCTTTCGCGTGGACAATCCCCACACCAAGCCGCTGCCGTTCTGGCAATGGCTGATCAGCGATGTGCGCGCCAAATACCCCGAGGTGATCTTCCTCGCTGAAGCGTTTACCACGCCGGCGATGATGGCGCGGCTGGGCAAGGTCGGCTATTCCCAGAGCTACACCTACTTCACCTGGCGCAATACCAAGGCCGAGTTGAGCGAATACCTGACGCAATTGAACGAGTCGCCGTGGCGTGAATGCTACCGGCCGAATTTTTTCGTCAATACGCCGGACATCAACCCGGCTTTCCTGCATGAATCCGGGCGCCCCGGCTTTTTGATCCGGGCCGCGCTGGCCACCATGGGCTCGGGCCTGTGGGGCATGTATTCGGGGTTCGAGCTGTGCGAAGCCGCGCCGGTGCCGGGCAAAGAGGAATACCTCGACTCGGAGAAGTACGAGATCCGCCCACGGGACTTCACCGCGCCGGGCAACATCATTGCCGAGATCGCCCAGCTCAACCGTATCCGCCGGCAAAACCCGGCGCTGCAGACGCACCTGGGCTTGAAGCTCTACAACGCCTGGAACGACAACATCCTGTACTTCGGCAAGCGCAGCGAGGATGGCAGCAACTTCATCCTAGTGGCGGTGAACCTTGATCCGTTCAACGCCCAGGACGCGCATTTCGAGCTGCCGCTGTGGGAAATGGGCCTGCCGGACGATGCGCAGACCCAGGGCGAAGACTTGATGAACGGCCATCGCTGGACCTGGTATGGCAAGAACCAGTGGACCCGCCTGGAGCCGCAAATGCCGTTTGGGATCTGGCGCATTACCGCTTCCTGAGTCTGATCGTTCCCACGCTCTGCGTGGGCATGCAGCCCCGGACGCTCCGCGTC
>JAFHKH010000604.1 GCA_016937595.1 Pseudomonas cedrina subsp. fulgida | reverse complement strand
GTGTCAGTCGCCGAAGATATCGACTGATCCACCGCATTCGCGAGCAAGCCCGCTCCCACAGTTGTTTTGTGTCGCTGATGGGATCAGGCCAAGGCACTCAACGGCCTTTGCGCAGTAACGCCGGGTTGAGGTGCAGGCCCATCAGGTGGCCGATGTCGGAAGCACTGAACCAGGGCTGGCCGTCGATCAGCACGGCATGCAGTTGGTGATGGTGGCGGGTGAAGACTTCAGCAGCGATAGGTGGATCAGGGGTAAGTACTTGCATGGTCTGGCTCCTAACGTATCAAGGGACCGCCAAGCACTACTTCCACGTAATGGGTGGCGGCTGTACGCAGGTGTGGAAGACCGGGACGTTAGGCACCCGGCGCGCTCGCAAGCGCCCCGCGCACAACCACCATAAACAGACAAGAAAAAGCGCCTGACACTAGGTGGCGCTTTGTGCGCCTAACGATATAAGGGCTTCCACACCCTGTCACTGAATTTGCAGCGACAGGACAAAGACTAGCCATCCCAAGCCCCCCCAACAACTTCACGAATGACGCCACAACTTGCAGGAAATGTCCGACGACACAATTTTCAGCCCTTGCACAAAACCACTGTGGGAGCTGGCTTGCCTGCGATGGCGGTGGGTCAGTCAGCCTATCAGTGCTGGTCCACCGCTATCGCAGGCAAGCCAGCTCCCACAGGTGATGTGTGTTGTTGGCTGGGTGACTGATCGACTTACTGACGCTTTACCAGCCCCGGCAATTGCGCCACCAGCTTCTGGTTATTCAGCGGCGCGCGAATAAACCCACGCTGCGTCCCATCCGGCCCGATCAGCGCCAGGTTGCCGCTGTGGTCGACGGTGTAGTTCGGCTTGCTGGTGTCGCGGGAATGAACGGGATGCTCACAGCGTTCGAGACTTTTTGCACATCCTCCACATTCGCGCCGGTCAGGCCTTGGAATTGCGGATCAAAATAGCCCAGGTACTGCTTGAGCTGGGTCGGCGTGTCGCGATTGGGGTCGACGCTCACCAGGATCACCTGCACCTTATCCACAACGTCTTTGGGCAGGTCACTCTTGATCTGGCGCAACTGCGCGAGGGTGGTCGGGCAGATGTCCGGGCAGAAGGTGTAGCCGAAGAACAGCAGGCTCCACTTGCCTTTCAATTCGTTGACCACCACCGGTTGGCCGTTCTGGTCTGTCATGGTCACCGGCGGCAATTGGCGGCTTTGCGGCAGCAGGATGATGCCCGCATCGATCAGCGCGGTGGGGTCGCCCTGGCCCTTGCCCGAGAGCACTTTGTTAACGGTCAGGCCCATGATCAAGGCCACCAGGGCTACCAGGATGAAGACAGTCTTTTGAGTTCGCGTCATAGGTTCAACAGTAAGTAGTGGTCTACGAGCAGGGCGATAAACAGCAGGAACAGGTACCCGATAGAGTACTTGAAGGTGTTGATCGCCGCGTGCGGCCGACCGCCACGGTACAACACCCAGGCCCATTGCAGAAAGCGCCCGCCCAATACCAAGGCGCATGCAAGGTAAAGCAAGCCGCTCATGTGGATCACATAAGGCATAAGGCTCACTGCCAATAGAACACAGGTGTAGAGCAGGATATGCACCTTGGTGTAGTGCTCGCCGTGGGTAACCGGCAGCATCGGAATGTCGGCCTGGGCGTATTCCTCCTTGCGGTGAATGGCCAGCGCCCAGAAGTGTGGCGGGGTCCAGGCAAAGATGATCAGCACCAGCAATAGGGGTTCGGCGCTGACATGGCCGGTGACGGCAACCCAACCGAGCAACGGCGGCGCGGCGCCGGCCAGCCCGCCGATGACAATATTCTGCGGCGTCGCACGCTTCAGAAACCCGGTATAGATCACTGCGTAGCCGAGCAACGAAGCCAGGGTCAGCCATGCCGCCAGCGCATTGGTGAACGCCAGCAGCAGCGCCAACCCTGCAACAGCCAGAAACAATGCAAATGCCAGCGCCGCCTGCGGCGACACGCGCCCCTCTGCCAATGGCCGCTTATGGGTGCGCGCCATCACCGCGTCGATCCGCCGGTCCACCACATGGTTGACCGCCGCCGCACCGCCCGCACACAGGGCAATCCCCAGGTTGCCGAACACCAGCACCGTCCACGGCACGCCGGCACGGGTGGCCAGGAACATCCCCACCAACGACGTGATGAGCATCAGCACCACCACCTTCGGCTTGGTCAGCTCCAGATAGTCACGCCAGATCGCCTGGCCGTGTCGCGCGCCGATCAAGGGCGCCATGGCATCTCTCCTTTAAGGGTCATCAGGCCCGACACCGGTTTGCGCGGGATAAACCGCCAAGCGAAGGGCAACGGCTTGCGCACCCGGACCAGGCTGGTACGCGCGTGATAATTGACCAGCACCAGGCTCAGCAACAGCGCCGCGCCCCCGGCGTTATGCCCGACCGCCACTGGCAACGGCAGGCCCAAATACACATTGCTCAGGCCCAGGCACACTTGCGCGGCCAGGGCGGTCAGCAACAAACCCGCCAACCGCGTCATGCCGACCGCGCGCAATTGCCAGACCAGGCCGAGCAGTACAAGGCTGACGATCACGGCGCCGGCGCGATGGGTCAGGTGGATGGCCGTGCGCGCTTCGCTGTCCAGTTGCCCGCCCAGGTAGTTGGGGCCGATGTGCTGGGTGAGATGAAAGCCGTTGGCGAAATCCGCTGCCGGCCACCATTCGCCATGGCAGGTTGGCAAGTCAACACAGGCCACGGCCGCATAGTTGGAGCTGACCCAACCGCCGAGCGCAATCTGCGCGATGACCAGCACCAGCCCGGCGGTAGCCCAATATTGCAGGCGCTTGGGCACGATCAACGCGGGCAGCACGCCGGACAGACGCAGGGTCAGCAGAAACAGGAGGCTCAAGGTGGCAAAGCCGCCCAACAAATGCCCGGTGACCACCTGCGGCCATAGCTTCAACGTCACCGTCCACATGCCAAACGCCGCCTGGGCAACCACCACCGCCAGCACGAACAAAGGCAGTTTCACCGGCTGGCCCGGATCACGCCGATGGCGCCACGAACGCGCCGCCAGCAGCGCGATCAGCACCCCCAGCGTGCCGGCAAAGTAGCGATGAATCATCTCGCTCCACCCCTTGGCCGCTTCCACCGGCGTGTCGGGGAAATGCAACTCGGCATGGGCCAGTTGGGCTTCGCTCTGCGGCACACTGATGAAACCGTAGCAGCCGGGCCAATCCGGGCATCCCAGGCCGGCGTGGGTCAGGCGGGTATAGGCACCGAGCAGCACGACGATCAGCGCCAGCAAGGTGGCAAACAACGCGAGGCGAAATCCGGGTTTGGCCATGACGATGCCCCTATCCGATGTTCGACAGTTTCAACAGATGGCGCAGGTCGTTAAGCAAGTCCTTGCCCTTGACCGTGGCGTCGTAGCGCAACACCAGGTTGCCGTGAGGGTCGACGATCCACAGTTGCGCATCGCCCGGCGCGGCGGCGTTCTTGCTGAATGTCGACAGGTCCAGCGAGTAGCGCTGCAGTTGCGGGTATTCGGTCTTGAGCCTGGCGTCATACTCGTTGCTCACCGGCTGCGCGCTGGCCAGGGCATGGCTGGCGCGGGAAGCGTCGCGCCCCAGGCCGATCTGTAACTGGCGCGCGAGATACACCAGTTGCTGGCAATCGGCGGCGCAGGCGCAGGCGCGGTCACCAGCAATTGCCAACGCTGTTCATCGGCCTGCACGCCAATGTCGCCGCGAGTCTGGCCGTTGCCGATCATTTCGCCATGGTAGCTGCGGCCATCCGGCACCCAGAACTGCAGCTTGTACATGAAGGTCGCCAGCGCCATCGGGCCGATCACCATCAGCAGGATCAGGATCAACTGCCAACGGCCTTTGCTCCGATCAGGCCGTTCAGACGTGTTGGGTGGACTCATGGCCGCTCCCATGGGGCTTCTCCTTTTTGTTATCCCATCCGAGATAGAGATAAAGCGCCAGCAGCGCCAGCGACATGGCGAACCACTGCACGGCATACGCCAGGTGTTTTTCCGGCCCCATGCCGACGATGGGCCACGTGGTTTCATAAGTGCCGGGCCCAGCCTCGGCCCGCAGCTCATAGCCGTAACCGTTGCGGCCCAACTCAGCCCAGAGCGCGTCGGGGTGCAACGCGGTCAGCAAGCGCGGCCACTGCGCGCCGGCCGGGTCGGCATGCAACTGAAAGGTTGCGCCGGGGGCGACGTACACCCAGGCCTGCAGGTTCAAGGGTTGCTCGGGGGTGCTGAAAACGGGCGGCGTGCGCCGATCCGGCCAGGGCAACCAGCCGCGATTGAGCAACAGCCACAGGCCGCTGGCCTGGTCGTGGAAAGGTTGCAGCAGTTCGACGCCGGCCTTGCCGTCGCGCATCCGATTGTCGAGCAGCACGCTGTGTTCGGCGTCGAATTGGCCGCGCAACTGCACGCGGCGAAAGGCCGGGTCCGTTATGTCGTCAAGCTGTACACTGCTGACCGGATCAGCCGCGCGCCGCTCGGTAAAACTGTCCATCAGCCGCTGTTTTTCATGGCCACGGGACAGTTGCCAGAACCCCAGGCCCACCATCAATGGCAGTAACACCAGCACGACGAGCGTGGGTGCGATCCCGGGGCGAAAGCCTTTCATGGCGCTGGCTATACTTGTTTTCATTGCCCGCTCATTTCCCTTCAGTACCCATCAAAGCCGGAGCCTGACCATGCTCAAAGCAGCCATTGCCCTGATGCTGATCGCGACTGTCGTGAGCCTGTTCAGTGGCTTGTTCTTCCTGGTCAAGGACGAGGGGCACTCCAACCGCCTCGTCACGGCCTTGACCGTGCGTGTCGTGCTGGCCGTGATCACCCTGGCCTTGATCACCTGGGGCTTTTTTCAGCGGCCAACTGGTGTCTCGTGCACCCTGGTGACGCACCTCACAGCACGTAGACAAAGAAAAACAGCCCGATCCACACCACATCCACAAAGTGCCAATACCAACTGGCCGCCTCAAAACCGAACTGGTGCTCGGCATCGAAGTGACCCTTGAGGATGCGCATCAGCATCACGAACAGAATGATGGTGCCGATGGTGACGTGGGCGCCGTGGAAGCCGGTGAGCATAAAGAAGGTGGCGCCGTAGACACCCGAGCCGAGGGTGAGCCCGAGCTCCTTATAAGCGTGGATATATTCCTCGGCCTGGAACCCGAGGAATGCCACGCCCAGCAGCACAGTGAGCGCCAGCCAGAGTTTCAGCGCGCCACGGTGGCCTTTGCGCAGGGCATGGTGGGCAATGGTGATGGTCACGCTGGAGCTCACCAGCAAAATGGTGTTGACCAACGGCAGCCCCCACGGGCTGATGGTGCCCTTGGGGGCCGGGTAGAGTGTGGGGTCGGGGTTGTTCAGCAACGGCCAGGCAAACTCGAAATTCGGCCACAGCATGTGCGCGATGCCCTTGGGTCCTTCACCGGCCAACGCGGGCGCGGACAGGTGGCGTACGTAGAACAGCGCCCCAAAGAATGCAATGAAGAACATCACTTCGGAAAAGATGAACCAGCTCATGCCCCAGCGAAACGAGCGGTCCATCTGCGAACTGTACAAACCGGCGCGGCTTTCCTTGATCACCGCACCAAACCAGCCAAACATCATGTACGCCAGCAGCAAGCCACCCACGAAAAAGATCCAGGGACCGTGGGATTCCGGGCGCAATGCCTTCAAATCGTTAAACCACAGGCCCAGGCCATACACGCTGATCAGCAGGCCGAACGTGGCAATTATCGGCCATTTGCTTTGCGCCGGTACGTAGTACGTATCATGAGTCGACATGTATTCGCTCTCCTGATTGAGCGGGCAAACAGTAGCTAGCCCCCGGTGCGGACCGCCACGGGCGGTTGGCGCGCAGTGATGTCGAACAGCGTGTACGCCAGGGTCAGATGCTTCACATCCTTGGGCATGTCGCGGTCGACGATAAAGCGCACCGGCATTTCAATGCGCTCGCCTGGCTGCAGCACTTGCTGGGTAAAGCAAAAGCACTCGGTCTTGTGGAAATACATCGCCGCTTCGGCCGGGGAAATACTCGGTACCGCCTGGGCGGTCATGGCCCTGTCGGTGGGGTTGAAGGCCACGAACAGCATCTCGGTGACCGCGCCAGGGTTGACCACCACTTCATCGGCCTTGGCATGAAATTCCCAGACCATGTCGATGGCGTTGGTGGACAGGAACTGCACGCGTACCTGGCGCGATGGGTCCACCACCTGGGAGCCCTCATACTGCCCGGCGGTCTTGCCATTGATACCGAAGGCCTTGCACATCACGTCGTAGATCGGCACCAGGGCGAAGCCGAAGGCGAACATTGCCAGTACCAGGATCAGCAGGCGCGTGACAAGGCGCTTGAGGGGCACGGAGTCAGCCATGGCGCTCACCTGAGACGAACTCGGTAAATGTGGGAGCG
>JAFHKH010000603.1 GCA_016937595.1 Pseudomonas cedrina subsp. fulgida | reverse complement strand
ACACGGCCGATGAAGGCAGGATCAAGAATCGGCGGGTGGAGGTTTGGGTGTATTGAGCCTTGGATTTTGTTTGTTGGTTCTGGCCTCATCGCGGCAAGCCCGCTCCCACAGTTGACCGAGTTGTTCAGGAGAACGCAGTCCAATGTGGGAGCCGGGCTTGCCCGCGATGCAGGCGACGCGGCGTTACTGCCCGCCGCGCATCAGCTCTTTAGGCACATACTTGCCGATCTCGAACTTGCCAATCGCCGCGCGGTGCACTTCATCCGGCCCATCCGCCAGGCGCAGGGTACGTTGCATGGCGTACATATAGGCCAGCGGGAAGTCGTTGGAAACACCGGCGCCGCCGTGGATCTGGATCGCGCGGTCGATCACCTTCAAGGCCACATTCGGTGCGACCACCTTGATCTGGGCAATTTCGCTTTTCGCCACCTTGTTGCCCACGGTGTCCATCATGTACGCCGCCTTCAGGGTCAGCAGGCGTGCCATGTCGATCTCCATCCGTGAGTCGGCGATCTTGTCGATATTGCCGCCCAACCGCGCCAGCGGCTGGCCGAAGGCGCTGCGGCTGACGGAGCGTTTGCACATCAACTCCAGGGCCCGTTCCGCCATGCCGACCGAGCGCATGCAGTGGTGGATACGCCCTGGGCCGAGGCGGCCCTGGGCGATCTCAAAACCACGGCCTTCACCGAGCAGCACGTTTTCATAGGGCACGCGCACGTTGTCGAACAGCACTTCGGCATGACCATGGGGCGCGTCGTCGTAGCCGAACACTGGCAGCGGGCGCAGGATTGTTACGCCGGGGGTGTCCACCGGGACCAGGATCATCGAGTGCTGCTGGTGGCGCGGCGCATCCGGGTTGCTCAGGCCCATGAAGATCAGGATCTTGCAGCGCGGGTCGCAGGCACCGGACGTCCACCACTTCTTGCCGTTGATCACCCATTCGTCACCCTGGCGCTCGGCACGGGCGGCCATGTTGGTGGCATCGGAAGAGGCCACGTCGGGTTCGGTCATGGCAAAGGCCGAGCGGATTTCGCCGCGCAGCAAGGGTTCGAGCCAGCGTTGTTTCTGCTCTTCATTGGCGTAGCGCACCAGCACTTCCATGTTGCCAGTGTCGGGGGCGGAGCAGTTGAAGGGCTCCGGGCCGAGTAAAGAGCGGCCCATGATTTCAGCCAATGGCGCGTATTCGAGGTTGGTCAGGCCGGCGCCCAGTTCGGATTCCGGCAGGAACAGGTTCCACAGCCCTTCGGCTTTGGCCTTGGCCTTGAGCTCTTCCATGATTGCGGTGGGCTGCCAGCGATCGCCTTCGCTGACCTGGCGTTCAAACACCGGCTCGGCCGGGTAAACGTAAGCGTCCATGAACGCAGTGACGCGTTCACGCAGTTCCTGAACCTTGGGCGAATAGGCGAAATCCATGAGCAGCTCCCTTCTCTGAGAGGTTGTTTAGGTCATGCAATCGATGCTAGAACAGCGTTGATAATTTACCTAGCCTATTCTCGGCGTGTATTAACATTCATCACCGATATATGATCGGCGCTGAGCACCTGACAAATCGCCACCTGACAATAAGAGCGCAACCATGAATCTGAGCAAGGTCGACCTCAACCTGTTTATCGTCTTTGACGCGATTTACACCGAAGCCAACCTGACCCGCGCCGGGCAGATTGTCGGCATCACCCAGCCGGCGGTGTCCAACGCTCTGGCACGCCTGCGCGAAACCTTCAACGACCCGCTGTTCGTGCGTACCGCCCAAGGCATGGTGCCCACGCCGATGGCTCAGAACATCATCGGTCCGGTGCGCAATGCGTTGTCGTTGCTGCGCGTGTCGGTGCAGGAAAGCCGCATCTTCAACCCGCAGCAGGCCGCCAAGACTTACCGTATCAGCATGACCGACCTGACCGAGGCGGTGATCCTGCCGCCATTGTTCCAGCGCCTGCGCCGCCTGGCACCCACCGTGGTCATCGAAAGCTTCTTGTCCAAACGCCGCGAAACCACCAAGGAACTGGCCGCCGGGCGCCTGGACTTTGCCGTGGACGCGCCGCTCAACACCGACCCGCAGGTGCGCCACGTCAAGCTGATGGAAGACCGCTACGTGTGCGCCATGCGCAAGGGCCACCCGATGGCGGGCAAAGACAAGCTGACGCTGGATGACTACTTGGCGCTGACCCACATCCATATCTCCAGCCGGCGCAACGGGTTGGGCCACGTCGACCTGGCCTTGGGCAAGATGGGCATCCAGCGCAAGATCGCCCTGCGCTCCCAGCATTATTTGATGGCCTCCCAGGTGTTGCAGCAGACCGACATGGTCATGACCGTGCCCGAGCGCTTCGCCCGCCGTCACGACCTGCACTGGTTCCACCTGCCGGTCAACGATGTGCCTGCGGTGGAAACCCACCTGTATTGGCACGAAAGCACCGACCAGGACCCGGCGAACCGCTGGATGCGCGAGCAGATGATCGAGTTGTGCCAGCAGGTGACGGCCCACGAAAAGAAGCTGGACGGCAAACAGACCTGACCTGTCCCTTCCCTGTGGCGAGCAGGCTTGCCGTTCAGTTAAGCAAA
>JAFHKH010000602.1 GCA_016937595.1 Pseudomonas cedrina subsp. fulgida | reverse complement strand
TCCCACATTCGACCGCGTTGTCATGTTGATCACCGATCAAATGTGGGAGCGGGCTTGCTCGCGAAGGGGCCAGACCCGTCAACCCACGATCCTGGCCCGTCGTAATTCCTCTATCCGCCGAGCACTCAACCCCAACTCAGCCAACACCTCATCACTGTGCGCCCCCACGGCAACCCCAATATGCCGGGGCGCCGGCAACCCGTCGGAAAACTTCAACGGGCAGGCCAGTTGCGCCTGGGTTGAACCATCCCCGCGCGGCACCTGGCTTACCAACGCCCGCGCCTGCAACTGTGGATGCTCCATCGCTTCACTCAGGCTCAATACCGGCTCCACACAAGCATCCACGCCGGCGAATAACTCGCACAGCTCATCAAAACTGCGTTTCTCGAACTCAACCTGCAGCGCCAGCTTGAGGGCTTTCTGCTGTTCCGGCTGCAGCCCTTGCGCCGCCAGTTCCGGCCTGCCCAACGCCTCGCACAACGGCTGCATGAAGCCCGGCTCCAGGCTACCTACCGACATCCAGCGCCCATCCCGCGAGCGGTAATAATCATAAAAACTACCGCCGTTGAGCACCTGGCTCTCCCTTTGCGGCTCCACCCCACAGGCCAGGTACCCCGCGCCAGCCATGGCGTTCAGGCTGAACGCGCAATCGGTCATGCTCACATCCAGGTATTGACCCACCCCGCTTTGTTGCCGAGCGACGACCGCCGCGAGCAACCCCACCAGCGCATGCAACGAACCGCCGCCCACATCTGCCAGTTGCACGCCCAGCGGCAGCGGCCCGCTGTCTCGCCGGCCGGTGTAGCTGGCCACGCCGGCCAACGCCAGGTAATTGATGTCGTGCCCGGCGCGGTCCTTATAGGGGCCGGTCTGGCCGTAGCCGGTGATCGACACATAAATCAGCCGCGGATTGATCGCCTTTAACGCCTCATACCCCAAGCCCAGGCGTTCCATCACTCCCGGTCGGAATTGTTCGAGCACAATGTCGTAGTCCTTGACCAACGCCTGCACGATCTCCAGCGCTTCGGCCTGCTTGAGGTCCAGCGCAAGGCTGCGCTTGTTGCGATTGAGGTAGGCATGGCTGGCCGATGTGCCTTGGTCATGGGGCGGCAGCGTGCGCAACAGGTCCATGCGCGTGGGCGATTCGATACGCAGCACCTCGGCGCCCATGTCCGCCAGCATCAGGGATGCAAACGGGCCAGGCAGCAGGGTGGAAAAATCCAGCACTTTGAGCGAAGCCAGGGGACCGGACATGGGCACTCCATCGGTGTTTTGAATGCCCAAGACTAGGCAGCCTTGCGCGTGTCGGCAATCGCCGCAACGGTCAACCACAGTGACCGTTTTGATCACGGCGGGCTTTTTCAGGGCGACGGCTTTATCATGGGCGCAGGTTTGCTTGCAGAGTGTTCCATGAAGTTTGCGATTGCATTGTTCAGCGCAGCCCACGCGCCCTCCTCGCGCCGCGCCCTGCTGTTCGCCCAAGCGGCGCTGGCCGGCGGGCACGAGATTGTGCGGCTGTTTTTTTACCAGGACGGGGTGCACAGCGCCTCCACTAACATTGTTGCGCCCCAGGACGAGCAAGACATCGCCCGCCAATGGCGCGAGTTTGTCAGCCAGCACCAGCTCGACGGCGTGGTGTGCATCGCCGCGGCGTTGCGCCGTGGCGTGCTGGACCAGGGCGAGGCCACGCGCTATCAACGCAGCGCGGTGAACCTGGAGGCGCCGTGGGCGTTGTCGGGCCTGGGCCAGTTGCACGACGCGGCGCAGAACGCCGATCGCCTGATCTGTTTTGGAGGGACGTGACATGGCCAAATCCCTGTTGGTGATCAGCCGCCAGGCACCGTGGTCGGGCCCGAGTGCGCGCGAAGCCTTGGACATTGTCCTGGCCGGTGGCGCCTTCGACCTGCCGATCGGCCTGCTGTTCATGGACGATGGCGTGTTCCAGTTGGCGCCGCACCAGGACGCCAAGGCCCTGCAGCAAAAAGACCTGAGCGCCAACCTGCAGGCGCTGGGGCTGTTCGGCATCGACGAGGTGTTTGCCTGCGCGCACAGCCTGGCCCTGCGCGGCCTCACGCTACCCGCCAGCGCCGAGCCCCTGGACAACCGCGCTATCGCCCAGTTGATCGACCGCTACGACCAGGTAATTACCCTCTGATGGCGACTCTACACGTAGTATCTCACTCCCCGTTTACCGACAGCCGCCTCGACAGTTGCCTGCGTGTCTGCGGCAACCAGGACGCTATCCTGCTCTGCGGCGATGGCGCCTACGGCCTGCAGCAATCGGCCCTGCAAACCCGGGGCGTGAAGGTCTTTGTGTTGGCCGAAGACCTGCAGGCGCGCAACCTGCCGCTGCCGGACTGGGCCGAGCGCGTCGATTACCCAGGCTTCGTGCAGCTGTCGATCACTTACGACAAGGTCAACAGCTGGCTATGAACACCCTGAGCGTCGGCGCACGCACCCTGGAACTGGACAAGGACGGCTACCTCATCGACCTGAACGAATGGTCTGCTGAGGTGGCCTGCGCCCTGGCCGCCGCCGAACCCCTTGAGCTGACCCCCGAGCACTGGGAAATCCTCGAGCTGCTGCGCCAGTTCTATGCTGAGTTCCAACTGTCCCCGGCCACACGGCCGCTGATCAAGTACACCGCACTCAAGCTCGGCCCGGAAAAGGGCAACAGCCTGCGCCTCAACAAATTGTTCAATGGCACTCCCGCCAAACTCGCCGCCAAACTGGCGGGCCTGCCCAGGCCGACGAATTGCTTATGACCGACTTTGCCCCACTGACCTTGCAAACCCCCGCCGAACACCCGTTCGCGCCGTTCGTGCGCATCCTGGGCAAAGGCAAGCGCGGCGCGCGCAACCTGACCCGCGAGGAAGCCCGCGAAGCCATGGGCATGCTGCTCGACGAAAAAGTCGAAGACACCCAGCTCGGCGCCTTCCTGATGCTGCTGCGTCACAAGGAGGAAAGCCCGGAAGAACTCGCCGGCTTCACCGAAGCCGTGCGCGAACGCCTCGACGCGCCGGCGCTGAACGTCGATATCGACTGGCCGACCTACGCCGGCAAGAAACGCCACCTGCCGTGGTACCTGCTGGCGGCCAAGTGCCTGGCGCAACAGGGCGTGCGTATCCTGATGCATGGCGGCGGCGCACATACGGCCGGGCGCTTGTACACCGAACAATTGCTGGAAGGTTTGCAGATCCCCCTGTGCCGCAACTGGCAACAAGTCGAGGCCGCCTACGGGCACGGCAACCTGGCGTTCATCCCGCTGGGCGACTGGGCTGCGCAGTTGCAGCGCATGATCGACCTGCGCAATACCCTGGGCCTGCGCTCGCCGATCCACTCCCTGGCGCGCCTGCTCAACCCGCTGAATGCGCGCCTTGGCCTGCAAAGTATCTTCCACCCCGGTTACCAGGGCGTCCACCGCGATGCCAGCGGCCTGCTTGGCGACAACGTGATCGTGGTAAAGGGCGATGGCGGCGAGATCGAGATCAACCCCGATTCGGCCAGCCATCTGTACGGCACCACCGCAGGCATAAGCTGGGACGAAGAATGGCCCGCCCTCTCCGCCCAGCGTCACGTCAAGCCCGCCACGCTGGAACCCGAGCATCTGAAGGCAGTGTGGCGCGGCGACATCGAAGACAGCTACCCGCAACTGGCGCTGATTGCCACCATGGCGTTGGCCTTGCGCGGGCTCGGCCATCCACGTGAGCAGGCCTTCGCATTAGCCCAGCAGTACTGGGATGGGCGGGATAAATCGATTTAATCGATTATTCACCTCCGGTCTTTGCGCTTTTAGTTCGAACTCATCCCTTTAGACTGGGTTCCAACGCTTATTAGCCAAGGAGTCAGTCATGGGTTTGCTGATCGAAGGACACTGGAAAGACCAGTGGTACGAAAGTAGCGCAGACGGCGCATTCCAACGGGAACAGGCACAACGCCGCCACTGGGTGACCGCCGACGGCCAGCCTGGCCCGAGCGGTGAAGGCGGCTTCAAGGCCGAAGCCGGCCGCTACCATCTCTACGTATCCCTCGCCTGCCCCTGGGCCCACCGCACCCTGATCCTGCGCAAGCTCAAAGGCCTCGAAAGCCTGATCGACGTGTCCGTGGTCAGCTGGTTGATGCTCGAAAACGGCTGGACCTTCGACAAGGCCCACGGCTCCACCGGCGACAAGCTCGACGACTTTACCTTCATGCACCAACGCTACACCGCCGAGACCGCCGACTACACCGGGCGCGTCACCGTGCCGGTGTTGTGGGACAAAAAGCTCAAGCGCATCGTGAGCAATGAATCGGCGGAGATCATCCGCATGTTCAACAGCGCGTTCAACGGGCTGACCGGCAACACCCTGGATTTCTACCCTGAGCCGCTGCGCGCGACCATCGACACACTGAACGAGCGTATCTACCCCGCCGTGAACAACGGCGTGTACCGCGCAGGCTTCGCCACGTCGCAGCAGGCGTATGAAAGTGCGTTTGATGATGTGTTCGCCGAACTCGACCATTTGGAACAGCATCTGGGCAAGCATCGTTACTTGGCCGGCGATTACCTGACCGAAGCCGATGTGCGGCTGTTTACCACGCTGATTCGTTTTGATGCGGTGTATTACAGCCACTTCAAATGCAACCTGCGGCGGATTGCCGATTATCCGAACCTGTCGAATTGGCTAAGGGAACTGTACCAGTGGCCGGGGGTGGCCGAGACGGTGGATTTTGAACACATCAAGGGGCATTACTACGGCAGTCACCGCACAATCAACCCGACGGGGATTGTGCCGAAGGGGCCGTTGCAACGGTTTGATGTTGAGCATGACCGAGGAACATTGAGCGGCCAAGGGATTTTCTGCTGACAGAACCCTGTGGCGAGCAGGCTTGCCCT
>JAFHKH010000601.1 GCA_016937595.1 Pseudomonas cedrina subsp. fulgida | reverse complement strand
GCATGTTCACGTCGCTGATGATCAAGTGCACCTTCTGGCCGGTGAGCTTGTTCAAGGCGTCCCTGCCATCGCTGGCCTCGATCACGTCGTAACCGGCGCTTTTCAAGGCAATACCCACCACTTGCCGAACGCTGCTGGAGTCGTCGACCACTAAAATATTCTTTGCCATGAGGGGCTCCCTAAAAGAAAGTGATGTCTTGAGAATTCTGTTGCGCGGCCGCTTCGCCATGGTGGGTGCGGCGCTGCTCGTCGGTGGCGTAGGTGGACTCCATGCGTGCCAGCCACTGCCGGGCATCGATGGCCACCGGTGCATCCGGTGACTGGCTGGCCTGCTGCAAGTGTTCATGCAGGGCGTGAATGTTGTCGCGCACGTGACTGAGGATCTGGCTGACGCGGTCCTGGAACTGCAGGTTGACCAGCACTTCGGTCATCTCGTCGCGAATCCCGTAGCTTTCCTGCTTGAGCAGGTCGGCGGAGTCGGCCAGGTGACCGGTGATGTTCTGAAAACGCTCAAGCACCGACTGGATGCTTTGCTCGGAGGCGGCGACGGAGTGGCTGTCCTGGTCGGCGCTGCTGGACGCCGCCTGCACCAGTTGGGTAATCGCGTTATTGATGATGTCGACCTTGGCCGACATCTGCTGGCCGGTCTCGCTGGACTTGCTCGACAGGCTGCGCACCGCATCGGCCACCACCGCGAACCCGCGACCGGCTTCACCGGCCCGCGCCGCCTCGATGGCCGCATTGAGGGCGAGCAAGTTGGTTTGTGCCGCGATGGCCGCCACATCGGCGGCATGGTGCGCAGCTCACCGGTATAGGCGGTCAGGCCGCGCACTTGCGTGAGGGTCTGGTCACGGCTCGATTGAGTGGCCTTGAGGGAGTCGATGACTTGGCTCAATTCACTGTCGCTGCGGGCCAGTACCTTGAGCGCGCCGTCGGCCGCCTGGCCATCCAGCTCGCCGGCGGCTTGCTGCGAGGCCTGCACCGTGTCCTGCAACCGCGCGGAAATCCCGGTGAATCGGTTGGCCAGGCTCACAATGGCGTCTTCGGTCTGTTGGCGCGAGCTTTCCACGTGCTTGGCCCAGATCGGCATGGCGCCGAGCAATACTTCATCGAGCTGTGCCCGTGAATCCAGGCTGAGTTGCCTGGCTTGGGCAATCGAGGGGTCTTCCAGCGCCAGGGCTTGCAGCACCGCCCGACGTTGGACCCGAGTGTCCCAGGCGCACGCGCCGAGTCCGATCAACACCAGCACCGCACAGGCCGCCAGATCGGCGGGGCTTGTCGATTGCGCGAGTATCCAGGCGACGGCGGGGATAACGGGAATTAAAGCGAACCAACGAAAACCCGCATGAGCGGAAAAGGCGGTACGGCTGGATTGACTCGGCGGCATGAGTTCTGTCCCTGAACGATGTTGCGGATATAAACAACATAGGGGTTATCCGCACCAGCGCCCGCAACTTTAGGCCCTTTCATCCGATTTGTGACCGACAGGTTACTTTCAGCCGGCCGTTTCGCGCCGTTGCAGCAGTTGGATGTGCTGCGCAGGCACCAGCCGGCGCAGGGTGGTGTACAGCGCCCGGGTTTCCAGCAGGTTCCACACCCGCAACATGGTCTCCAGCGCATCCAGCGGCTTGCTGATGAAGTCCCGGGCGCCGAGGGCCAGGGCGCGCAGGCGGGTGTCGCGGGTGGCGTCGGCGGTCAGCACCAGGATCGGCAGGTATTCGCCGTCGGGGATGCGCCGGTTGAGCTGTTCCAGCACCGCGAAGCCATCAAGCTCGGGCATGTGCAAGTCAAGAATCACCAGGTCCGGTTCGAAACTGTTGAACAGCTCCAGGGTGCGCAGCGGCTCGGTGCTGCTCAGCACGTTGGTCAACCCCTCGCGTGCCAGCAGTTGCTCCACCAGGTCGAGGTTGGGGCGTTGGTCGTCGATGATCAGAATGCGCAGGTCAAGGTTCACACAGGCTCCGGAAAATACTGGTCGAGGTGGGCAAGAAACGCCGGGATATTGATGGGCTTGCTCAGGACCGCCGTTGCGCCGGCCTCCCGCAAGGCTTGGCGGGCAAGGTCGCTGGCGTCGGCAGTGATCATCAGCACCGGGGTCTGGCGGGTGATCGGCGAGCCGCGCAAGCGTTGCAGCACCTTTACGCCGTCGATGTCCGGCAGTGAAACATCCAGCAGGATCAGTTGCGGGTCATGCTGGGCGGCCAGGTCCAGGCCCAACTGGCCTTGCATGCTCGACAGCAGCTTTATTCCCGGCCGGCGTTGCAGCAGGGTTTCGAGCAGCGCCAGGCTGGAAAGGTTGTCTTCGATGCACAGCACCTTGCCTCGGAGTGCGCGAACGGCGGGGGCAGGGCGCGTCAATGCCGTGTCGATGACGGGCACGGCGATGGTCTCAGAGCCCGGCACGCGCACGAACGGCAGCTCCAGGGTAAAGCGTGAGCCGACACCGGCCTGGCTGTGCACCGTCAAGCGGCCGTGCATGTTTTCCAGCAGGCTTTTGCTCAGCGCTAGGCCCAGGCCGCTGCCTTCCACATTCGGGTCGGCGCCCAGCCGTTCGAACGGTGTGAACAGTTGCCCCAGGCGCTCGGCCGCAATGCCGTGGCCGGTGTCGCACACCGACACAGCGATGCGCGGCCCGTCAATACTGACTTCGATGCTCACCTGGCCTTCGCGCCGGTTGTATTTGATCGCATTGGACAGCAGGTTCAGCAGCACCTGGGTCAGGCGTTGGCGGTCGGCAACGATACCCGTGTCGGCCGCCAGTACCGGCAGTGGCTGCAAGCGGATACCCGCGTCGGCGGCCATCGGCGACACCAGCATCAGCGCCTCATGCAACACACCCGCGAGCGGGATCGGCGCGATATTCAGCGCCAGGCTTCCCGCTTCGATCTTGGCGATGTCCAGCACTTCGTTGATCAACGTCAGCAAATGCTGGCCGGCGCGCAGGATATGCCCGACGTGGGCCCTTTGCCCCGATAGCGCATCCATCTCCAACAATTGCGCAAACCCCAGGATCGAATTGAGCGGTGTACGCAGCTCGTGACTCATGCGCGACAGGAACTCGCTTTTGGCACGGCTGGCGCGCTCGGCTTCCTCGCGGGCGGTGCGCAAGGCGATCTCGGCGGCGCGGCGGTCGGTGATGTCGCGGGTGATCTTGGAGAAACCGCGCAGGGCCCCGGTGCCGTCATACTGCGCCGTGATCACCACGCTGGCCCAGAAGCGCGTGCCGTCCTTGCGACAGCGCCAGCCCTCTTCGGTGTAGTCGCCATTGCGGGTGGCTTCGCGCAGGCCATGTCCGGGTGCTGCGGGCATTCGTCGGGCAGGTAGAACAGCGAAAAATGCTGGCCGATGATTTCCTGCTCGGTGTAGCCCTTGATGCGTTCGGCACCGTTGTTCCAACTGGTGACATGGCCCGCGGTGTCGAGGGCGAAGATCCCGTAGTCCTTGACCCCGTCGATGATCAGCCGCAGGCGTTCCTCGTTGTCGCGCAGCGCACGTTCACGTTCGGCCAGCAGCACCCCGGCCTCCACCAGGCGGGTGCCCAATTGGCCGATCTCATCCTGTTCCGGTGGCTGTGCCAGCAAGGGCTGGCCCAGTGCCAGGCGCTGCGCATTGCGCTGGACATTCTGCACCCGGGCAACGATGCCCTTGGACAGGAACAACACCGCGACAA
>JAFHKH010000600.1 GCA_016937595.1 Pseudomonas cedrina subsp. fulgida | reverse complement strand
AGCCCGCTCCCACAGGTTTTGACCCTATTCAGTCAGTTGATTACTTGTCGGCCTTGAGAACTTCGTAATCACGCAGTTTGTTGGCGATGGTCGTGTGGGAAACCCCCAACCGCTTGCCCAACTGCCGGCTGCTGGGATGTTCGGCATACAGGCTTTCCAACACCGCCTTCTCGAAACGGCCGACGATTTCTTCCAACCCTCCCTCCAGCGAAAAATCGCCAAGCGGCTGACGCACCCCGTAATCCGGCAGCCGAATATGCTCAGCCTTGACCGTGCCGCCCTCGCACAGCGACACCGCTTGAAACAGCACGTTTTCCAACTGCCGCACATTGCCGGGCCAGTGGTAGTGACTCAAGCGATCCATCGCGGCGGGCGCCAGCTTGGGCAACGGGCAGCCAATCTGTCGGCTGGCCTGGTCGAGAAAGTGCTCAACCAACGGCGCCAAGCCATCGAGGCATTCGCGCAACGGCGGGATGTGCAAGGACAAGACATTGAGCCGATGGTAGAGATCCTGGCGGAATTCACCCCGCGCGCAGAGTTCGGACAAGTCCACCTGGGTCGCACAGATCACCCGCACATCCAGGTACACCTCTTCATCACTGCCGACCCGCCGAAAGCAGCCGTCCTGCAAAAAACGCAGCAGTTTGACCTGCAAGCGCGCGCTCATCTCCCCGACACCGTCAAGAAACAAGGTACCGCCCGCCGTCAGTTCCAACAGCCCCAGCTTGCCTTCGGCGCGCGCGCCTTCAAAGGCGCCGGGGCCGTAGCCGAACAGTTCGGTCTCGGCCATCGACTCGGGCAAGCCGGCGCAGTTAAGCGCCATCAGCGGCGATTGCCCACGCGGGCTGGCCAGGTGGCAGGCGCGCGCCAGCAGTTCTTTGCCGGTACCGGTTTCGCCTTCTATTAATAGAGGCGCATCCAGCGGCGCCATGCGCCGGGCTTCGCGGACCACGGCGGCCATGACCTTGGAGCTTTGGAAGATGCTGTCAAAGCCGCGCAACTCCTGCTTGCGCACGTTATAGATGCGCTCACCCACGCGGTCGGCACGGTGCAGGGTCAGCACGGCACCGGCCATCGCCTCGCTGTCGTCATGCTCGGACGACTGCAGCGGCGCGATGTCAGCCAGGAACACATCACCCTTGACCTTGACGCGCAGGCCGTTGATCCGCGATTTGCTGGCACGCACCAGCTCCGGCAAATCAAAGTCTTCGGCATAGCGCGACAGCGGAATGCCCGGCACCTCATCCACCCGCACCCCGAGCAACTGCGCCGCCGCGCGGTTGGCGGCAACGATGGAGCCGCCCATGTCGATCGACAACACGGGGAACTCCAGGGCGCCGAGCAGTGCGTTGAGCTCCATGTGCCGGCGTTCGCTGGGCATCAGCCCTACCCTTTTCACGCCAAATACCCCGCCAATCGCCTCGAATTGCGGGCGCAGCGCCTGGAACTGCATGTTCACCAGGTTGGGGCAGAACAGGTAAATGGCGTTGCCGTGCTCACCGCCGACCTCGCCCTTGGCCACGTTGACGCCGTACTCCACCAGCAGGTTGAGGATGTCCCGCAGGATGCCGATGCGGTTCTGGCAGTGCACTTTGATACGCATGAATAACGCTCGGAAGGTGGGTAGGCACCGCGTCTTTTTGCCGCGGGGCGCAGATAGTCGTCACGATTATGTGACAGTCCTGAGGGATTTCCCAGCCCAACGCCGCGCGCACCGGCACAATCGTAACGAATACTTTACGAAAATCATTGATTTTTCCTACGCATCGCAGTGATTGAGGGATGGAATCTTGCTGCGCACCGGTTATCAATAAGGCCATAGCAGGACATAACAAGAACGAATGCCTAGCAGGAGAGCCGTATGAAGCAGACGCAATACGTGGCCCGCGAACCCGACGCGCAAGGCTTTATCCACTACTCGCCGCAGGAACACGCGGTGTGGAACACCTTGATCACTCGCCAGTTGAAAGTGATCGAGGGCCGCGCTTGCCAGGAGTACCTGGACGGCATCGATAAGCTCGGCCTGCCACACGACCGCATTCCGCAGCTTGGCGAAGTCAATGAGGTGTTGGCCCAGACCACCGGCTGGCAAGTCGCCCGCGTGCCTGCACTGATTCCCTTCCAGACGTTTTTCGAGTTGCTCGCCAGCAAGCAGTTTCCCGTGGCGACCTTTATCCGTACCCCTGAAGAACTGGACTACCTGCAAGAGCCGGACATTTTTCACGAGATCTTCGGCCACTGCCCGCTGCTGACCAACCCCTGGTTCGCCGAATTCACCCACACCTACGGCAAGCTCGGCCTGGCGGCCACCAAGGAGCAGCGCGTCTACCTGGCGCGCCTGTACTGGATGACCATCGAGTTCGGCCTGGTGGACACGCCCGAGGGCAGGCGCATTTACGGTGGCGGCATTCTGTCGTCGCCCAAAGAGACGGTGTACAGCCTGTCTTCCGAGCCCGAGCACCAAGCCTTCGACCCGCTGGAAGCGATGCGCACGCCGTATCGCATTGACATCCTGCAACCGCTGTACTTCGTGCTGCCCGAACTCAAGCGCCTGTTCGACGTGGCGCAGGAAGACATCATGGGCATGGTCGAGCGCGGCATGCAGCTTGGGTTGCACGCACCGAAGTTTGCGCCCAAGCCCAAGGCAGCGTGAACCTCATATTTTGTGGCCAGGTGAGTCTTTTCCCTGGCCCCGCGTTGCTTTAGGGTGACGCCCACTGATCTTCAATCATTCGAATTCAGGACACCTCACATGACCACCTTGAACCAAGCCCACTGCGAAGCCTGCCGCGCCGATGCCCCGCAAGTCAGCGACGAAGAGTTGCCGGTACTGCTCAAGCAGATCCCCGACTGGAACATCGAAGTACGCGACGGCGTGATGCAGCTGGAAAAGGTTTTCCTGTTCAAGAACTTCAAATTCGCCCTCGCCTTCACCAACGCCATGGGTGAAATCTCCGAAGCCGAAGGCCACCACCCAGGCCTGCTCACCGAATGGGGCAAGGTCACCGTGACCTGGTGGAGCCATTCGATCAAGGGTCTGCACCGCAACGACTTCATCATGGCCGCGCGCACCGACGAAGTGGCCAAGGACGCCGAGGGCCGCAAGTAATGCACTTCGATGCCATTGGCCGCGTGCCCGGCGACCCGATCCTCGGGCTGATGGACCTGTACGCCCAGGACGCCAACCCGAACAAGTTCGACCTCGGCGTGGGCGTCTAT
The DNA here is from genome assembly GCA_016937595.1 of Pseudomonas cedrina subsp. fulgida. Classification (GTDB taxonomy): domain Bacteria; phylum Pseudomonadota; class Gammaproteobacteria; order Pseudomonadales; family Pseudomonadaceae; genus Aquipseudomonas; species Aquipseudomonas fulgida. The sequence continues at coordinate 103 of JAFHKH010000600.1, read as the reverse complement.
AAGGATGACCAGGGCCTGACGCCCGTTCCGCGCGCGGTCAAACTGGCCGAGCAGCGGCTGGTGGACACGCAAGCCACCAAGACCTACATCGGCGGCCACGGCA
>JAFHKH010000060.1 GCA_016937595.1 Pseudomonas cedrina subsp. fulgida | reverse complement strand
CCGCGTTGGGCTGCGAAGCGGCCCCAAAACCAGCCGCTACGGAGTCTCTGACACACCGCATTCGGCTTATTGGGGCTGCTTCGCAGCCCAACGCGGGGCAAGCCCGCTCGCCACATCGACGGGGTCAAATGTCACTGTGCTTGCCTGTCTGTGTGTCGCCTTCCAACCACTTCTGCGCCAGTGCTTTCAATCGCCCGTCGTCCTTCATCCGCTTCAACGCCCCGTCCAGGCTTACCTTGAATGCCGGGTTGCCCTTCTGGAACGGTATCGCCAGCTCAGGCTGCTCATTGTAAGGCTCACTGAAATCGAAACGATCCTGCAGCGCGGCAGTCATATCGATATGGTTGATGGCCACATCGTACTTGCCGGTTTCCACCCCCGGCAGCAGGTCGCTGTCATCGGTGGTGATAAACGAGGCGCGCACGTCCATCTCCTTGGCCAGTTGCTCACCCAGCTCCACTTCGAAACCGGTGAGTTTGTCGCCTTCCTTGAAGTTGAACGGCGGTGTGTTGGCTTCAACGGCGATGCGCAGTTCGCCGCGATCATTGACGTCGTCAATCAGTTCGGCATGAGCCAGTGGGCTCAGAAGGGGAAGCAGCAGTAACAGGCCAGGCGAAAAGCGCATGGTCACTCCTAAAATTTTTAATGTGCGAGGCGCCGTTCAGCATCGCTTTGCTATGGTGTTGAGTGCCTTGGACAGCAATTTGTCACGAAGTTGTCGTCCCCCTACAGATTTCACAGAAAAACTGGAGAAGCGAATGAAAGCCCTTTTGTCACGTGCAACCCTGGCCTCCCTGCTGCTGGGTGCTTCGATGCTGGCCACCGCCGCCGACGGCATCCCGCGCAGTGCGCCGCCTGAAGGCGCGAAAGTGTTCATCGTATCGCCAAAGGACGGCGCCACCGTCGACAAAACCTTCACCGTCAAATTCGGCATGGAAGGCCTCAAGCTGGCCCCGGCCACTGACCAGACCCCAGGCACCGGCCACCATCACTTGCTGATCGACCAGAAAGAATTGCCGGACGCCAAGTTGCCAATCCCGGCCACCGACACCGTGATCCACTACGGCAAGGCCCAGACCGAGACCGAACTGACCCTCACACCCGGCAAGCACACCTTGCAACTGGTGGCCGGCGACAAGCTGCACATGCAGTTCAACCCGACTGTCGCCTCGAAAGTCATCACCGTTAACGTCAAGTAACAGGTGTTCAGACCAAAAAAATGGGAGACCCCTGCGGGTCTCCCATTTTTTGTGCGGCGTTTGAAGCGTTAGAACAACACGCGGCTACGAATCGTGCCGTTGATGTGCTGCAGCTTCTCTTGCGCCAGGTCCGAGTACTCGGCGTCGACGTCGATCACCACGTAGCCGACCTTCTCGTTGGTCTGCAGGAACTGACCGGAGATGTTGATGCCGTTTTCCGCGAAGACCTTGTTGATCTCCATCATCACGCCAGGAATGTTCTGGTGGATGTGCAGCAGGCGGTGCTTGCCAGGGTGAGCCGGCAGGGCCACTTCCGGGAAGTTGACGGACGAGACCGACGTGCCGTTGTCGCTGTACTTGACCAGCTTCTCCGACACTTCCAGGCCGATGTTGGCCTGGGCCTCGGCGGTGGAGCCGCCGATGTGCGGGGTCAGGATCACGTTGTCCAGGCCACGCAGCGGGCTTTCGAAGATGTCGTCGTTGGAGCGTGGCTCCACCGGGAACACATCGATGGCGGCGCCGATCAGGTGCTTGTCCTTGATCGCATCAGCCAGGGCGTCCAGCTTGACCACGGTGCCGCGCGCAGCGTTGATCAGGATGCCGCCTTTCTTGATGGCGCGGATTTCCTTCTCGCCGATCATCCACTGGGTCTCGGCGGTTTCCGGAACGTGCAGGGTGACGATGTCGGACATGCCCAGCAGTTCGGTCAGGCTGGCCACTTGCGTGGCGTTGCCCAGCGGCAGCTTGGTCAGGGTGTCGTAGAAGAACACCTGCATGCCCAAGCCTTCAGCCAGTACCGACAGCTGTGTGCCGATCGAGCCGTAACCGACGATGCCCAGCTTCTTGCCGCGGATTTCGAAGGAGTTGGCTGCGCTCTTGATCCAGCCGCCACGGTGGCAGGAAGCGTTCTTCTCGGGGATACCGCGCAGCAGCAGGATGGCCTCGGCCAGCACCAGCTCCGCCACGGAGCGGGTGTTGGAGTACGGTGCGTTGAACACCGCGATGCCGCGCTCGCGCGCCGCGTTGAGGTCGACCTGGTTGGTGCCGATGCAGAAACAGCCAACCGCCACGAGCTTCTTGGCGTGGTCGAAGATCTCTTCAGTCAGTTGGGTGCGGGAGCGAATGCCGATAAAGTGCGCGTCGGCGATCTTTTCCTTGAGCTGGGCTTCCGGCAGAGAACTGGTGATGTACTCAATGCTGGTGTACCCGGCGGCTTTCAGAACGTCGACAGCCGATGGGTGGACGCCTTCCAGAAGAAGGAACTTGATCTTGCTCTTATCGAGAGAAGTCTTGCTCATCTGCGTAAACCTGTATCCCGGAGAAAAATGGCAGGGAATCGGATCACGTAAGCTGACCCGGACGGCAGGAAAGCCGTCACCGCAGAACGCCTTTGGGCTCTGTCCTGCGGGGGCGGTATGCTAGCATACGCGCCCCGCTAAACACCTATTCCTGCGACGTGAAGCGTTCTCAGGATGACCATGAATTGTTCGAGAGTTCTGTCGATGACCCATCCTGCCCTGATTGATGAGCTAAAGACCCTGGTTGAGCCCGGCAAAGTGCTGACCGACGCCGACTCCCTGGAGGCTTACGGCAAGGATTGGACCAAGCACTTCGCACCCGCGCCGTGCGCCATTGTCTTCCCCAAGACCACCGAGCAGGTGCAGGCCATCGTGCGTTGGGCCAACGCGCACAAGGTGGCGCTGGTGCCATCCGGTGGGCGTACCGGGCTGTCGGCCGCCGCCGTGGCGGCAAATGGCGAAGTGGTGGTGTCGTTCGACTACATGAACCAGATCCTCGACGTGAACCTCACCGACCGCACCGCCGTGTGCCAGCCGGGCGTGGTCACCCAGCAATTGCAGAACGTCGCTGCAGAAAACGGGTTGTACTACCCGGTGGATTTTGCATCGTCCGGTTCCAGTCAGATCGGCGGCAATATCGGCACCAATGCCGGCGGCATCAAGGTGATTCGCTACGGCATGACCCGCAACTGGGTCGCCGGCATGAAAGTCGTCACCGGCAAGGGCGACGTGCTGGAACTGAACCGCGACCTGATCAAGAACGCCACCGGCTACGACATGCGCCAGTTGTTCATCGGCGCCGAAGGCACCCTGGGCTTTGTGGTTGAAGCCACCATGCGCCTGGACCGAGCGCCGAAGAACCTCACCGCGATGGTGCTGGGCACCACCGACTTCGACTCGATCATGCCGGTGTTGCACGCCTTCCAGAGCAAGCTGGACCTGACCGCCTTTGAATTCTTCTCGGACAAGGCCCTGGCCAAAGTCCTCGGCCGTGGCGACGTGCCGGCGCCGTTCGACACCGAATGCCGTTCTATGCACTGCTGGAATTCGAAGCCACCACTGAAGAAGTCGCCAACCACGCGTTGGAAACCTTCGAGCACTGCGTCGAGCAGGGCTGGGTGCTGGACGGCGTGATGAGCCAGAGCGAAACCCAGCTGCATAACCTGTGGAAGCTGCGCGAGTACATCTCCGAGACCATATCCCACTGGACACCGTACAAAAACGATATCTCGGTGACTGTCTCCAAAGTGCCAGCGTTCTTGCAGGAAATTGATGCGATTGTCGGTGAACACTACCCCGACTTCGAAATCGTCTGGTTCGGCCACATCGGCGACGGCAACTTGCACCTGAACATCCTCAAGCCGGAAACCCTGAGCAAGGATGAGTTCTTCGCCAAGTGCGCCACCGTGAACAAGTGGGTATTTGAAACAGTTGCCAAGTACAACGGTTCGATCTCCGCTGAGCACGGCGTGGGCATGACCAAGCGCGATTACCTGACCTACAGCCGTTCGCCGGTTGAAATCGAATACATGAAAGCAGTAAAAGCCGTGTTCGACCCCAACGGGATCATGAACCCTGGCAAGATCTTCGCTGTTTAACCGCCCTGAAGGAGTCGTTTCATGAGCTACCAGCACAAGTATGTCGACGGCACCAACATCCACTTTCCGGTAGGCAAAGTCGTGTGTATCGGGCGTAACTACGCCGAACACGCCAAGGAATTGGACAACCCGGTACCCACCGAGCCGTTGTTGTTTATCAAGCCGGGCAGTTGCGTAGTGCCGTTGGAAGGCGGTTTCAGCATCCCGACCGAGCGGGGTTCGGTGCACTACGAAGCGGAAATCGCGGTATTGATCGGCAAGCCTTTGTCGACCCAGCCCAGCCGTGAAGAAGTGTTGGACGCCATCTCTGGCTTCGCGCCGGCCCTGGACCTGACCTTGCGCGACAAGCAGGCCGAGCTGAAGGCCAAGGGCCTGCCATGGGAAATCGCCAAGTCCTTCGACGGCGCGGCGGTGATTGCACCGTTTGTGGTCAGCAGTACCTTCGCGGACGTGACCGACATCGGCATTCGCCTGAGCATCAATGGCGAGGTGCGCCAGGACGGCAACAGCGCGCAAATGCTCAACCCGATCATCCCGATGATCCAGCACATGGCCGGCTGCTTCTCGCTGCAAGCGGGCGATGTGATCCTCACCGGCACCCCGGCTGGCGTGGGTCCGCTGAATGTGGGCGATGAGCTGGTGCTGGAATTGTCGGGTGTGAATCGTTTCGAAAGCAGCGTTCGCTGATTTTCTGGCAACACTCGGTAAAAAATATGGGAGCGGGCTTGC
>JAFHKH010000006.1 GCA_016937595.1 Pseudomonas cedrina subsp. fulgida | reverse complement strand
GCATTAGGGCTTGTCCCGCTCGCCACAGGGGAACTCGTCAGCTTCTGAGTGTTGTGTAGATACCCGTGACTGTGGGGTGCGAGCGCAAGGTATAACCTCATACCCCTTTGGCAGCCAGCAGCGCCAGATAGATCAAGACCACTCCGCAAGTGCCATAGCTGATGCGTTGCCACAGCGGGGACGCGTTCTTGCGCAACAGGTTGACCAGCGCCGCAATCAGAAAGCATGACAACACCGACGCCAGCATGAACCCGGCGAAAAACATCAGGGTTTGCCCATGGCTGGGCGTGGCGCCGACGATGCCCGATAGCGCACTGCCCAAGGCGCCCCAGTAGACGATGTTTTTCGGGTTGGCCAGGGAGATCGCCGCGCCAACCGCCAGTGCATTTTTCCGGCTGCTGGCGGGGGCTTCGTCTGATGCCGGCAACTTCCAGGCATCGATCAGGCTGCGAATGCCCAGCCAGGCCAGGTACACGGCACAGATCACCGTCAAGGGGACGCGCACCGCGTCATGCTGGATCAGCAGGGCAATCCCCGTCAGCCCGATCACCGCCCATACCGCATCGCCCACCAGTGAGCCAATCTGCACCAGGAGTGCCGGGGTGAAGCCATGGAGCAAGCCTCGGCGCAGCGTCTCTGCCAGTACCGCGCCGGGCGAGAGGCAAAAGACAAAACCGAAGACCAGTGCGTAGAAGAAAATCGTCAGCATGCCCGCGTCCTTTCAGGAAAGTGCGAAAGCATACGCTGGCATCAAGGCTCGTCGCCATAGTGGGGCACGCCAATCACCAGGCTCGGCGCCGGCCTTTACACGCTCAGGCGCAAGGCGAGGGCGGCAAGCGTGATCAACAACACCGGCAGCGTCAGCACGATCCCGACCTTGAAGTAGTAGCCCCAGGTGATGGTGATGCCCTTGCGCGCCAGGATATGCAACCACAGTAAGGTGGCCAGGCTGCCGATCGGGGTGATTTTCGGGCCGAGGTCGCTGCCGATCACGTTGGCGTAGATCATCGCGTCCTTGACCACGCCCACGGCATGGCTGGACTCGATGGACAGCGCACCGATCAACACGGTCGGCAAGTTGTTCATCGCAGAGGACAGCAGGGCTGTCAGCACGCCCGTGCCCATGGCCGCGCCCCACACGCCATAAGTGGCGAACGTATCGAGCCAGGTCGCCAGGTAGGTGGTGAGGCCCGCGTTACGCAAGCCATAAACCACCAGGTACATGCCCAGGGAAAAGACCACGATTTGCCACGGTGCTTCTTTGAGCACCTTGCGCGTGGAAATCATGTGACCCTTGGCGGCGATCACCAACAGCAGCACCGCGCACACCGCGGAAATGGCACTGATGGGGATGCCCAGCGGTTCCAGGGCGAAGCAACCGACCAGGAGGATGCCGAGCACCCACCAGCCGGCGCGGAAAGTGGCGCGGTCATGGATCGCGCTGGCGGGGTCGTCAAGGTCGGCCGGGTCGTAGGCCTGTGGGATGTCGCGGCGGAAAAACCACAACAGCACCGCCAGCGTGGCCGCGACGCTGACCAGGTTGACGGGCACCATCACGGCGGCATATTCGTTGAAGCCGATCTTGAAATAGTCCGCCGAGACGATATTCACCAGGTTCGACACCACCAGCGGCAGGCTGGCGGTGTCGGCGATAAAACCGGCGCCCATGACGAATGCCAGGGTCGCCGCCGGAGAAAAACGCAGGGCCAGCAGCATCGACATCACGATGGGCGTAAGGATCAGCGCGGCGCCGTCGTTGGCGAACAGCGCCGACACCAGCGCGCCCAGCAGCACCATATAAGCAAACAGGCGTCGGCCACGGCCACGCCCCCAGCGCGCCACGTGCAGGGCGGTCCAGGCAAAGAAACCGGCCTCGTCGAGCAACAGGCTGATGACGATCAGCGCGACAAAGGTGCCGGTGGCATTCCAGATGATGTGCCACACCACTGGAATGTCGGCCAGGCTGATCACCCCGCAAGCCAGGGCCAGGATCGCGCCCATGGTTGCGCTCCAGCCGACGCCGAGGCCCTTGGGCTGCCAGATGACCAGCACGATGGTGAAGATAAAAATGGCAATGGCGACAAGCATCGATCAACGCTCCGGTGGCTCAGCAGGGGCTGCTGGCACGTAGTAGTGGGGTAGGCAGAGCATGGATCAGTTCGCGTCCGTAAAGTTCTTGCCCGGGTGGATCAATAGCATCGCTGCGTTTCATTCAGTCAAATCCTGTATCGATTGACCTGGATCAAATCTACCGAAAATCGCCACAAGTGTTTGAAATTAAAATGAAACATGAATGTCCTAAAGTGCCCGCCCATTGCTGATGAAGGAAGACCCGCGTGACCCGTGCCACTCGCAACCTGCGCAAGATACTGGATTCCGTCGCGGAAAATAATGAAACCGCCGCGTTCGACCTGATGCGCGCCGTCGAAAAGCTCGGCGATGAAGTGTTGCGTCAGCGCCTGCTCAATACCATCCACCGGCTTAACCAGGATGCCCATGAGTTGCGCGAAGCACGGGATTCGGTGGAGCAGGTGTCGGTCAGGCTTGCCTGAGCAAGATCGTTCAAGACAAGTCCATTGTGACGCTGGCAGGCTTGGCGACTGTTTGTCGATGAGCCGTTTTTATGCCCACTGCCTTACCTCGATATGCCTTTGCGCGCGGCGCCATCGCCGTCATTCCCTTGTCCCTGGCCTGTGCGCCGTGGGGACTGCTGGCCGGTTCCATGGCCATCGACGCGCAATTCACCCCCCTGCAAGCCCAGGGCTTGTCCGCCATCGTGTTTGCCGGTGCCGCGCAACTGGTCGCCATAGGCATGGTCAAGAGCGGTGCCAGCCTGATTTCCATCGTGCTGACCACGTTGCTGCTGACCTCCCAGCATTTGCTGTATGGCATGCACTTGCGCCCGATCCTCGCGCCCCTCAAGACCCGCTGGCGCATGAGCCTGGGTTTTCTGTTGACCGATGAATTCTTCGCGCTGGTCAACCACTTCGACCGCCAGACCTTCAACCGCTGGTACGCCCTGGGCGTCGGCCTGACGTTCTATATCATCTGGAACCTGTTCACCCTGGCCGGCATAGTGCTCGGCAAAAGCATTCCCGGCCTTGATCAACTGGGCCTAGAATTCTCCATCGCCGCCACGTTTATCGCGCTGATCACACCGGTGGTGCGTGACATTCCCACAGTAGTCTGCGTGGCGGTGTCGTTGCTGTGTTCGGTGTGGTTGAGTTTCCTGCACTGGGAATCGGCGGTGGTGGTGTCCGGCGTGCTGGGTATGAGCGCCGGATATGCCTGCAAGCGCCTGGGAGTAGGGCAGCGATGATCTACATCATGATTGCGGCCATGGGGCTGGTGGTATTTTTCAACCGTTACCTGTTCATCGAACCGCGCCTGCCGGTGCGCCTCAACCGTGGCGCGCGCGAGTTCCTCGGGTTTGCGGTGCCGGGCATGCTGACGGCGATTTGCGGGCCGATCATTTTCCTGCATGACCATCAGCTCAACCTGAGCCTGGCCAACCCTTATTTGTTGGCGGGTGTCAGTGCGGTGGCGTTGATGGTCTGGACACGCAATGTGTTGATCACGGTGTTGCTGAGCATGGGGTTGTTTTATTTGTTGCGCTGGTTGATCTGAAACCCGGGCGAAAAAAAGCCCGCGTGAGTGCGGGCAGAAGGGAGACTTCTAACAATGGGCGCGGTCACTATAGGCGGCGCTTCTTCCGCTGACAGTGAAACAAAGTTCATGCGACCGGCAGTCCGGCCCACGGCAATGTTACAGTCGCGTTTTTTCCAACGGAGCAATGGCATGCACAAGGTGGTAATAGGCGCACTGGTACTGGCCGCGTTGGCCGGTTGCGCGGGTTCGAAGATGAAGGAGGCGCGCGCGGGCGTGCCCTATAAAACCCTGGCTTCGGACAAGGCCACTTTGGTGGTTGCCGAATGCGTACAGTTCGGCTGGCAGGACGAAAGCGTGTTCGGGGTTGACGCCGGCGGCTTCAAGGAACCGATCGGGGCGGGCGGCTTTACCGTGTACACCACGGCGGGTGACTACTTTGTCGACGTGCAAAGCGCGGGTGCCGGTTCAACCATCAAGTACTACGCGGCAGAGGACACGATGCCGGCCAAGCGGCGTCTGGCCGCACTCGCGACTTGCCTGTAATCCGTTGCCTCGGGCGATTTAGGAAATGCCTGGCACGACAGGCGCAAGGCATTGGCCTATGATTCGAACGCTCGCCCAGGGTGATGGCTCTTTACCGGTACACGGACGTCGAGGCCTGAGCGCTGGGCGAGCGTCTTTTTTTCTTCAGCGCGGCATGTAACCCAACTGCCAGCGCCTCGGTATTTTCAGCGATACCAACCCCAACAACCCTGCCAGTGCGCCGCTGATCAGCAGCGCCTTGAGCCCCATCTGCTGCTCCAGCAGCGCGCCGATCACCGCGCCCACGAACATGCCTGCCCAGGGGATCAACTGCACGCGCCAGCCGCTGCGGCGCTCGCCAAGCAGCCAACGCCCGAGCCCGCGGCCAAAACGTGAAAGCGCTCCAGTGACGTACGTCAGTCCCACCGGCAACCCGTTGACCTCTTCCACGGCGGCATTGAGCATGCCCATCGCAATGATCGCCGCCAACAGCGCCGGCAAGGTGTCGGCAAAGGGCAGCAGTGCGGCGCCGCACAACAAGGCGGCGATACACAGCAGCAACGGCAGCGCATGGCGCCGGCTCAGTCGGCTGACCACCACGCCCAAGGCATTGCCGGCGATGAAGGTCGCCACCAGCAACAGCAGGCGGCCGGTCAGGCCCAGATCCCCCGCACTGATCGCCACCGCCAGGCGCGTGGTGTTGCCGCTCATGAACGAAACAAAGTCTCCGCTCGCCATGAAGCCGATGGCATCGGTCATCCCGGCCAGCACCGACAGGCTGGCCACCAGCATCAGCCCGACCCGGCCACGCCAGCGTTGTTGATAGGCCAGTGCGGCGTTGGCGTAAGGCTTGCGGGGCGAAGGCAGCATAGGGCCGGGCTCCTCGGTGAGATTATCCGGCCACTACCGTAGGATGCTTTAAGCGCGCATGCAATGACCTCAGGCATGTGCCAGGGCGAATAGGCCAACAAGGGCGCCAGGCGGCTCGCGCAGCCTAACCCGCCTCGTTTTTTTTCGGCAACTCCGCCGCCAGCTTTTCAAGGAACATCGCCAATGCAACCTCTTCGGCCTTGAGCCCTTTGCGCAGGCGCGGCTTGGCAATCGGGAGAGTTCACCGAGGCTGAAATGCTCCAGCACGGCGGGGTGGATGTAGCACTTGCGGCACACCGCGGGGGTGTTGCCCAGTTGCCTGGCGACGTCCTTGACCATCGCCACCACGTGTTTTTTCGCGTCGGACTCAGGCTGCCACTGCAATTCGCGCAACACCGCCAACGCCATGGCAGTGCCGGCCCAGGTGCGGTAATCCTTGGCCGTAAAGTCCGCACCGGTGAGGCGATGCAGGTACTCATTCACGTCGTGGGAGCTGACGGTGTGCCGTTCGCCGTCCTCGTCCAGGTACTGGAACAGGTTCTGCCCCGGCAGTTCCAGGCAGCGCTTGACCACTGTGGCCAGGCGCCGATCCTTGACGCTGACCTGATGCTCGACGCCGCTCTTGCCGCGAAACTGGAACTGGATTTCGCTGCCTTTGATATCCACATGGCGGGTGCGCAGGGTGGTCAGCCCATAGGACTTGTTATCCCGCGCATACTGGGTATTGCCGACCCGGATCAGTGTCGCATCCAGCAGCATCACCACCGTGGCCAGCACTTTTTCGCGGGTAAAACCCGGTTCGGCAATTTGCGCTTCCAGCTGCTTGCGCAGTTTTGGCAGTGCCTTGCCGAACGCCTGCAGCCGTGAGTATTTGTCGGAATCGCGCACTTCACGCCAGCGTGCGTGATAGCGGTACTGTTTGCGCCCGCGTGCGTCGCGGCCCGTGGCTTGCAGATGGCCGCGCGGGTCGGCGCAGATCCACACATCGGTATAGGCGGGCGGCACGGCCAGGGCGTTGAGGCGCTTGATTTCGTCGGCATCGGTGATGCGCTCGCCCTTGGCGTCGAAGTAGTGGAACGTGCCGCGCACCTTTTTTCGGCGGATGCCGGGCTGAGTGTCGTCAACGTAGTGCAGGTCGCGGGGCAGGTCGGCAGGCAACGCAGAATCAGGCATGGTGCGGGTTCCTTGGCAAATCAGGCCGGTATGTCTGATTGACCGCAGCCGTTTGTGGACGTGCCAAAAGCTTTACTACGCCAATACCGCGACCGCCTTGATCTGCGCCCACAGCACCTGCCCGGGGTGCAGTTGCAGTTGGTCGCGCGAGAACCGCGTGATGCGCGCCAGCAACGGCGTGCCATCGGCGTCCAGGCGCACCAGCACATGCGCGCTGTTATCCGCCGCAACCTCCTGGATAACCGTCACCGGCAGTCGGTTGAGGATGCTGCTGTGTTCCTCCGCTTGCAGGCTGAGGCTGACGTCCCGCGCCTGCACCTTGATGCGCAACGCCTTGTCCACCGCCAGTGGCGTATGGGCGACGCGCATGTGCAAGGCGCTGGCGGGCAATTGCAGGGTGAGCAACTGATAGTGCTCGTCGTAGGCGCTCACCGTACCGTTGATCACCACGCCAGCGTCGTCGCCCAGCGCCAGGGGCAGGTCGAGGCGCGCCAGGGTCTCGCCGATGGGGCCGCTGGCCAAAGCCTGGCCGTCGCTGAGCAAGACCAGGTGATCGGCCAGGCGTGCCACTTCATCCCTGGCATGGCTGACGTACAGCACCGGGATATCCAGTTCATCGTGCAAGCGTTCAAGGTAGGGCAGGATTTCGCCTTTGCGCGCGCTGTCCAGGGCCGCGAGGGGTTCGTCCATCAACAGCAGGCGCGGGCTGGTGAGCAACGCGCGGGCGATGCCGATGCGTTGGCGCTCGCCGCCGGAGAGGTGCTGCGGGTGGCGATCGAGCAGGTGGCCGATGCCCAATAACTGCGTGGCCTGGGCCATGTCCACGCGGCGCTGTTGGCGTGGGATGCGCTTGAGGCCGAACTCCAGATTGGCCCGCACCGATAAATGCGCGAACAGGCTGGCCTCCTGAAACACGTAGCCCAGCGCGCGTTTATGCGCAGGGACGAACAGCCCCTTGCGGCTGTCCTGCCAGATCTCATCGTTGATCTGGATAAACGCTTCTTCGGCGCGCTCCAGGCCGGCGATACAGCGCAGGCAGGTGGTCTTGCCGGAGCCGGAATGCCCATACAACGCCGTCACGCCACGCCCCGGCACGTGCACGTCCACGTCGAGGGCAAAGCCCGGATACTTGAGGTGCAGACGTATATCGATCATCGTCAGCTCCAGCCCATCGGGGTCTTGCGCCTGGCGTAGAGCGCCAGCAACACCAAGAAGGCGAACACCACCATGGCGCCGGCCAGCCAGTGGGCCTGGGCGTATTCCATGGCTTCGACGTGGTCGTAGATCTGGACGGAGACCACCCGGGTCTTGTCCGGGATATTGCCGCCGATCATCAGCACCACGCCGAACTCACCGACGGTGTGCGCAAACCCCAGGATGGCGGCGGTGACAAACCCCGGCCGGGCCAAGGGCAGGATCACGCTGAAGAAGGTGTCCCACGGATTGGCGCGCAAGGTCGCGGCCACCTCCAACGGGCGCGTGCCGATGGCCGAGAAGGCGTTTTGCAACGGTTGCACCACGAACGGCATGGAATAGATCACCGAACCGATGACCAGCCCGGCAAAGCTGAAGGTGAGGGTGCCCAGGCCCAGCCACTGGGTGAATTGGCCGAAAAAGCCATTGGGCCCCATGCTAAGGAGCAGGTAGAAGCCGATCACCGTTGGCGGCAATACCAACGGCAGGGCGACGATGGCGCCAACGGGCCCGCGCCACCAGGAACGGGTGCGCGACAGCCACAGGGCAATCGGGGTGCCGATGACCAGCAGGATCACGGTGGTCAGTGACGCCAGTTGTATGGTCAACCAGATAGCGGAAAAGTCGGCGCTCGATAGCGGCATTCAGAGCTCGTAACCGTAGGACTTGATAATGGCAGCAGCGTCGGGCCCCTTGAGGTACTCAACCAGCGCCTTGGCCGCGGCGCTGTCTTTGCCCTTGTTGAGGATGACCGCGTCCTGTTTGATCGGGTCGTGCATGGACGCGGGCACGATCCACGCCGAACCGCGGGTGACCTTGCCGTCTTTATAGATCTGCGACAAGGCGACGAAGCCCAGCTCGGCGTTGCCGGTGGAGACGAACTGATAGGCCTGGGTGATGTTCTGGCCTTCAACGAGCTTGTCCTGGACCTGCTCGGTGAGGCCCTCCTTGGCCAGCACCTGGGTGGCGGCGAGGCCGTAGGGTGCGGCTTTGGGGTTGGCGATCGACAGATGCTTGAACAGGTTTTGCTTGAGCACGTCGCCCTTGGCGTCGACGTAGCCCGGCTGCGCCGACCACAGGGCCAGGGTGCCGACGGCGTAGGTAAAGCGTGAACCCTTGAGCGTCTCGCCTTCGGTTTCGAGCTTTTGCGGCGTGGTGTCGTCGGCGCTCAGGAACACCTCGAATGGCGCGCCATTCTTGATCTGGGTGTAGAACTGGCCGGTAGCGCCGTAGGCGGCGACCAGTTTATGCCCGGTGGTTTTTTCGAAGTTGGCGGCAATCGCCTGGATCGGCGCGGTGAAATTGGCGGCGACGGCCACCTGGACTTCATCGGCATGCGCCGAACCGAACGCAAGGGCCGCGACCAGGCCGGCCAGGCGTGAGGCGTGCATCGTCATCAAACAACTCCTTTGAGTGGCCATTAACGGCCTGGATATCGGCAGCGCTATGTACGCGAATATATAGCGGTTGCCCGTTGCCAGTACAGCGCAAAGTTGCCGCAGATGACGCTTCTACCTGAGCTTGGCCAGCGCCTGTTCCGCCAGTTCGCGCGTGAGTGCATAGGTGGAGAGGTCTTTGCCCAGGCGCAGAGCCTGGCCTGACCACAGGTTGCTGAAGCCCGCTTCATCCTTGGCTTTGAGCGGCATCAGCGCGCCGCCGGAGGTCGGGAATGCCGGGGCCACGGGGTGGATCGCGCCCAACTCACGCATCATCCGGTTGACGATGCCGCGTGCCGGGCGCCCGGTGAACAGTTGGTCAGCGCGGTTTCGCTGGCCTGGGCGTGGCGCAACGCGTAATGGTGGGACGCGGTGACATTGGCTTCAGGAGTAAACAGGTAAGCGGTGCCGATCTGTACCGCCGAGGCCCCCAAGGCGAATGCCGCGACAATCCCGCGCGCATCGCCGATGCCACCGGCGGCAATCACCGGGACGCTGACCGCGTCGACAATTTGCGGCACCAGGGCAAACAGGCCGATCTGGGTGTTGAGGTCATCGCTGAGAAACAAACCCCGGTGGCCGCCGGCTTCAATGCCCATGGCGATAATCGCATCACAGCCGTGTTGTTCCAGCCAGAGCGCTTCTTCTACCGTGGTGGCCGAGGACAGCACCTTGGCGCCGGTGGCTTTTACCCGATCCAGCAACGATTGTTCCGGCAAGCCGAAGTGAAAACTCACGACCTCGGGGCGGAAGGCTTCGACCACCTGGCACGCCGCATCGTTGAACGGTGCGCGGTTGGAGACCGGGGTTGGTGCATCAAAGTCAGCACCCAATTCGCGGTAGTAGGGCTCCAGCAAGGCCTTCCACTGCTGATCACGGGCTGCGTCGGGCGCGGGCGGTTGGTGGCAGAAGAAATTCACGTTGACCGGGCCCGAGCTGGCCTGGCGGATTTCGGACAGGGCCTCACGCAGTTGCTCGATGCTCAGCGCCGCGGCCGGCAGAGAACCCAGGGCACCCGCTTTATTGGCGGCAATGACCATGGCCGTGGTGGTGCTGGCCGCCATGGGGGCCTGGATGATCGGTACTTCGATGCCCAGCAGGTCGAGAAGGCGGGTGTCGGGCCAGGTGTTCATGGGGGGGTGTCTCCAGCGTCAGTGGGCGTTGCGCTGTTTTAACAGGGGCCCTGGCCCCCGGCCAGTCTGTTTTATTCACTGGACGAGCGTGACGTTTCGTGTTGCATCCACGCGCACATCTCAGGCCTCGCTTTCGCGTTCCAGCAATTGCCGCTTGCGCGCCACCCCCCAGCGATAGCCCGACAGGTCGCCGTCGCTGCGTACCACGCGGTGGCAAGGGATCGCCACGGCCAGGCAGTTGGCGCCACAGGCCTGGGCCACGGCGCGGTACGCCGTCGGCGCGTCGATTCGTTCGGCGATCTGTGCGTAGCTGGCCGTGCTGCCGGGCGGGATCTCGCGCAAGGCTTGCCACACCCGTTCCTGAAATGCCGTGCCACGCAAATCCAAAGGCAAGTCCAGGCCGAGTGCGGGCGCTTCGACAAACCCCACGACCTGGGCGACCCACTGTTCGAAGCGTGGGTCGGCGCCCACCAGTTCGGCGTTGCGAAATTGATCCTGCAGGTCACGCACCAGTTGGTCCGGTTCATCGCCCAACAGGATCGCGCACACGCCACGCTCGCTGTGCGCCACCAGGATGGCCCCCAGCGAACATTGCCCGACGGCGAACCGGATCGCGTTGTTGGTGCCGCCGGCCTTGTAGTCGCTGGGTTTCATGCCCAGAAGCTGGCGGGCCGACTCATAAAAACGGCTGTTGGAATTAAAACCCGCGTCATACAGCGCATCGGTCACCGAATGCGAGCCCTTGAGGCTATGGCGCACTTTGCGCGAACGATGGGCGCTGGCGTAGGCCTTGGGCGTCAGGCCGGTCATGGCTTTGAACACGCGGTGAAAATGGAAGGGGCTCAACTTGGCTTGCGTGGCCAGTGCGTGCAGGCTGGGGGGCGTCTCGGCCTGTTCGATATACCGACACGCCTCGGCCACCAGTCGTGCATGCTGCGCGGCGACTTGGCTCTGGTCTGCGGCGGCGCGTTTGCTCGCACGATAACCGGCGGCTTCGGCCTGCGCCGGGCTGTCGAAGAACTCGACGTTTTCCGGGCGTGGCAAGCGCGAAGCGCTGCTGGCGCGGCAGTAGACGCCGGTGGTCTTCACGCCATAGACGAACAACGCATCGGCCTTGGGATCGCGGGCGAGAATCGCTGCCCAGCGCGGGTCTTGTTCGGTAGTCATGCTCGACACTCTTGACGGATCCTGGCCAGATTAGTCGTGCCGTGAACACCTGGCACTCTGAAGCTTGCGGTCAAATCAACCTGCGGTGCGCAAGGTCAGGTTGATGCGTTGCGGGCCCATGACCGGGTGCACGCCCTCCTTGATCGGCATTACCCCGTGGAAACGCAGACGATCCACGCCGCCCCAGACCACCACGTCGCCATGGAACAGCGAGACTTTGCGGGTCTTGTCACTGCGCTCATGCCCGCCAAACAGGAAAATCGCCGGCAAGCCGAGCGACAGCGACACCACGGGTTCGCTGTAGCGGCGTTCATTCTTGTCCTGGTGCAGGGACATTCTCGCGCCTGGCACATAGCGGTTGATCAGGCAGGCGTCGGGCGCAAAGTCGGGAAAACCGGCCTCTGCCGCCGCCAGCGCTGCCAACTCGCGCAAGACGTCGGGCATGCGCGGCCAGGGCTGCCGGCTGCGCGGGTCGAGTGGGGTATAGCGATAACCGGAACTGTCGGTGGTCCAGCCCAAGTCGCCGCAACTGCTCAGCGCTGCCGACATGGTAAAGCCACCGGGTGTGACCATTTGCCGAAAGGGCGATTGAGCCAGCACCCGCCGCAGTTCCGGCAAAAGGCGCTCAATCCAGGGCAGGGCGTAGCCGCGTAACACGTAGGACTGTTCGCCAATTTGCTCGCGCCCCGCAGGTTGCTGCAGCGTGTCCTCGGCGAACAGATCGGCGGTGGGGCCAGGCATCGTCTTACAACGCCTTGCTCACATTGATGTCGGTGATTTCATCACTGGCATCGTGCATTTTAGCCAGCGCCTGCTTGGCCTCTTCCACACTGTTGCTGGACAGTTGCGCGAACTCAAAGCGGCGCTCGCCGTTGAGCTTGTACTTGATGACGTATTTGGTGGTGGTCACGGCTATTTCCTGTGAAGGGTGCGGATCAGCTCAGCTTGCTGCTGGTGCGCCGCACAATGCGGATCTTGTGGGACAACGCGGGTTTGCGGGTCACGCTGATGGCGCGGCGGGTGACCACGTCCAGGGTGATGTTCCAGAAGCCGGTGCTCGGCGCGGTAATTTTGGCAGGGAACTTGTCAAAAGCGCCACCGTGGTACGTGTGGCGGCCGCCGTTCTTGAAGCTGCGAAAATTCGCGTCGCTCATCAAACGAATATTACAAGTTTGCGAGCATTCGATGACGACAATGTCCCCCTCGTTGAGATGCTCGCGCTGGTGGATAAATTTCATTGGGGTGTCTCCAGAAGGGCTTTTTCTGAAAAATCAGAACGATACGTAGGTTAAGATGGAGTTTATCAGCCCCAGCGCGTTTATTATCGGATCGTCTTCAACGACGTCGACAATTTAAAACAGTTATTTACCGAGTGATCAGGGATAAATCCTACGTGGGCGGGAGAAATTTACCATCCCCGCTGTCGTAGGGTCTTTATCGGAGGTTTTGTATGAAGTGGAGTGTGTTGGTTCTGGCCCTGGCGATTGGTGGGTGTGCTTCGGTTGCAGATATCAAGCAGACCCCGCCGACCTTGGCGGTCATTTCCGGAAAGAAACCACAGGAATATGCTGCCTGTGTGGTGCAGAAACTCTCCGCTACCCGTCGGCCGCCGCAGATCGAACCGCATAAGGAAGGTGGCGTGCAAGTGATCGTGCCGCAGAAGTTTTCGGCGGACCCGTCGGCCATTTTCGAGATTGACGAGCGTTCCAGTGGCAGCAGCATCAAGCTCTACGAGAGCATGTCCAACGTGCCGATCCGTCCGGGCGACGTGAAGAAGGCTGGCGAAGAGTGTATTTCCGGCTGAAGCGGCGGCTTTCACCCTGCTACTTTTTAATCCGATAAAAAGCCTGGCACCGTGGCAGGGCTTTTTCAGCGCGTTTTGCGGGTTGCCGGTTAATGCCGGCATCTGTTTTTTGGGAAGTCTTTCATGAAGCGTGAACACGTCAGGGCTCGCCAGGCCGAAGGCCAGATAACGGCGACCCATATCATCCAGAACCCGGCCGACCTGGGGGAGTGGATTGTCTTCTTCAAAAAAAGCGGCGGCCGCAGTTTTTTCCTGGTGGACGATCAGGATGAAATCGAGTCTTTCCCGCGTCTGGATGACCTGGTCGAGACCATTCGCGGCCTCGGAATCAAGTTTGCCGACATTCAGTTGTAGGCATAACGCTTACTTGCAGACCACGACCACGCTGCGACCCTTGAAATTGCCCACGTCCTGGCCCAGGGTCTTTTCACTCTCCTTGAGCGAAGGCGTGCCTTCGGTGCCGACGATGCGGTAACCGGTGCCCGCACAGGACGCGTCGGCTTTTTCATAGCAGCTTGCCCAGGAATTGGCCTCGCCGGAGCAGTCGATGGTCAGGCCTTGCTCACCGTTTTTCAGATAGACGTCAGAGGTGGTGGTGCACCCGGCGAGCGCCAGTACCGCAGTCAGTGCCAGAAACTTGTTCATAGGGGTTCATCGTCGAAGTGTTGGAGGGGACGCTGACACGGTCGTGGGGCGTTGGCGCAAGATTATAGCGAATTGCCACCTGGTGTGCAGTCGCAGAATCAAGTTCCGCAACTGCCCGACCCATGGCATGACGCAACAAGACCGACGCTTCAGCCCTTCAGGTAGGTCATGGCACCCCCATCACCAGTACGCCGCTTCCGGTGACGGGCCCGGCCGCAGGCAGGGTGCCAGGCCGCTGAACGAGGGAAAATGTCACATCGTCTCCGCCCACGCTGTTAGTGATCTGGGTGAGGAATGAGCCGTTGACCCGCACCGCCGACCCGGCGCGCACCATAGCCGTGCCCACGCTTGGATTACTCATCGTCAGAAGGTGCGTGTCGAATGACGATGGAGTGCCCTTGTAGGTAATGGTGATTGGGGTAGTAATCCCGCCGGTAGGGCATGAGTAGGTGAGTCTGCGGTTACTTCGGATGGGCGTCGTCAGTGGGTCCGTGCCTATTTCCCTTTGGTTTACGTTGCCGAAGTTGATATCGATCGGATTGTTATTGTTGATCGTGCACGTAGAAGGCGACACGGTGAAATTATTATTGGCCGTATACGCGAGCGTGAGTTGAGACGAACCACTGCCGGTGTTGTTCGTCTGCACGATGCGCAAGACCCCCAAGTTATCACCTATTGTAATATTGATAGGATTGACCGGGCTGTTACGCATCAGGATATAAGGCGTTATATCGATTGGGTAGGTGATCGCATTGTCAGGCATGGTGGCCACCAGGATCCCAATGGGAACAGGGGTGTTGCGAAATACTGAATTTATTCGCAGACCGGTGCCTTCATTCGCGAATTTAGGGCCAGGCGTCCAAGGTGCTCCGTTGCCTGTCGACCAGTAGTCTATCCCTGCGGAGGGTGTCTGAGGTCCGATTGTATATCGGCATTCGAGCCTGGCACCTTCAAGCATGATACGGTTCTGCGCGGTGTCCAGTCGCACGTTTACAGGAACTTGCAGGTTGATATTTCCGCCTCCGCCTACACTGATCCATCCGCCACCGTTCACGCGGCAATCCACTGCTTGTGCGGTCGTGGTAAGGCCCGCAAGGATGACAAGCGCAGCGGCGCTATAAAGTCGTTTCATTTTTGATCTCTCGTTGCTCCTCCACCCGGATGCAGCCCGACGGACGTTTTGTCCGCGTTGAAAGCTGTCCGAGAGAGGGTTGAGGGTTGTCTGAGGCGTTCAGGGATAGTCCAGGGTAAACGTGGACGTCACCGTGAACCTGCCGTGCCCGATGGTTTGGTCCCTGATTGCTTCCGGCTCACCCTGTACATAGGCTTTAAGCGCAATAACATTGCTGCCATCACTCAACACCTGCTCGTCGCTGGCTGCATTCAAGGGCAGTGGCTTGTTGTTCGGCGTCTCGATGCCAAGCCCGATGCCTGAAGCGCCACTGCCACCGTCGAGCGCGAACAACCCGGGGAGCCACGGGTTTTCCCGGCCGCCGAGGGTGATGGTGACGGTTTTACCAATGGTGGTATCGCAGTTCTCCAGGTGCACCTTGAAACCCTTTCCCGGTGTGCGCGTATTGATGTAGAGGTGCGTGCTGGTAACGTCCCAGAGTTCCAGGGTGATTGCCTCGTCACCCGGACGAATCGTGCAGGCCTCTGCCACCAGGTTGCCCTTGAAACTCAGGTTGTCCGCCGCATGGACGTTGGTTACCAGGCCGACGCTGAGGAGTAACGCCAGCCCGGCACACGGCCATCCTTTAGGCCCCATTGCATGTTGCATAAGCTCAGCTCCTACTCGTATTCGGCCAATAGCGTGGCCACCGCCGTGAACCTTGCGGGGGCAAGTACTGCGCCGGGCTGCTTGACGGGGACGACTTCCAGGGTCGGCGGTGACGACAGCGTGATATCCAGCGGCGTATTCAGTGCAAACGGCACGTTGTTCTGAAACAGCCGAATACCCAACCCGGGCACGCTGGTTTGCACCGCGGAGCCGTCAAACGCCGTCGGCGTACCGTTGACGCTCAGCTTCAGTGCCCAGGGCAGGGTATTGCTGCCGCAGCTGATGGCGTAACCGACGCCTCGGCGGTAGTGCGTGCCGTCGACGCGCCTGATCCCTACGTCGCCAAAGTCGACCTCAATCGTGTTACCCGCATCAATCGTGCACGGCGGCGGCTCGTTCAAGGTTCCGCTGAACGTGACGTTGGCCGACGCACCGCTGCAAAGGCCGAGGGAACACACGGCGAGCAACGCTCGCTGCTGCCAACCTGTCATTGAAATATCCTCTTCATTGATAATCGACCACCAGCGTGGCGGTCGCATCGAATGCGCCTCCCGTCAGCTTGCTGCCCGTACGTTTGACAGGCACCGCCTGCACCACCGGAAAGTTCGGATAGGTGAATTTCACGGTGGTGTTAAGTGGCCAGTCGGCACCGTTTGCGAGCAGCTTCACCCCAAGATCCGCTTTGCGTGTCATGAGCACACGGTTATCAAACGCCGCCGCCGTCCCCTTTAGCTCAAGGGTCAGCGCATTGCTGGCGGGCGAGTTGCAGCTGACGGTGTAGGGCACGGATCGACGATAATTGACCCCGTCTACCCGTGAGGTCAGCAGGTCATTGCCAAATGGCACATCCAGTGTGCTGCCTCCATTAATGACGCAGGGCGGAGGCGCTATGATTACCGCGCGGATGGTCAGGTTGTGTCGGCCTGCACACTCTGGCTGACTGCCCAGAGCAGGCCGCCACTGATAAGAAAAGCCCGTGGGCCGTTTGGCTTAGCCATTGTCATGCCCTTACTCATAATTGAGCTTGAAGTCGACCACGGCCCGAAAGGCGCCGCTGGTCAACGGTGCGGCGGTGCGCGTGGGTTGAACGGTCCATGTCTGGGTGTTACTGCCCAGCGGCAAAAACAAGGGTTCGCCCCTTGAGCCCAGTTGGACGTCCCGCCCTTCGGGATCGGTCAAGCGCAGGCCCATCCCAGTGATGCCCTGGACCTTCACCAGTCGCGGATCATCGGCATCGGCGGGCGCATTAAACGCGACCGACAGCACCGGTTGAAAGGCGCTCCATGTCAGGTTGCCGGTACGTTCGCTGCGGATACTGCCTGCGGTGCGCTGGCAGTCGTTGAAGCGCAATTGGAATGACACCGGCCTTGCCTGATCGCCGGGCCGTTGCAGTTGGCTGGTCGATACGGCGCCCAGGTCAATGGTTTGATGCAGTGAGGTCATTTCCAGCGCGCAAGGGATTTCATGCATGCTCCCGGAAATATTCAGCATCCCGCTCATGCCCTCGACATCCTCGGCTTGCGCGGCGCTCACAGCGACCAGGAGCAGTCCGCCCAAGACCTTCACAGTGTGTGACTTCATGGTGTTCTCCGGCGGCAGGCGCTACTCATGGGGCGTTGATGCTTGCGCGTTGACCTTGCAGGTGTCGCCGCTGCAGGTGAACGCCATCAATGGGCGGCCGCCGTAATCATTCACGTAGGCCAGGTAAGGCGCTGTACCGAGCGCTTTGGCGGTGGGGCCCAAGGTCAACGTGCCTTTTGGCGGGACCATCAGTGGCTCGAAACCGGGCGCGGTTTTGCCATCCCTGGTGCTGCGCGCATCCACCAGCGTCACGTAATAAGGCGTCGGGTTACTGACGGTGTAATGCTCACCGTCGCGCGTCAGGGTCAGCTTTTCCTGCCAGGGGTTGGACAGGTCTTGCTGGCTTGGGGTAATTGCCTGCGGCCGGTAGAACAGTTTGATCCGGGTCTGCAGCGCAATTTGCAGGGTATTGGACTTATCGCTGCGCGGCGGGATTTCCCTGAGGTTGAAGTAATAGACCGTCTCCCGGTCCTGCGGTAACGATTTGGCCGCCGGCAGCGCCTGGACTTTGACCTGGCTTTGCTTGCCTGGCTCCACACGCTGAACCGGCGGTAGCACGATCAAGGGTGTGGTGATTTTTTGACCCGCTTCATCTTCGATCCAGCCCTGGGCCAGATACGGCAACTGGGTGTTGTTGTTCGTGATGTTCACGCTGGTGGCATCCTTGCTGCCGTCAAAAATCACTCGGGTACGGTCCAGCCCGATAGCGGCGTTGGCGCACGGGCTCAAGCCTAGGGCCAGCAGCACGCAGGCGTGGAGTGTGGCGCGTGTGTTCAGCATCATGAGGATGTTTTCTCCGTCTCGTTGCGCGTGCCGGTCAATGCTTCCGGCTCGGGCAGGGATTGATCACGGGCTACCATTCGGCAGCCCAGTTGCAGGGCATCGGTCAAGCCATCATTGGGTAGAACGACGGGGAGGGTGACGATGCAGCGCTCGGAACCGCCCCAACTGACGGTCATCTGTGCGCCGGGCTGGATGCCGCTCAGGTAGACGCTGCCGCCGTCGTTGACGATGCCGGTGTCCTGTTGCTTGAGGTTCTTCACCGTCGCGCCGAAGGGCGGGGAGCTGCGTCCGGCAGACGAACCACCGCCATGGCTTTCTCACCGGCAATCACCGCCATGGTCCGGTAGCCGATGGCGCCTTCGGTGAGCGTCAACTGCGTGACCGATTGGGTGGCTTCGACATTGCTGGGCAACCGTTCCAGATCGACGCTGGCCGCCATGCGCTGATAACTGCCGATGTCGGAAATGACCGCTTTGCCGAAGGCGTTGCTGCGGGTCGGTGTGCCGTAACCGCGCACGGGCACATCGGGCACCCCGCCGGTGTCGACCATCAGGCGGGTGCCGCCGGTGCTGTTGGTGCGATGCAGTGCGCCACCGTGAGGCGTGAGCGTGCCGCCGCCGCGAGCGGACACACTGAGGGTGGTGTAGCTGCCTTCCTGCCTGCTGGCGGCGACGTCGATGTCCGCCTGATCACCAATATGGTTCAGATAACCGCTGGCGGCGTTGTCGCTGGCACTGAGCTGGTAGCTGTTGCGTTCATCCAGGCGATCGCTGTAGCGCGTGGCAAAACGGTTATCGCCCGCGGCTCTGTTCGCATCCATCGACAACGTGCCGCTGCGCCCGAAGGGCAGGCTGACCGTGAGCGCGATGCCGTGATCCTTATAGTTGTAGTCCTCGGTACGATGAAGGTTCAACGACATGTTCATGTTCTTGACGGACCCGACATTAAAGTAGCGTGATACGGATAAATTCCAGCGCTGGGTGGCGGGGCGCTCCCAATAAGTTTGTTTGTTGTAACTGGCGTAGACGGAGGCGCCCCAGTCACGGAAGTGCTTGTTGATCGTCGCGGTATAAAGCGCCTTGCTACCGCCGATGGGCTTCCAGTTTTCTGTATAGCCGTCGTACTGGTAGCGTCCGGCGAGTTCACCGTTCATCCCATAATGGCGAGCGTCCAGGTACTCACTCATGCTCAAGTAATTCTTTTCGGAAAAACGGTAACCGGCGAACGTTATCTGGCTGTCGTACTGTTCAAAGTTCTTGGAATATTGAAGGCGGTAGGATTTGCCCGAGAGTGTTTCATTCCAGACATTGGCGCGCGCTTGAGTCACATCCACCGAGACGGCACCGAATATCAGGAGATCTCGACCCGCACCGACCGTCAGAGCACGGTAGTTGTTATCGGTTATGCCACCGCCAAACAGCGACCAGCCATTACTGACACCCCACGAGAATTCGCCCGAACCGAACACGTCGCCATCGCCACCGTATTGCAGGTTGGAAGGACGTCCCGTGGCCAGTTTGTAGCGAACGTGACCCGGGCGAGTCAGGTAGGGCACGCCTGCCGTGTCGATCTGGAAGGTGTGTACCGAACCGTCCTGTTCTTCCACGCGAACGTCCAGCCGGCCGGACACCGCGTCATTCAGGTCCTGGATACGAAAAGGCCCTGCGGCGACCAGCGTTTCATACAGCACGCGGCCTTGCTGGCTGACAATGACCCGTGCATTGGTCTTGGCGACACCGACAACCTCCGGCGCGTAACCGCGCAAGTTGGGTGGCAGTTGGCTTTCATCGGAGTTGAGGGCGGCACCGGTAAAGCGGAAGCTGTCGAACAGGTCCGAATACAGATAGTTCTCGCCCACGACCAAGCGTGCTTTGAGCGCGGGGAGGGCGCGATAGGCATAGTAGCGGCTCCACTCCAGCCTCGAACGCCGGTCCGCCCGTTCGCGGTCTTTGTCGACACGCCCCTGCCAATCCGCCCGCAAGCGCCAGGCTCCGGCGTTGGCCCCCAGCGTGCCGTTGCCACTCAAGTTGTTGCGCACCCGGTCATTTTTCTGGTGGCTTGATTGCGCCGTCATGTTGTAGTCGACCAACAGCCCGGGCACCCCTTCGTCCCAGCGAGAAGGCGGGTCCCAGTTGACGGCGCTGTACTCAAGGTAAGCGTGCGGCAAGTTAATGTTCAGCGTGGCGGTCGCCAGATCTCCAGCGACCTCCATGCCCGGCAAACCTCGGATATCCAGGCATTCACCGCCTTTCCACCAGGTAAGTTCGGCGGCAACGGACGCTTTCAGGCCCAGTTGTTCCACCAGGGCGGCAGATAAACAGGCCTCACTGCCTTTGGGGTCGTCGTCGGGCGGGTAGAATGCTATCGATTGTTCAGAAAGCGATTGCTGGTTTATCTGCACGGCCATTGAATAGGTCCCGGGCAGGATAAAACCGCTGCGTGCAAACTGGGACAAGTCAATATTAGTGCGGTCAGTCAGGTCCAGAACATCTGTATTAAACTCAATATCCCCGGCAGCCAATGCCGTTCCCGCTACGGATATCAACCCGCCAAACAGGCTTGGGCGAAGCTTTTTTTTCATCTTCGACGCATTCAACATGAAAGCAGTCCATCAATGTTCAAAAGTAATCCAACTTGAATCGCACCGCAGCGCCGTGGGCACCCGGGACAAGTTGCAGTCCGTTGCCGATCAGGCGGATCGTGTAGTGGAGGGTCATGTCGCCTTCAGTCAGCGGAACCAGCGCCATTGGCTCGCCCGGAATGCTCTCCTGACCGGCGGCGTCCCAGATATGAAAGGCAACCCCCTGTGAGAAGCCCGAGACGGCAAAGGAGCGGCCCTCCCGGTCGCGAGGACCGTCAAAGGTCACCTGCAAATGCTGCCAGTCCGGCAGGCTTGCACCGGGGCGCAGCGGGTCCGGCCGACTCAACGAGCAATTGACCAGACGCAACTGGAAGGGATGCGGCTCGCCCATCGTATTTCGCAAAATCCGGCCTATCGGCTCGGGAGGCATATCAATGGACTGGTCGGCGCTGGCCAATTCCAATCCGCATGCCGAGTCGACGATCTCGCCGCCCAGCGTGACAACGCCGTCGCCTTGGGCGGGCGGCTGCGCGCGCGCGTCAGGGCTGATGAGCAATGCCAATGCAGAGGTGATGGCAAGGTGTATAAGTGTTTTCACCTTTATCTCCCGTCAGCTTCCCCCCGCCACGTGAATGGCGGGGGGGAATCACTTACTGATAAGCCAAGGTAAAGTTGGTGACCGCGCTGAAATCGCCGGGAACGATAGGGGCCGTCGCGGCACCTTGTACGTAGGCACCGAACTCAAGCGTGTTGTCGCCGGCGACAATGGCTTGCGGGGTCGTGGCGACGCCCAGTTCGATAGGTTTGCTGCCGTGGGTCATCATGATGCCGATACCGCCCGCGCCACCGACGGTGCCGATCGCACCTGGCACAGCGCTGGATGGCGCCGCCGTGAAGGTAGTGGTCACGGTGTTGTCGGTGAGGCCGGTGAGATCGCAGCCTTCCAGTTCAATCAATACACGGCGGGCTTCGGACTTGCCGCCCGTTTGCAATTGATGCTTTGCAATGGCGCCCAGGTGGACGGTCTGATCCACGGAATCCGGCTTGATCGAGCAGGCACCCGAGTGCACCGAACCCAAGAACGTGACTGTTCCATCCGCGGCCTGGGCAGCGGGCATCGACCCCAGCAGCAGCCCGATCGACAACAGCGCGGTTTTCATTTCAATTTTCATCAGCAAAGACTCATCTGTTAATAACGTCATAAAGGATTCCTGCAGGCAGGCGTGGACCAAACCGTCGTTCTTAAAACTAAAAACGTGCAGGGAACTCAGCTCGCCGCGCACCGAGGGGCAAATGAAGGAAAACGTTAATTTCCAACTATTTGCATTGCCACTCGGTGCTTCGTACGAACGCCGGCAATTGTCAGGCTTGCGTTATAAAAAGTAAGTCGCCCGATTCGCTTAGTTTTGTAGCCGGCTTATTTCCAGATGTGTAAGAGCAATATGGCGTTTTGCCAAAAATCGATAATCAACTGTAAGAAATGAACTACATTGAGGGTCGAGGGTTTAATCGCTATTGTTTCTGTCAGAATAGGATTACATGCGCACGAATACAATATTGATTCAGGGTCTTGATGTAACTGCGCAACCGTCGTTTCACTCTTCCTGTCTTTATCAGTGCCCACAAAAAAGCCCCGTAAACGGGGCTTCATATACCGGCTGGCGGAGCTTACTTGCCCTTGGGCCGTTTGCTCGACGCATGGCCTGCTTCGTCCACAAACACTTCGGCTACCGCAATCGCCTGGCTTTCGCTGGCGAAGGCGCCGGCAACGCTGTCGCCGTGGAAGTTGATCAGGTGCCAGCCGTCCGCGCGCTGCGTGATCAGGTAGCCGTTTACGCCTTTTCGTTCAGACATCTATCAATCTCGTGGTGTGGTTCAAGGCTGTAATGATAGCGCCAAATGCCGCACGGCAGCGCGCGTTATTCTCGGTCAGTGTCATGAAGGCCAAAGCGTGCTAAAAAGGTCGCAGCCCGTGAAATACCGAGGCGCAGGCCTTTTTGCCATGCCGTTAGGCAGCCCGTTCGCAAGATCAGCGGAACTTACGCCGACATTTTTTCTCTATGATGACATCGCAACGCCAGCAGGAGCCATTGTAAGGTGACTGCGGCCTGATTAGACTGCGCCGAATTCCGTACACACAGCCCTATGTAAGGACCCATATGATCAAGAAATGCTTGTTCCCAGCAGCCGGTTACGGCACTCGCTTCCTGCCAGCGACCAAAGCCATGCCCAAAGAGATGCTGCCGGTGGTGAACAAGCCACTGATTCAGTACGGGGTTGAAGAGGCATTGGATGCCGGCCTGAACGAAATCTCCATCGTGACCGGCCGTGGTAAGCGCGCGCTGGAAGACCACTTCGACATCAGCTACGAGCTGGAAAACCAGATCAAGGGCACCGACAAGGAAAAATACCTGGTCGGTATCCGCAAACTGCTGGACGAGTGCTCGTTCTCCTACACTCGCCAGACTCAGATGAAGGGCCTGGGCCACGCTATCCTGACCGGTCGCCCACTGATCGGCGACGAGCCGTTCGCCGTGGTGCTGGCGGACGACCTGTGCGTCAACCTGGACGGTGACGGCGTGCTGACCCAAATGGTCAAGCTGTACCAGAAATACCGCTGCACCATCGTGGCGGTGATGGAAGTGGATCCCTCGCAAACCAACAAGTACGGCGTGATTGCCGGTGACGACATTGGTGATGGCCTGATCCGCGTACGTGACATGGTCGAGAAGCCAGCCCCTGAAGATGCGCCATCGAACCTGGCGATTATCGGTCGCTACATCCTGACGCCGGACATCTTCAAGTTGATCGAAGAAACCGAGCCGGGCAAAGGCGGCGAGATCCAAATCACCGACGCCCTGATGAAGCAAGCCAAAGACGGTTGCGTCATCGCCTACAAGTTCAAAGGCCAGCGTTTTGACTGCGGTGGTGCTGAAGGCTACATCGAAGCGACCAACTTCTGCTTCGAGCACTTCTACAAGACCGGCAAGGCTTACTGATTTACGCCAGCCAGTCTGTTTCAAGAGAAAGCCACCTTCGGGTGGCTTTTTCGTTTTTCGGCCCCATGTATGGCGGTATGCTGATGTCCTGCCGAGGAGAGTGAAATGGCCTACGATTTTGACCTGTATGTAATTGGCGCCGGTTCCGGCGGTGTGCGTGCGGCACGTTTTGCTGCGGGTTTTGGTGCCAAAGTGGCGGTGGCGGAAAGCCGCTACCTGGGGGGCACCTGTGTCAACGTCGGCTGCGTGCCGAAAAAACTGCTGGTATACGGCGCGCATTTCCCCGAGGAGTTCGAGCAGGCCGGCGGGTTTGGCTGGTCCCTGGGCGAAGCGAATTTCGATTGGGCAACCCTGATCGCGAATAAAGACCGTGAGATCAACCGCCTCAATGGCATTTACCGCAACCTGCTGGTCAACAGTGGCGTGACCCTGCATGAGGGGCATGCGCGCCTGGTCGATCCGCATCAGGTCGAAATCAACGGTGAGCGCTTTACCGCCAGGCACATCCTGATTGCTACGGGTGGCTGGCCGCAGATCCCGGAAATTCCGGGGCGTGAGCATGCCATTGGCTCCAATGAGGCGTTTTTCCTCAAGCAATTGCCCAAGCGCGTACTGGTGGTCGGCGGTGGTTATATTGCCGTTGAGTTTGCCGGTATTTTCCACGGCCTCGGCGCCCAGACAACGCTGTTGTACCGTGGTGACCTGTTCCTGCGCGGTTTCGATGGCTCGGTGCGCACCCACCTCAAGGAAGAGCTGACCAAGCGCGGCCTCGACCTGCAATTCAATGCCGATATCGAACGCATCGACAAGCAAGCCGATGGCAGCCTCAAGGCCACGCTCAAAGACGGTCGCGTGCTGGAGGCCGATTGCGTGTTCTACGCCACGGGGCGCCGTCCGATGCTGGACAATCTCGGGTTGGAAAACACCGGGGTCAAGCTCGACAAGCGTGGCTTCGTTGAAGTGGACGACCTGTACCAGACCGCCGAAGCGTCGATCCTGGCCATTGGTGACGTGATCGGTCGTGTGCAACTGACGCCGGTTGCCCTGGCCGAAGGCATGGCCGTGGCGCGGCGCCTGTTCAAGCCGGAGCACTATCGCCCGGTGGATTACGCCATGATCCCGACGGCGGTGTTCAGCTTGCCGAACATCGGCACCGTTGGCCTGACCGAAGAGGACGCGAAAGCGCAAGGCCATAAGGTGCAGGTCTTCGAAAGCCGTTTCCGGCCGATGAAGCTGACCCTGACCGACTGCCAGGAAAAGACCCTGATGAAGCTGATCGTCGATGCCGACACCGACAAGGTGCTGGGTTGCCACATGGTCGGTCCCGATGCCGGCGAAATCATCCAGGGCCTGGCAATTGCGCTGAAAGCGGGCGCGACCAAGCAGCATTTTGACGACACCATCGGCGTGCACCCCACGGCGGCGGAAGAGTTCGTCACCCTGCGCACGCCTGTGGCACGCTGATCAAGCGTCGGGCGTCGCCTCGGCGGTCGTCGCAACGGCGGCTGTCAGGCGCAATGCCTCGATACTGGCCTGGGCCTTGATCAGGTCCAGTTCCAGGCGCTTGTTGGTGTGCTGGTGCTCGGCCAGCGCCTGTTGGTGCGAGTGGCTTTCGAGCAAGGCAACCCGTAGACGCTCCTGAAGCAGGGTGCGTTCGCTGTCAATCAGGCCGACCTGTTCGCTCAGCTTGAGCTGGAGGGCCTGGTCTTTGCGTGATTGCTCCTGCAGCGCCGCCAGTTCTTTCACGGTCACTCGATGTTCGATCAATAGCCGCTCATTGTCGCGATGCAACTGGGTGATCTCATCCTGGCGCACCATGGCGCTCTGCTGGGCCTGGCGTAATTCAGCCTGTACCTGTTGCAGTTGGCCCTCATGGCGGCGCTGTTCCTGCTCGCGCTGTTCCTTGATCGCGTTGCGGTAGTGCTCCAGCGCATCCCGGGCATGCACGTGTTTTTCTTCCAGCGAACGAATCTGTTCGTCCTTGTCATTGATCCGTAGCGCGTAATCGCTGCACGCCTGGCTCAGCCCGGCGTTACGGGTTTGCTCGGTCTGCAGGCTGGTGCTGGCGGTTTGCAGTGCGGCGCTTTGTTCCGCGAGGGCGGCGGCCTGGATGTCGAATTGCTGCTTGAGTTGGCCATGGGCCTCTTCAAGGGCGGCCAACTGGGCGAGCAGGGCGGCTTTCTGTTGTTCGAATTGCGCCAGGGCCAGGTCGATTGGCTCCTGGGCTTTGTCTTTCAAACGCTGCGCCAGGCGCGCGACCAGTTCGCCGAGCTCGTCATCGATCGGTGCTTCGGTGATGGTGAGGCGGGTCTCGCTCTCATCCAGCTCCTTTAAATAGCGGTGAATGGTGGTTTTGGAGCCGGTGTTGCCCATTTCGATGCGTACCGCGTCGATGCTGGGGTTTTCGCCGCGGGCGAGTATTGCCAGGCGTGCCGTTTGAACAACTGCTTTGTTTATGCCGCCGCGAGCCATGGGGTCTCCGTCGATTTTGTACTGTGGTATGTAATATGTATTTACATACTATATCACAAATGAAAAATCGTTCAAATTCATGATTTAACAGATGGGATATTGGCGTATTATCCCGTGTCAGACGCTTTTATTGCGCCCATACACCCGCCAGCAGTACGAATAGGCCCCCATGAGCGAGCTGGACCGTTATCTCAACGCCGCGACCCGCGACAACACACGACGCAGTTACCGCGCGGCCATCGAGCACTTCGAAGTGAGTTGGGGCGGGTTCCTGCCTGCGACCAGCGACAGCGTGGCGCGCTATCTGGTGGCGCATGCGGGGGCGCTGGCGGTCAACACCTTGAAGCTGCGGCTGTCGGCATTGGCGCAATGGCACACAAGCCAGGGCTTTCCCGACCCAACCAAGGCGCCTGTGGTGCGTAAGGTGCTCCGAGGTATTCGTGCCGTGCACCCGGCGCGGGAGAAACAAGCCGAGCCGTTGCAGCTCAAGCATTTGGAGCAGGTGGTGGCCACGCTTGAGGCCGAAGCGCACGAGGCGGCCCTGGCACAGGACTCACCACGCTTGCTGCGCGCCAAGCGTGACACCGCACTGATCCTGTTGGGCTTCTGGCGTGGCTTTCGCAGCGATGAGTTGTGTCGGCTCGCCATCGAGCATGTCCAGGCCACGCCCGGCGCGGGCATCAGCCTGTACCTGCCGCGCAGCAAAAGCGATCGCGACAACCTCGGCAAGACCTATCACACCCCGGCGCTGCTGCGCTTGTGCCCGGTGCAAGCCTACAGCGAATGGCTCAGTGCGTCGGCGCTGGTACGGGGCCCGGTGTTTCGCGGCATTGATCGCTGGGGCAATCTGGGGGAGGAGGGCTTGCACCCCAACAGCGTAATCCCGCTGCTGCGCCAGGCGCTGGAGCGCGCCGGCATCCCTGCCGAGCAATACACCAGTCACTCGCTACGCCGCGGTTTTGCGACCTGGGCCCATCGCAGCGGTTGGGATTTGAAGTCGCTGATGAGCTACGTCGGGTGGAGCGACATGAAATCTGCCATGCGCTATGTTGAAGCAACGCCCTTTCTTGGGATGGCATTGGCGACGCCACCGCTGCTTTGAGATTTCTTCTATTAATACGGTCTCCTGATAGAAAAACCCAATCGTGAGCATCAGGTTTGCCAATGAGCCATCGGCCGAGAGAGTGGGTAGGATTCACCTCATCAACTTACCAAGCCCTTTTCAAACCCTGACGGAGAGTCAACGATGCCTATCATCAACAGCCAAGTAAAACCGTTCAAAGCCACCGCATTCAAAAACGGCAGCTTCGTAGATGTCACCGACGCTGACCTGAAAGGCAAGTGGTCGGTCGTGTTCTTCTACCCAGCCGACTTCACCTTCGTTTGCCCAACCGAGCTGGAAGACCTGGCTGACAACTACGCCGAATTCCAGAAGCTGGGCGTCGAAATCTACAGCGTTTCCACCGACACGCACTTTGCCCACGCTGCCTGGCACAACACTTCGCCAGCCATCGGCAAAATCCAGTACACCATGATCGGCGACCCGACCCTGACCATCTCCCGCAACTTCGACGTACTGATCGAAGAAGCTGGCCTGGCGGACCGCGGTACGTTCGTGATCAACCCGGAAGGCCAGATCAAGATCGTTGAACTGAACGACGGTGGTGTAGGCCGTGACGCTTCCGAACTGCTGCGCAAGATCAAGGCTGCTCAGTATGTCGCTGCCCACCCAGGCGAAGTGTGCCCAGCCAAGTGGAAAGAAGGCGAAGCCACCCTGGCTCCGTCCCTGGACCTGGTCGGCAAGATCTAAGTCTGTGAAACACCTCAGGGCGGAATTTGCCGCACCTTAAGTAAGCTGCACCGCCCTCGAAACGCCCGGGCGAGATTCGCTCGGGCGTTTTTTTGTCTGCACTAAACCGAATTAACAGGAAATCGCCCGTATGTTGGACGCCAATCTTAAAGCTCAGTTGAAGTCATACCTGGAACGGGTCACCCAGCCGATCGAGATCGTCGCCTCCCTCGACGACGGTGCGAAATCCCAGGAAATGCTCGCCCTTTTGCAAGATGTGGTCAGCCTCACCACGCTGATTACGCTGAAAACCGATGGGGATGATGCGCGCAAGCCGTCGTTCTCCATCAACCGCCCAGGTGCCGATATCAGCCTGCGTTTTGCCGGTATCCCCATGGGGCATGAATTCACGTCGCTGGTGCTGGCCCTGCTGCAAGTCGTGGCCACCCGTCGAAGGCCAGTGTCGAGGTGATTGAACAGATCCGTGCGCTCAAAGGCGAGTTCAGCTTCGAGACTTACTTCTCGCTGTCCTGCCAGAACTGCCCGGATGTGGTCCAGGCGCTGAACCTGATGGCCGTGCTCAACCCGAACATCCGCCACGTCGCCATCGACGGCGCGCTGTTCCAGGCTGAAGTCGACGAGCGCCAGATCATGGCGGTGCCAAGCGTTTACTTGAACGGTGTGAACTTCGGCCAGGGCCGCATGGGCCTGGAAGAAATCCTCGCCAAGCTCGACACCAGCGGCATCGAGAAAGCCGCCGAGAAAATCAGCGCCAAGGACGCCTTTGATGTCCTGGTTGTCGGCGGTGGCCCGGCCGGTTCTTCGGCAGCCATCTACGCCGCGCGCAAAGGCATCCGCACCGGTGTTGCCGCTGAACGCTTTGGTGGCCAGGTGCTGGACACCATGTCCATCGAGAACTTTATCTCGGTACAGGAAACCGAAGGTCCGAAACTGGCCAGCGCGCTCGAAGCCCACGTGCGTCAGTACGACGTGGACATCATGAACCTGCAACGTGCCAGCCGCTTGATCCCAGCGAAAAATGCCGGAGACTTGCACGAAATCCGTTTCGAAAGCGGCGCGAGCCTCAAGTCCAAGACGCTGATCCTGGCCACGGGCGCACGCTGGCGTGAAATGGGCGTGCCGGGCGAGCAGCAATACAAGGCCAAGGGCGTGTGCTTCTGCCCGCACTGCGACGGTCCGTTGTTCAAGGGCAAACGTGTGGCGGTGATCGGTGGCGGCAATTCCGGCGTTGAAGCGGCCATCGACCTGGCGGGCATCGTCAGCCACGTCACCTTGCTCGAGTTCGACAGCAAGTTGCGCGCCGACGCCGTGTTGCAGCGCAAGCTCTACAGCCTGCCGAACGTTGACGTGATCACCAGCGCGCTGACCAGCGAAGTGAAGGGTGACGGCCAGAAAGTCACTGGCTTGGCGTACAAGGATCGCGACAGTGGTGAGTTCAAGACCATCGATCTGGAGGGGATCTTTGTGCAGATCGGCCTGCTGCCCAACACCGACTGGCTCAAAGGCACCGTGGAGCTGACGCCGCGCGGCGAGATCATCGTCGATGCGCGTGGCGAGACTTCATTGCCAGGCGTGTTCGCGGCGGGTGATGTCACGACCGTGCCGTACAAGCAGATCGTGATTGCGGTAGGTGAGGGCGCCAAGGCTTCCTTGAGCGCTTTCGATCACCTGATCCGCACCTCCGCGCCCGCGTAGATTCCGGCCCGGACAGGAAAAACCCCATGAGCGATCATGGGGTTTTTCTCGTTTCCAGGTTTGCGTGGGACTGCATCCGGTGACGCTCTGCGTCACGCCGTGCGCTTACATGGGGGCGGGCTGGATAATCTCGACCCAGTACGCATCCGGGTCCTTGATGAACGCCAGGCTCTTCATGCGGCCATCGCTCAGGCGCTTCTGGAAGTCACAGCCCAGGGCTTCGAAGCGTTCGCACGCGGCGACGATGTCCGGTACCGAGATGCAGATATGGCCAAAGCCACGTGGGTCGGTGTTGCCGTTGTGGTAGGCGAAGTCGGCATCGTTTTCAGTGCCGTGGTTGTGGGTCAGTTCCAGGATGCCCGGGATCGACTTCATCCATTGGGTGCGCTCGGCGGCGTCGGCCGGGATCTGGGATTTGTCCACCAGGGCCAGGAAGTACAGGCTGAATTCGGCTTCCGGGAAGTCGCGCTTTTCAACCAGGGAAAACCCCAGGACGCGGGTATAGAAATCCAGCGATTGGGTGATGTCCTTGACCCGCAGCATGGTGTGGTTGAACACAAAATGGCGGGTGGCGCTGTCAGGTTGGGCAGTGACGCCCGGGAAAGTGTTCAGTTCGTGCAGGCTCATGGGCCCTCCAGAAAAAAGTGGGGCAAACGCTGCTCTAAGAGATGAGCGGTTCCTTGGCTTGCGGCTGGCATCCGTGCAACCGGGCCATGATACGCAAGGCCTGCGCGGGGCGCCAAATGAAAAAGCCGACGCAGGTCTTGCGACCCGAGGGCGCCGGGGCTCAGACTTCGGTGCTTGAACCTTGGGTAGTGTTGGCGATGATCGAATTTCGTAAACCGCTGTTGAGTGCTGTGTGTGTGCTGTTGGGCAGTTCCTTCGTATTGGCCGCCGACCCGCAAGTTCATTGGCCCAGCGGCTGGCAGATCGAAGACGTGGTGCCTGACGATGCGGCCCCTGCAACGTCCCGGCCGGTCTCTCGGCAGCGCGCAATCAAGAACGATGAAAATGGCGCGACCTTGATGGTCATGGAGTTGACCGGTACGCCAATTGAAGCGGGGCACAAGGTTAACCTGCAGGGCGTACTGTTGGAGATGCGCAAGTCCATCCAGAAGGATTTCGCCCAAGGCGGCTATCAAAGTGTGTGCAGCAAGATGCGCCCTACAACATTGAGTCGTCTTGATGCGTTGGAAACTACTTGTGTGATTACTGAAAACGGCCGCCACGTGCTTTCTCAAACATTGGTGGGCGCGGTCGATACCGATAAAGCCTATGTTTTTTCATACGCAGGGCAGGCTGATGCCTACGCGGCAAGCAAGGATGAAGTCAGTTCGGTACGCGATAGCCTGAAACTTTAAGTGTGTAATGTCCGATGATTCTGAACACGATGAAAGGTTATTTAAGTTCGTTTCAAACCGTTGAATAAAAAGAGCCCCGCATGTGCGGGGCTCTTTGTTAGTGCAGTGCGATCAGCCACGAAGCCAGGAGTCTACGGTGGCGGCGCCGTGCTCTTCTTTCCACGCCTTGAGGCCGCGGTGGTTGCCGCCTTTGGTTTCGATCAGCTCGCCGGTGTGCGGGTTCTGGTAAACCTTGACCACGCGCGCACGGCGCTGTTTTGGAGCGGCGGCGCTGATGTTGGACTTGCCGGGGTTTGGGTCAAGGATGGAAATAATGTCGCGCAGGCCTTTGCCGTAGGACTTCATCAGGGCTTGAAGCTTTTCTTCAAATTCGATTTCTTTCTTCAGGCCGGCGTCGTTCTTCAGGGATTCCAGCTGCGCAAGCTGCTCTTGAAGGGCTTTTTCTGCTGCGCGAAATTCGGCGAGTCTGGACAAAATCTGTACTCCAATAGTGTAGTTGGCTGATATCAACGGCAGACAAAGCTATAAGCCAAGCGCTTTAAGGCGACCCAACAAAGAAGTCGTCCTGCGAATTCTGCACAGGCAGGAAAAATTGTAGTAGTTAATCCGCCGTGAGTAAATCATGTCTTTTGTGCAGGTAACATAATTTCGCTGTATTGAGTGTATGGCTAATCAATGGCGGTCCAGGAATTTAATGAACTCTTCGCACGGCAACGGCCTGCCGAACAGATAGCCCTGCAGGAAATCCACGCCTTGGGCGGCCAGGTATTCGCATTGTTCAACGGTTTCCACGCCTTCGGCAACGATGCCCAAGTCGAGCTTGCCGGACAGTTCTATGATGCTGTCCAGAATATGCCGCGATAGTGCATCGGCGCCGATCATGGCGACAAAACTCTGGTCGATCTTCAAGTAGTCGACATTGAAGTTGCGCAAATAACCCAGGCTTGAGTGGCCGGTGCCAAAGTCATCGATCGCGATCATCACCCCCAGTTGATGCAGCGCGTCGAACAGGCGACGCGTGATATCGGTGGGCACGATCAGCTCACGCTCGGTCAACTCCAGCACCAGGGTTACCTGGCCCACGGGAAACGCACCGAGAAACTCACGGCAGTCGTCTACCAGCGCCAGGTCCTGGCAATGGCGGGCGGTGATATTCACCCCGATGTGGAACCCAGGGCGCCAGCGCGCCGCGTGGGGGGCCAGTTGCGTGGCGGTCTGGCGCAGCAGGGCGCGGGTCATCGGCACGATCAGGCCCGAGTGCTCGGCCAGCGGGATAAACAGATCGGGGCGCACCAGCCCCTCTTTCGGGTGCTGCCAGCGCATCAGCACCTCGCAGCCG
Source organism: Pseudomonas cedrina subsp. fulgida (assembly GCA_016937595.1). Lineage (GTDB taxonomy): Bacteria > Pseudomonadota > Gammaproteobacteria > Pseudomonadales > Pseudomonadaceae > Aquipseudomonas > Aquipseudomonas fulgida. The sequence continues at coordinate 2,386 of JAFHKH010000006.1, read as the reverse complement.
GCCCATTCACGGGTATCGCCGCGCACCACCGGTTGGAAGTAAGGGATGAACTCGTTGGCGCCCAGCGCCGTCGCAGCTCCTGGGTGGGTGCCGATGAGCGCTTTTGCAGCCAATGCGCCAAGAGGCCTGCCAGCAGGCCAAAGAACACCACCAGGCTGAACAGCGCCGGGTATCGGGCCTGCATATACCGCCACACTTCGCCGGCCGGCATGCCCGCTTCGACACGGTAGGGATAGCGCTCGGAGGCCAACTGATGATGGGCCACCGCAAATACCGGCACCGGGCTGTCATGCACCTTGCCATCGGCCGCCAGCCAATTCGGGCCGACTTGCAGCACCAGGCGGGCGTAACGGCTGATCAGGCGCAGGGTGTTGGTCAGGTGATAACCGTCAATTGACGTCAAAGCCGCCTGATCGCCGTCGACCCGTCGATACACCAGCACCGCGGTGTCTGGCGTTACGGGATTGCCATTCATCAGCCATAGCTGACCTTCCACATAGTCTTGTGGGTTGACGGGCGATGCATAACTGCCGCCAAACAAAGAACTGCAATAAATGTTTTTTTGCCAGGACAAGGTGGTTGCACGCACGAACGGTCCGCGTGTGACTTGTTCGCGCAGGGCCAATTGCGTGGCGTTGTCGCACGGTTGGCCGGCCAAAGGCAGCAGCGCCTGGACGGCGAGGGCGGCGTTGTCGAGCATCAGGTCGAACTGGCGCACGGCTTCCTGGGCGGTCTGGGCGGTGCTTTGTTGCAGGGTACGCTCGGCTTGCCAATGCAAAATGGCCACCCCGACTGCAATCGGCAGCAGGGTACTCAAGGCGGTGATCAAGTAACGCGCGCCGCGTTTTCGCGGGCCGTTGACGGTCAGTGGCATGAAGTGAACGGCCTGTTCCATGGGTCAGATTCAATCTGATGATAGAGGGCTGCGCCCAAATACGCTTGCCGGACCTGAGGGTTTGCCCGGCCAGGCCAGGCAGCGCATTGACCGCACCCTAGCGAACAAACTCCTTGCGCCCGCGAAGGCAATGGGGATTTGATAAGAATACGGACAAACGCGGTTACGCTGTGTAGAATCGATTTACGCATACAAGAATATGGACTTGCGCTCACGCAAGCCTAGGCCGTCAGAGACTGATGACACCATGAAGCTATTCGGCTCCGCCCTCATCTTTGGTGACTTCCTCGCCCGCACGGTGCGAGGCCTGTCCTGCGCGCCACCCAATCACCTCATCCTTGTTCGCAAATAAACAGTATTTATTACGAGAATGATGAGGTGCCACCATGGCAGATCTATACGAAAACCCAATGGGCCTGATGGGCTTTGAATTTATTGAACTCGCCTCGCCGACCCCTGGCACGCTGGAGCCGATCTTCGAGATCATGGGTTTCACCAAAGTCGCGCGCCACCGCTCGAAGAATGTGCACCTGTATCGTCAGGGCGAGATCAACCTGATCCTCAACAACGAACCCAACAGCATTGCTTCCTACTTTGCGGCCGAGCACGGCCCGTCGGTGTGCGGAATGGCGTTCCGCGTCAAGGACTCGCAAAAAGCCTATAACCGCGCGCTCGAGCTGGGTGCACAACCGATCCACATCGAAACCGGCCCGATGGAACTCAACCTGCCGGCGATCAAGGGCATCGGCGGTGCGCCGCTGTACCTGATCGACCGTTTCGGCGAAGGCAGTTCGATCTATGACATCGACTTCGTGTACCTCGAAGGCGTGGAGCGTAACCCGCAGGGTGCTGGCCTGAAGGTGATCGACCACCTGACCCACAACGTCTATCGCGGGCGCATGGCCTACTGGGCCAACTTCTACGAAAAACTGTTCAACTTCCGGGAAGCGCGCTACTTCGATATCAAGGGTGAATACACCGGCCTGACGTCCAAGGCCATGAGTGCGCCGGATGGCATGATCCGCATCCCGCTGAACGAAGAGTCATCCAAGGGCGCCGGGCAGATCGAAGAGTTCCTGATGCAGTTCAACGGTGAAGGCATCCAGCACGTGGCTTTCCTGACCGATGACTTAATCAAGACCTGGGACGCGTTGAAGAAGATCGGCATGCGCTTCATGACCGCGCCGCCGGACACGTACTACGAAATGCTCGAAGGCCGCTTGCCGAACCATGGCGAGCCGGTGGATCAACTGCACGCACGCGGCATCCTGCTGGACGGTTCTTCCATCGAAGGCGACAAGCGCCTGCTGCTGCAGATCTTCTCGGAGACCCTGATGGGCCCGGTGTTCTTCGAATTCATCCAGCGCAAGGGCGACGATGGGTTTGGCGAGGGCAACTTCAAGGCGCTGTTCGAATCCATCGAGCGTGACCAGGTGCGGCGTGGCGTGTTGAACACCGACGAGGCGTAAAACCCTGTGGGGGCGGGCTTGC
>JAFHKH010000599.1 GCA_016937595.1 Pseudomonas cedrina subsp. fulgida | reverse complement strand
TGGCTGACACTCCGCATTCGCGAGCAAGCCCGCTCCCACATGGGTTCAGCGGCGTTGCATAAATCCAGCTTAAAGCCCCACCACATCCTCCGCCTGCAAGCCCTTCTCGCCGGTCACCACGGCGTATTCCACCTGCTGGCCCTCGGCCAGGGAACGATGCCCGTCACCGCGAATGGCGCGGTAGTGGACGAACACATCCTTGCCGTCTTCGCGCTGGATAAACCCATAGCCCTTTGCATCGTTGAACCACTTCACATTGCCGGTTTCGCGCTCTGCCATCTGTCTTACTCCCACATGCATTTTTATTGTTGAGTCTCGCATTGAACTGCCGAGTATAAGACAGGCTCAAAAACGATCAACTCAAGTTTACATCGCTGCCTTTTTGCCGATTTTCGGCGAATACGGCACACTACGCACCCGAGCGCCTGCTCGGTTTTCTCCACTTCAAGCAGCACGCCTATGACCCGCTCTCCGTTTCGCCGTCTAGTGTTTGGCACCTTGCGCCGACTGTTGTACCTCTGGGTTCGCTCAGAGACGATCAACCAGTCGTCCCTAACCCTCAACCTGGACCGCAGCCGGCCGGTGTTCTACGTCCTGCAATCGCCTTCCCTCAGCGAATTGGCGGTGGTCGACGCCGAGTGCACCAAGGCCGGCCTGCCGCGCCCGGTGCTGCCGGTGTCGGTCGGCCCGCTGATGGAACCGGCGGCGTTCTTCTACCTCACGCCGGAACCGGACTGGCTCGGCCGCCAGGACAAGCGCGGCACACCGCCAACCCTGACCCGCCTGGTCAACACCCTTGCCGAGCACGCCGAAGAGAATGCACAAATCATTCCCGTCAGCGTGTTCTGGGGCCAATCCCCCGAGAGCGAGTCCAGCCCGTGGAAGCTGTTGTTTGCCGATAGCTGGGCGGTCACCGGGCGTCTGCGCCGGTTCTTGAGCATCCTGATCCTCGGTCGCAAGACCCGTGTGCAATTCTCCGCGCCTATCAACCTGCGTGAATTGATCGAGCACAATAAAGGCCACGAACGTACCGTACGCATGGCCCAGCGCATCCTGCGTGTGCATTTTCGTAACCTGAAGACTGCGGTGATCGGCCCCGACTTGTCCCACCGCCGTAACCTGGTGAAGGGGTTGGTCAACATGCCACTGGTGCGCCAGGCCATCGCCGAAGAGGCGGAACGGGAAAAAATCTCTCCGGAAAAAGCCAAGGCCCAGGCCCTGCGCTACGGCAACGAGATCGCCTCGGACTACACCTACACGGCGATCCGCTTCCTGGAAGTGGTGCTGAGCTGGTTCTGGAACAAGATCTACGACGGCATCAAGGTCAACAACATCGAAGGTGTGCAACAGGTTGCCCAGGGTTACGAGGTGATCTACGTACCTTGCCACCGCAGCCATATCGACTACCTGTTGCTGTCCTACCTGCTGTTCAAGAATGGCCTGACGCCGCCGCATATCGCCGCCGGGATCAACCTGAACATGCCGGTGATCGGCAGCCTGCTGCGCCGTGGTGGTGCGTTTTTCATGCGCCGCACCTTCAAGGGCAACCCGTTGTACACCGCGGTGTTCAACGAATACCTGCACACCCTGTTCACCAAGGGCTTTCCGGTGGAGTACTTCGTCGAAGGCGGTCGCTCGCGCACCGGGCGCATGCTGCAGCCGAAGACCGGGATGCTCGCGATTACCTTGCGCAGTTTCTTGCGCTCCTCACGCATGCCCATCGTGTTTGTGCCGGTGTATATCGGCTATGAGCGTGTGCTCGAAGGCCGTACCTACCTGGGCGAACTGCGCGGCGCGAGCAAGAAGAAAGAGTCGATCTTCGATATTTTCAAAGTGGTCGGCGCGCTCAAGCAGCGCTTTGGCCAAGTCGCGGTCAACTTCGGCGAGCCGATCAAGCTGGCCGAATTCCTCGACGCCGAGCAACCGGACTGGCGTTCCCAGGAGCTGGGCCCGAACTACAAGCCGGCCTGGCTCAACGAAGCCACCCATCGTCTCAGCGAACAGGTGGCGCGCCACTTGAACGAAGCCGCGGCGGTGAACCCGGTGAACCTGGTGGCCCTGGCGCTGCTGTCCACCACGCGCCTGGCCCTGGACGAACAAGCCATGGCGCGCCAGTTGGACCTGTACCTGGTGCTGCTGCGCCGCGTGCCTTACTCGCCCCACACCACCCTGCCCGAGGGCGACGGCCTGGCGCTGATCAAGCATGTGAAAGACATGGACCTGCTGTCGGAACAGAGTGATGCCCTGGGTAAGATTCTGTACCTGGACGAGCAGAACGCTGTCCTGATGACCTACTACCGCAATAACGTGCTGCACATCTTTGCGCTGCCGGCACTGTTGGCGAGCTTTTTCCAGAGCAGTTCGCGGATGAGCCGCGACCAGATCCTGCGCTACACCCACGCGCTGTATCCGTATCTGCAATCGGAGCTGTTTATCCGCTGGTCGCTGGAAGACCTGGACAGCGTGATCGACCAATGGCTGGAGGCCTTTGTCGAACAAGGCCTGCTGCGCTTCGAAAACAATGTCTACCTGCGCCCGGCGCCGAGTTCGCGGCATTTTGTATTGCTGACGCTGCTGTCCAAGACCATCGCCCAGACCCTGCAACGCTTCTACATGGCGATCTCGCTGCTGCTCAACAGCGGCCAGAACAGCATCAGCGCAGAGGAACTGGAAGACCTGTGCACAATCATGGCCCAGCGCCTGTCGATCCTGCATGGCCTCAACGCCCCGGAATTCTTCGACAAGAGCCTTTTCCGACATTTTATTCAGACGTTGTTGGAGCAGGATGTGCTGCGCCGCGATGAGGCCGGTAAGTTGAGCTACCACGACCTGCTCGGCGAATTGGCCGAAGGCGCCGCCAAACGCGTGCTGCCGGCGGAGATTCGCCTGTCGATCCGCCAGGTGGCCCTGCACCGGGTAGATGGCGCAGCCGACGCGCCGGCAGAACCACAGATGCTCAATCCTGAGGAAACCCGCTAGATTTAAACAGGCGCCGGTTGGATGCCGGCGCCGTTGAAAAGGAGTTGCACCATGAAAAAGATCATCCTTCTGGGCCTCACCGCCCTGCTCGGAGCCTGCCAGTCCATGAGCCCAACCCCCAAGGCCAGCCTTGAAGGCGAAGTGTTTTATCTGCAACGCATCGCCTTGCCACCGACCGCGACCTTGAGCGTCAGCCTGCAGGACGTGTCCCTGATGGACGCCCCGGCCGTCACCCTGGCCGAGCAGAAAGGCCCGGTCAAAGGCCAGGTGCCGCTGCCGTTTCACCTGAGCTACGACCCGGCCCAAGTCAAACCCGGCCACCGTTATGCGGTCAGCGCTCGCATCGAAGTGGACGGCAAGCTAATGTTCACCACCACCGAACGGCACGCCGTGCAGCTCAACGGCCAGGACCCGCAACCGTTGAGGGTGCGCGTCGACGCAGTGACCCACTGATAGCCTCTAGACCATCAGCCATCTCAAAAGGAAGCCCCATGCTCCGTAAATCCCTTCGCCTTACTGCCCTGTGTGCCGGCCTGCTGTTCGGTGCCAACGCCATGGCCCTGGACTTGAGCAGCCTGTCCCAGGGCGACGCCAGCGGCGGCCTCAAGGACGCCCTGACCCAAGGCGCGCAGATCGCCGTCAAGCAACTGGGCGTTCCCGGTGGTTTCAGCAACAACCCGGAAGTGAAGATCGGCCTGCCGGGCAAGCTCGGCAAGGTCGCCGACAAGCTGAAAATGTTCGGCATGGGTGACCAGGTCACGCAGTTGGAGACCAGCATGAACAAGGCGGCCGAAACCGCCGTGACCCAGGCCCAGCCGATCCTGGTCAACGCCGTCAAGAACATGAGCGTGACCGACGCCAAGGGCATTCTCAGCGGTGGCCAGGACTCCGCCACCCAGTACTTGAACAAAAGCAGCCGCGAACAAATCCGCGCCAAGTTCCTGCCGATCGTCAAGGCCGCCACCGACAAGGTCGGCGTCGCCCAACAGTACAACGCCCTCGCCGGCAAGGCCGCAGCCTTTGGCGCGCTGGACGCCAAGAGCGCCAACGTCGAAAACTACGTGACCGAGCAGGCGCTGGATGGGTTGTTCAAGATGATTGCCAAGCAGGAAGAAACCATTCGCGAGAACCCGGCGGCGGCGGCGACCAGTTTGGCGAAGAAGGTATTTGGGGCGCTGTAAGCCCCGAGCAGAGCGTTCCCCGCAACAGGGAGCGCTACTGCGTCAGCGTGAATGACCAGGCGACCGTCGCTATCATCAAAATCGCGAAACTTACGTTAAGTACTCGACTCCAGGTGGGATGGATGAATAACCGGCGCAACTTGCTGCCTGCAAATAACCACAGGAAGTCGAACACCACACAAACCAAGAGACAGATCAGTGCCTTCGTCGCTTGTTCCCAGGCTGGCGCCGTACCCAGGGTAAAACTGCCCAGCAGCGCCGCAAACGCGGCATAAGCCTTGATGTTAGCGGCACCCAGAACAAATCCGGCCCCCCAGCCTGGCGTGACGACTGCTTGTTCATCCTTGATGGGCGGTGCAGTGCCAATGCGATAAGCCAGCCAAAAAATATAAACGATGGAGAGGACGGTCAGCATCGTCGCCACTATCGGAAAGCTGTGCAGCACCACATACAGTCCCGTGGCAACCAATGTCATGGCGATCATCAGGCCCAAGGTAATCCCGGCGAAAAACTCAACCGAACGTTTCAGTCCATAAGCGGCACCGCTCGCCGCCAGCGCCAGGGTTGCCGGACCGGGACTGGCAAGTAACGCGATCGCGGCGACGGCGAAGGTCAGCGTTGCCTGGTAAACGGAAATGGCGGTGTCGGGCATACAGGCCTCCTTTGAGAATGACTTATCGGGGTAGCCCGTTCTCATGACAGTAATAGACAGTTCTGTAGTTCTTCATGAAATCGATCACACCGTTGGCAATCGCCATGGGGTCCTCTTTATGCAGCAGCACCTTGGCAATCTGATCGGCTATCCACGCCATTTCCCGCTCTTTCATGCCCAACCGAGTGACTTCGACGGTACCTAGCCGAATGCCCGATTCCTTGTAAGGGTCCGTGTCCCAAGGCAACGGCATTTCGTTGGCTATGACGTTGGCTGCCTCCAGGCGCTGCACCGCCTCACGGCCGCAGGCAAAGGGTTTTGAATCGATGACGATCTGATGAGTGCGGGTGTAACCCCGCTCTCTGTAAAAGGCGGTCACGCCCCTACTGTCCAAATGCATGGCCAGCGCCTGTGCGTTGCTTACGACTTGTTTCATGTAGGTCTGCCCGTACTCCAGCATCTCGGTGGCAGCCACTGCGAGTGCCGCAACTCGGTTGATCTGGTGGCTACCGGTCAGGGTGGGGAAAATCGCCTCATACACAGGCGTCGTCAACGCACCTTCGTTCCACACGATCACACCGCCTTGCGGACCGCTGAATGTCTTTCCGGAGGAACCGGTCATCAGGTCTGCACCTTCCGCCAGCGGGTCCTGAAACAGGCCGGCACTGATCAAGCCCAATTGGTGGGCGGCGTCGAAATAGACCTTTCCACCCCAGGGTGAAACGATGCCTTTGATATCACCCACCGGCAGGGGAAACAGGGTCAATGTCATGCCCAGGCCAATCACGGCTGGCTTGAGGGTTTGGGCAACTTCGCTGAAACGCGTGAGATCGATATCACTGGTCTTGTGCACGAAGGGAACATCCCAGACCTTGAGCCCCCGTATACCAGGCGGGCCATTGGTCCGATTGCTGGTATCGCCTCCCCTGATCACCGGTACGGTCATGACGTTGTCTTCGGGACGGGTCAAAGCCGTGTAAGCTGCTAGAACGGCTGCCATGCCCCCCATCAATCGATGATCGGCGTGATGAACGCGTAACGTGATTTTCAATAACTCCACGCAAAGCGATTCCAACTCGTCGATATTTTTCATACCGGAGAAAAAACGGTTGTCACGTCCAATATGCCCACCCGAAGCGCGCGTGCCGACCTCACTGGACAGCAAGGCGCGCACGGACGGGCTGGTCGGTGACTCGGCGGCCACAAGGTTGATGCACTGCTGCCCGCGCCATTGTTCATTACGAACTACCGCCGCGCGAACCAGGTCAGCCATGGCCGCGTGCGACTGCGCCTGTTTGAGTAAGGTACTGGCGTGCTGCAAGCAGCGAATATCGTGCATGATCATCATCCCGTGGGTGGATTTTTAGTGTTCTATGCCAGGTTTTTTGCAGCATGTGCGTGCTGGTCTTCCCACCAACGATCATTGCCGTGCAGGTTTCTGGAGAGATCTTTTTCAGCAGCCCATGTCATGTTCAGGATGATGCGTGTGGCATCTTCATTCAGTGGAATTGTGCGGTGCAGCGTGGTGTCCGTACGCAGGAAATAAATATCCCCTGTCTTGAAGCCATAAGTAGCAATCGGGTTACTGCACAACAGTTCGTGAATCCTGGGATTGGATTTATCCCATGAGGTATGAGGCACACACTGCAACATGCCGCCCTTGGCGATGGGAGGTGTCTCGATGATCCAGATCAACGCGAAGCTGTAGTCACCCCAATGCCAGCCATGGGTATCGCCTTTGCGCTCCTGCTTGGTGATCAGGTATTCCTCGTCCTGGGACACGGAAGCGACGATTCGTGTGTCGGCGATCAACGACAGGGTGCCGAGCAGCACTTCGGATTTGGACAGTGCACCGATCAACGGGCTGTTTTCAGCAATAAACTCACTGCGTACCACACTCATATAGCGCGGCGTGTTGTCAGTCGTCGCCAAGTGCAGATCGCGACGTTCGAGTTGACGGTCGATCAGGCTATGGACATTCGCAGTTATTATTTCGCGCAATGAATCATCGACAATATCGCGCAATCTTATAAAGCCATTACGCGAAAACTCATTGCGCAACGCAAATACCCTTTCTTCGGAAAAGTTATCAACATGATGTTGTTGCAGACGGGCCTCATCAAGTACGTAGTCCATTTCAATTCCTCGACAGATAGATCAAATTGAAACAACAGCGCAGTACTGCGTATGACTGCACGCACAAACCCTAGGCAGAACATTTAAAAAAATCCATTCTTTTTTCAGGCATCTGTGGTATGTAAGATTTTCACTCTATTTCATCACTGTTCGTAAGGTCCAACTAATGAAAAAGCTTACAAAGAGCGGCCATAAATTAGACCCTATTGATAGCGCTCTGATTATTGCCCTTCATCAGAACGCACGCATGTCCATTCGTGCGCTGGCTCGTCAGGTAGGTCTCTCCGCGCCGGGTTGCAGCGAGCGCCTCAAGCGCTTGGAGATGGCAGGATCATCGTTGGGTTCGGTATAGAACTGGGCGCCGAGGTATTGGGTTATGCACTACAGGCGTTAGTAAGAGTTAAACCTTTGACGGGGAATTTCCAGGAAGTGGAACAACTCCTCGCAAACTTGGCTGAATGCGTGGTGTGCTACAAAATAACCGGAGAGGACAGTTTCGTTTGCCATCTTTATACCGAGTCAGTGGCCCACCTGGACCTGACATTACAGAAAATCACACCCTTGGCCGACACGAACACGTCAATCATTAAAACTGTCGACCGAAAACTACCCAGTCTCTAAACACTAGTAAAGTGGGCGATATTCAGGCTTTAAAAGCAGCTTTCGGATTTCAGATATTTCCCACTTTTTTTCAAGCGTCATCAGGCGCATGTTTATACACACGCCTAATAACCGAACCCTCTCATTATTACTGGGCTTCGTTCTTGACGCGAAACCACGCCGCGTACAGCGCCGGCAGGAATAGCAACGTCAACGCCGTCGCCACAATCAACCCCCCCATGATCGCCACGGCCATCGGCCCGAAGAACACACTGCGCGACAGCGGAATCATGGCCAGCACCGCCGCCAGGGCGGTCAGTACAATCGGGCGGAAGCGTCGGACGGTGGCTTCGATGATCGCTTGCCAGGGTGCCAGGCCGGCCTTGATGTCCTGTTCGATCTGGTCCACCAGGATCACCGAGTTACGCATGATCATGCCGGACAGGGCGATGGTGCCCAACATCGCCACGAAGCCGAAAGGCTGGCGGAATACCAGCAGGAACAGGGTCACCCCGATCAGCCCCAGCGGCGCGGTCAGGAACACCATGGCCGTGCGCGAGAAGCTGCGCAGTTGCAGCATCAGCAGGGTCAGCACGACCACGATAAACAGCGGCACGCCGGCCTTGACCGAGTTTTGGCCGCGGGCGGAATCTTCAACCGTACCGCCGACCTCCAGGAGGTAGCCGTCCGGCAGCTCGGCACGCACGCCTTCAAGGGTCGGCAGGATCTGCTGGACCAACGTCGCCGGTTGCTCCTTGCCATAGATGTCCGCGCGGACGGTCACCGTGGGCAGGCGGTTGCGGTGCCAGATGATGCCCTCTTCGAAACCGTACTCGAGGGTGGCGATTTGCGACAACGCGACACTTTTGCCGTTGTCGGTGGGCACGGCCAGGCTGGGCAGCAATGACAGTTCGGTACGCTCCTGCACGGTGCCGCGCAAGAGAATCTCGATCAACTCGTTGTCCTCTCGGTATTGGCTGACGCTGGAGCCGGTCAACGAACGCTGCAGGAATTTCGACAGGTTGGCCGTGCTCACGCCAAGGGCACGGGCGCGGTCCTGATCGATATTGAGGTAGACGATCTTGCTGGGTTCTTCCCAGTCCAGGTGCACGTTCACCACGTGGGTGTTTTCGCGAACCTTGGCCGCGACTTTGCGAGCAAGGGCACGGACTTCCTCGATATGCTCGCCGGTCACGCGAAACTGCACCGGATAGCCCACGGGAGGGCCGTTTTCCAGGCGCGTCACCCGTGAACGCAGGTCGGGGAATTGTTCATTGAGTGTTTCGATCAGCCAAGTGCGCAGGGTTTCACGCGCCTCGATGGTTTTAGCCGCTACGACAAACTGGGCAAAACTGGCGGCCGGCAACTGCTGGTCAAGCGGCAGATAGAAGCGCGGCGAACCGGTGCCGACATAAGCCACGTAGTTGTCGATGCCGGCGTGGTCCTTGAGCAGCGCTTCCAGGCGCTTGACCTGATCGGCGGTGTTGCTCAACGAGGTGCCTTCGGCCAGCTTCAGGTCAACCATCAGCTCCAGACGGCCGGACGCCGGGAAGAACTGCTGCGGTACGAAACGGAACAGCGCGACCGAGCCGATAAACAGCAGCAAGGTCAGCACGATCACGGTTTTACGCCGCCGCACGCACCACTCCACAACGCGCCTGACGCGCTGATAAAAGGCTGTGCCGTAAGGGTCCGGACCATCGGTGCCGTGCTTGGCGGCATGCATCTTCGCCAGGTCCGGCAGAAGTTTTTCGCCCAGGTAAGGCACGAACACCACGGCAGCCACCCAAGAGGCGAGCAACGCGAGGGTCACCACCTGGAAAATCGAACGGGTGTATTCGCCGGTGCTCGACTGCGCGGTGGCAATCGGCAGGAAGCCCGCCGCCGTGATCAGCGTACCCGTGAGCATCGGGAACGCGGTGCTGGTCCAGGCGAAGCTGGCGGCCTTGAGCCGGTCATAGCCCTGCTCCATTTTGATCGCCATCATTTCCACGGCGATGATGGCGTCATCCACCAGCAAGCCCAACGCCAGCACCAGGGCCCCAAGCGAAATCTTGTGCAGGCCGATGCCCAGGTAATACATGGCGGCAAACGTCATCGCCAGTACCAGCGGAATCGCCAGGGCCACCACCATGCCCGTGCGAACACCGAGGGAGAAGAAACTCACCAGCAGCACGATGGCCAAGGCTTCGGCCAACACCTGCACGAACTCACCGACGCTGGTTTTCACCGCCGCCGGTTGGTCCGACACCTTGCGCAGTTCCATGCCCGCCGGAAGGTTCTTCTGCAGGCGTGCGAATTCGCTTTCCAGGGCCTTGCCCAATACCAGGATGTCACCGCCGTCACGCATGGCCACGGCCAGGCCAATGGCGTCCGCCCCCATGAAGCGCATGCGCGGTGCCGGTGGGTCGTTGAAACCACGGTGGATGTCGGCCACATCGCCGATGCGCAAGGTGCGGTCACCTATGCGTATCGGGAAGTTGCGGATTTCTTCGACGGTCTGGAAATTGCCCGACACGCGCAGTTGCACGCGTTCGCTCGGGGTTTCAAAGAAGCCGGCGGTGGAAACCGCATTCTGTTCCTGTAACGCCTGTTGCACCGCCGCCAAAGGTAAGCCGAGCGTGGCGAGCTTGAGGTTGGACAGTTCGATCCAGATTTTTTCGTCTTGCTGGCCGAGCAGCTCGACCTTGCCCACATCCGCGACACGCTGCAGTTGTATCTGGATGCGGTCTGCGTAGTCCTTGAGCACGGCGTAGTCGAAACCGTCGCCGGTCAGCGCATAGATATTGCCAAAAGTGGTGCCGAATTCATCGTTGAAAAATGGTCCCTGGATATCCGGCGGCAAGGTCTGGCGGATGTCGCTGATTTTCTTGCGCACCTGGTACCACAACTCCGGGATCTGCACCGAATGCATGGAGTCACGCGCGATAAAAGTGACCTGGGACTCACCGGGGCGCGAGAAGGAAACAATGCGCTCGTACTCACCGGTCTCCATGAGTTTTTTCTCGATGCGTTCGGTGACTTGCCGCGAGACTTCCTGGGCCGTCGCGCCGGGCCAGTTGGTCTTGATCACCATCGCCTTGAACGTAAACGGCGGATCTTCACTTTGTCCCAGCTTGGAGTAGGACAAGGTGCCGACCACGGCCAGCAGGATCATCAGGAACAGTACGATCTGGCGATTACGCAACGCCCATTCGGAAAGATTGAAACCCATTGGGGACTACTCCTTGGCCGCCAGATTCACCACACGGTTGGAGCGATCCACCGGGCGCACTTGCTGGCCCTCGTGGAGCACATGCACGCCGGCGGCGATGACCCAATCGGTCGGGGTCAGACCTTCGAGCACCGGGACGGATTTTTCACCAAAAGCGCCGATGCGAACCGGTACGCGCTGGAGGGTATTGTCGGGCTGCACCCGCCAGACATAGGACGCGCCATTCTCCGCGCTGACGGCGGACAGTGGCACCGACAGCGGGATAACACCCTCAGCCTGTATGAACACGCGCGCGCTCTGGCCTAATTCAGCCGGGACCTTACCGCCGGTGAACGCCACCCGCGCAGCGAACGTACGCGATTTCGGGTCGCCGCCGGCGACACTCAC
>JAFHKH010000598.1 GCA_016937595.1 Pseudomonas cedrina subsp. fulgida | reverse complement strand
CCGAGCTGGGCTGCCGAACCGTTCGAATGCCTGCTGTTCGATGTCGCCGGGTTGACCCTGGCGGTGCCGCTGGTGTGCCTGGGCTCGATCTATTCCCTGGAAGGCCAGGAGCTGACGCCGCTGTTCGGGCAACCGGAGTGGTTCCTCGGCATCCTGCCCAGCCAGGCCGGCAACCTGAAAGTCCTCGATACCGCGCGCTGGGTGATGCCCGACCGCTACCGCGATGATTTTCGTCAAGGCCTGCAATACGTGATCTCGGTGCAGGGCTACGAGTGGGGGCTGGCGGTGCATCAAGTCAGCCGCTCGTTGCGCCTGGACCCGAACGAAATCAAATGGCGCAGCCACCGGGGCCAACGGCCCTGGCTGGCGGGCACCGTGATCGAACACATGTGCGCGTTGCTTGACGTCGCCGAACTGGCCGAGTTGATCGCCAGTGGCGCGGTCAAGACGTTGCCGGTGAATAAACGCAGTTGATTGAACAATAAGGGACGCGCGGTTGCGCGGCCTTCAGGGCACACACGCCGTGTCGAACGGCATTTGAAGGGGTCATGGGTATGAATAAGTCAGCGTCTGCACAAGGTTTGGATGATCCGATCCTGCAATGGGTTACCTTCAAACTGGACAACGAAACCTACGGCATTAACGTGATGCGCGTGCAGGAAGTGCTGCGCTACACCGAGATCGCCCCGGTTCCTGGTGCGCCAAGCTATGTGCTGGGCATCATCAACCTGCGCGGCAACGTGGTGACGGTAATCGACACCCGCCAGCGTTTCGGTCTCAATGCGACCGAGATCAGCGACAACACGCGCATCGTCATCATCGAAGCCGACAAGCAAGTGGTCGGGATCATGGTCGACAGCGTGGCCGAAGTGGTCTACCTGCGCCAATCGGAAGTGGAAACCGCGCCGAACGTGGGTAACGAAGAATCCGCCAAGTTTATCCAGGGCGTGTGCAACAAGAACAGCGAGCTGCTGATTCTGGTCGAGCTGGACAAGATGATGAGTGAAGAAGAATGGTCGGAACTGGAGAACATCTGATTGTTCCTTGAGGCCGTGGTAATTGTCCTGGCCCTGTTGTGGGCCGGGACCTTGGCATTGCTGCTGCGCCATGTGCGCCAGCAGCGCGAATTGTGGTTGCAGCAGGCCGAGCGTGACGCCGTGCGTGACCGGCGCATCCTCGAGTTGCTCAAGCGTTTGGATCATTACCAGCAGAGTGCGGTGAAGGTCGGTGATGAGGTGCATGAACTGCGTGCCATTCTGGCGCCGTTGCCGGATAAGCTGGCTCAGATCGAGCAGCGTGATCCTTCGAGTTTGTCCTTCGCCCAGGCTGCCAAGCTGGTGGGGATGGGG
>JAFHKH010000597.1 GCA_016937595.1 Pseudomonas cedrina subsp. fulgida | reverse complement strand
AAGCCCGCTCCCACATTTTCAGACCGAGTACCCTCAGTCGGGCCAGCGCACGGTCAGGCCGCCGTCGATGACGATGCTCTGGCCAGTCAGATAACTCGACGCCTCACTGGTCAAGAACTGCACCAGCGACGCCACTTCATCCGCACGCCCCACACGCCCCAGCGGAATCGCACGCGCCGCTTTCGCCAGGCCCTCCGGCCCCAGCGAGTTCTTCGCATCCAACGACTGCGGCGTCTCGATCAGCCCGGGAATCACCGCATTGCAGCGGATGCCCTTGGCCGCCAACTCCACCGCCAGCGACCGGCACAACCCCGGCACGCCCGCCTTGGCGGCCGCGTAGTGCGAATGCTCCTGCCAGCCGTACACGCCACCGGCAATCGATGAGATCGCCACCAGCGCGCCGCCTTCGTGCATATGCCGGGTCGCCGCGCGGAAGGTGCGCATCACCCCCGTCAGGTCGACATTGAGCATCTCGTCCCACAGCGCATCGGTCATCTCCAGCAACGGCGCGCGGCGCAGCAACCCGGCGTTGGCCACGGCGTAATCCAGCCGACCAAAATGCTGCACGGCCTGCGCGGCCAGGGCATCCACCGAGGCGGTATCGCCCACGTCCAGCGGCAACATCAGGCACTCGCCGCCGGCGGTCTGCACCAGGCTGACGGTGGCCTGGGGGTCATGCGGGTCAGCCGGGTAGTACCCGCCGACCACCGCCACGCCGTGGCGCGCATAGGCCACGGCGAGGGCTTGGCCGATGCCGCTGGCGGCACCGGTAATCAAGGCAACTTTACGGCTCATCGTTGGCTCCTCACTGAACGGTTTCCGGACGCACATGGCGCGCGGCAAACATCAACATGCCGGACAAAAAGCACGGCACCGCACCGAACCACAGCGCGGCGGTCTGCCAGTCGCTGCCGGCGGACAACACCTGGGTCGCACCAAAGCCTGCGACCACCGCACCGATCGGGCCCATGGCATGGATGATCGCGCCACCGGTGGCACGGGATGCTGGTGGGGAAGCTCTCGCTGATAAAGAACAACGCCGCCGAATACGGCCCGATCAGGAAGAACAGGCCCAGGCTGTAAAGCCCCACGACCATCGCCATATTGCTCGGGCCGAACAGCATCCCGGCGAACGACAAGCCGCCGAGCATCCAGCCCAGGCCGATCACGTTGCGACGGCCGATCTTGTCGCCCATCCAGCCATGGCTCAGGTAACCGCAATAGCCCACCAGGTTCGACAGCACGAGGATGATCAGCGAGTTTTCGAACGAGATGTGGTGCACGCTGACGATCACCGAGGTGCCCAGCACGCTGAACACCTGGATCGCGGCCCAGTTGAGCAACAGCGCGGCGCCGATCACCAGCGTGGCACGGCGGGCCGGGCCACGGAAGGCGGCCTTGAGACCAGCCTTGCTGTGCTCGTCGTAGTCCACGCCGTAGGTGTGCGCAACGTTCTGCGCCTGGCTCACCGCACCGCTTTTGCGCAGTTGGCTGATGCGTTCATGTATCTGGAACTGCGGGCTCTCCTTGAGCTTGCGCGCCATGATCGCGATGACCACCGCCGGGATCGCAGCAAAGATGAAGCAGCCCTGCCAGCCGATGATCGGCAGCAGCAGCGCGGTCAACCCCGGCGGCGATCAACGCGCCGACCGGCCAGCCGCCCTGCACCAGGCTGTAGATGAAACCGCGACGCTTGGTCAGCCGCGGGTCTTCGGAGGCACCGTACAGCTCGGTCAGATAGGTGGCGTTGACGGTTTCCTCGGCATAGCCCAGGCCGCCCAGCGAACGGATCAGAATCAGCGGCGACTTGCCCCACGCTCCGCCAATCGCGGTCAGCGCCGAGCACAACGCAGAACCGGCCACGGTAAAAATAATCCCTTTGCGGCGCCCCAGCTTGTCCACGATCGGTCCGATGGCCAGGGCGACCACGGCGGTGCCCACCGCCACCCAGGTCGCGATTTCGGCTTGCTCCACTTCACCCCAGCCAAAATGCCGGCCGATCTCCGGCAGCAAGGTGCCAAACAGAATGAAGTCATACACCGCGAACACCCAGGCGAAAAACGCGATCCAGGTGGCGAAACGCACCTCCTGGGAGGTCAGTTGCCGGGGTTTCCAGCCAGTCAGGTCAAGCGAGTTGTAGATGGACATAGATCGCGCCTCAGGGGGGGTTAGTGGACCCTGTAGGAGCGAGCTTGCTCGCGAAGCACCGCAGAGCGCCGCGTGCATTCGGGATGCCCGCGTCATCGTTGACGATTTTCGCGAGCACGCTCGCTCCTACAGGGTGACGCTGGTTCAGGTCCGCGGTTGGCGGCGGATGAAGTCATCGGCAATTTCGTCGAAAGTGACGAAGCGCACGCCGGCATGGCTCTGGATGTGTTCGATCAGGCGCTCGAGCATCAGCAGCACTTGCGGGCGGCCGGACACATCGGGGTGGATGGTCATGGTGAACACGGCGTGTTCGTGTTCGCGGTAGACCCAGTCGAACTGGTCGCGCCACATTTCTTCCAGGTGACGCGGGTTGACGAACCCGTGGCTGTTGGGGGCTTTCTTGATGAACATCATCGGCGGCAGGTCGTCGAGG
>JAFHKH010000596.1 GCA_016937595.1 Pseudomonas cedrina subsp. fulgida | reverse complement strand
CAGGCCTTGAGGGTGCACAACACCTGGGCGGCGAATGCTTCGTGGATCTCGTAATAGTCGAAGTCCTGCAGGGTCAGGCCATTGCGCGCCAGCAAGCGTGGCACCGCGTACACCGGCGCCATCAGCAGGCCTTCGGCGCCGTTGACGAAATCCACCGCCGCCGCTTCGCCATCGCGCAGGTAGGCCAGGATGGGCAAACCGCGCGCTGGGCCCAGGCTTCGCTGCCCAGCAGCACCAGCGATGCACCATCGGTGAGCGGCGTGGAGTTGCCGGCGGTGAGCGTGCCCTTTTCGCTGCGTTCGAAGGCCGGTTTAAGGGCCGCGAGCTTTTCCAGGGTCAGGTCGGGGCGCAAGTTGTTGTCGCGGGTCAGGCCGAGGAAGGGTGTGAGCAAATCGTCGTGCCAGCCTTCGGCGTAAGCAGCTGCCATTTTCTGGTGGCTTTCCAGGGCCAGTTGGTCCTGCTCGGCGCGGGGGATCTGCCAGGTCTGCGCCATCAATTCGCAGTGTTGCCCCATGGACAAGCCGGTACGCGGCTCGCCATTGCGTGGCAGTTGCGGCTTGAGGTGCTGGGGACGAAGTTGTAACAAGACCTTTAATTTATCCGCCATGGACTTACTGCGGTTGGCTTGCAGCAGGATCTTGCGCAGGCCTTCGTTTATACCAATGGGCGCATCGGAAGTGGTGTCCACCCCGCCGGCAATGCCGCATTCGATCTGGCCCAGGGCGATTTTGTTGGCCACCAGCAACGCGGCTTCCAGCCCGGTCCCGCAGGCTTGTTGAATGTCGTAGGCCGGGGTTTGCGGCGACAGGCGCGAGCCGAGCACGCATTCGCGCGTGAGGTTGAAGTCGCGCGAATGCTTGAGCACCGCGCCGGCGGCCACTTCGCCCATGCGCAGGCCGTGCAGGTTGTAGCGCTCGATCAGGCCTTCCAGGGCCGCGGTGAGCATCGCCTGGTTGCTCGCCGTGGCGTAAGGGCCATTGGAGCGGGCGAACGGAATGCGGTTACCGCCAATGATCGCTACACGGCGCAATTGAGTCATGGAAAGCTCCCTGATGGATGTGGGGTGAGTCTCTCAGACTAGCCTAGGCTTAATCGAACGACTGCCACCCCAGGATGGTCAACCCTTTTGAACCCCAGCCTTCGGAGAGCGTTCCATGTCTGACCGTTATATCGACTTCGCCAACTCAAGCCTCGGCCATCGCCTGGTCGCCGCCATTGGCCTGCCGTCACCGGTACGCCTGGAACGCTGGCAAGCCGGGCGCCTGCGGCCGGTCGAAGGGGCGTTGCTGCTGGGGGGGCGGCGCGCTGGCAACCCAGGTGCAGGCGTTCGCCAACAGACTGACCGATGCCATTTACACCTACGGCACCGAAACCTCCACGTGGATTCCCGGCCACGGCCCCAAGCTCAAGGCCGTGGTGTTCGACGCCAGCGAGTTGCAACACACCGACCAGCTCAAGCAGTTGCGCGAATTCTTTCAGCCGCTGCTGAAAAACCTGGATAACAGCGCGCACCTGGTGATTCTCGGCCGCGCGCCGGAAAGCCTCGGCGACCCGTTTGCCGCCAGCGCGCAACGCGCCCTGGAAGGCTTCAGCCGCTCGCTGGCCAAAGAGTTGCGCAACGGAGGCGTGCTGCAATTGCTCTACGTCGGCGACGGTGCCGACGACCAACTCGAAGGCGCGCTGCGCTTTTTTCTCTCACCGAAAAGCGCCTATATCTCCGGCCAGGTGATTCGCCTGCGAGCCTGCGCCACGCCGGTCGAGGACTGGACACGCCCCCTGGCCGGGCGCAAGGCACTGGTCACCGGTGCCGCGCGTGGCATTGGTGCCTCCATCGCGCAAACCCTGGCCCGCGACGGCGCCGAAGTGATCCTGCTCGACGTGCCCCAGGCCAAGGCCGACCTCGACGCCCTGGGCGCGCGCCTGGGTGCTAGAACCGTCGCGCTGGACATCTGCGCCGCAGACGCCGCCGGCCAATTGATCGAGCACCTGCCCGATGGCCTCGACATACTGGTGCACAACGCCGGCATCACCCGCGACAAGACCCTGGCCAACATGACCCCGGAATACTGGGACTCTGTGCTGGCGGTCAACCTCAATGCGCCGCAAGTGCTGACCCAGGCGTTGCTCGACAGCGGCACCCTGCGCGACAACGCCCGCGTGGTGTTGCTGGCGTCGATCAGCGGCATCGCCGGTAACCGTGGGCAAACCAACTACGCCGCCAGCAAGGCCGGCTTGATCGGCCTCGCGCAGGCTTGGGCGCCGCTGCTCAAAACGCGCGGCATCAGTATCAACGCGGTGGCTCCCGGCTTTATCGAAACCCAGATGACGGCACATATTCCGTTCGCCTTGCGCGAGGCCGGGCGACGAATGAGTTCGTTGGGCCAGGGTGGCCTGCCCCAGGACGTCGCCGAAGCGGTGGCCTGGCTGGGGCAACCGGGTTCCGGGGCAGTCACTGGCCAAGCGCTGCGGGTGTGTGGGCAAAGCCTGTTGGGAGCGTAAGCATGCAATGGAAGACGTTAGGCACCGCGCCGTTCCTGCCGCCGCTGTACTGGCGCGCGGCGCTCAAGCGCAAGATCACCGGCAGCACCTTGCCCGAGCAGGGTTTGCGCTGCCAGGTGAGCATCAACCCCCGGCACGTGGCGGCGTATCGCCAGGTCTGTGGTTTCGCCGACAGCCCGATATTGCCGGCAACGTATCCCCACATCCTGGCATTCGGCCTGCAACTGCAGTTGCTGACGGACAACAGCTTTCCCTTTCCGCTGCTGGGGTTGATTCACTTGAGCAACCGCATCCGCATCCATCGGCCCCTCGGTGGGATCAGTGAGTTGTCCGTCGGCGTACAGGCGCAGAACCTCAAGCCCCACCCCAAGGGCGCGACCTTTGACCTGATCACCATCGTCGAAGACGCCCTCGGCCTGCTGTGGGAAGCCGAAAGCCGCATGCTCTGTCGGGGCGTAAAACTGGACGGCGGACCCGAGAGCGACATCATCCAGCCCGCCCCCACCCAGGTCAGCGAACTGACGCGCTGGAACGCTCCTGCCGATATCGGCCGCCGCTACGCGCGGGTTTCCGGCGACTACAACCCGATCCACCTCAGCGCCCTGACCGCCAAGCTGTTCGGCTTCCCCCAGGCCATTGCCCACGGGCTGTGGAACAAGGCGCGCACCCTCGCGGCCCTCGGCGAACATTTGCCCGCCGCCAATATCGAGATTGACGTGGCGTTCAAAAAGCCCGTGCGCCTGCCCGCTGAAGTGACGTTACTGAGCAGCGCCGCAGGGTCGCCGGCGAGTTGTGGTTGAAGGGCCCCGGCGACATTGAACATATGGTGGGTAAATGGCGACCGCTCGCGTAAACACAATGGTTAATTGTATATATACGACCTAAGTAATAGCGGACCTCACAAGATCCGCTATTTTTTGCTTAAGCCTTTAATTTATAAGACATATATGTCTTGTCATATCCAACCCTTACACCCTTGGCATTAGCCGCTAAGTGCATATTCCACTCCCTATATAAGGGGTTAATACCAAGTTGAGCCTTGAGAGAAGGCACCTGCGGGGCTGTTATAGCCATACGGACAAACGCATCGCTGTCCCTAAAAAACAAGTGAGCGTTTGAAGACAACCACGGTTGTACAGGTGCAAGGAACTCCCTCATGAAAACTCACGTCGTGTTTTGGAAAGCAGGTACCGCGCTGACTCTGGCAGTAGCACTGGCACTCGGCGGCTGCAGCAGCGGAGGTGGCGGGCATAAAAGCGGTGGCTCTTCGCAGGCGGGTGCGGATGCTGGCGGTGACGGGACGGGCGGCGGCGGCACTGACCCAGGCTTCAGCACCGCGTCATTGGTCACGGCCGACGTGATCGACACCAGCGGCGATACCATGACCGACCTCAGCAACACCTTCAGGAGCCTGGGCACGACCCTGGGCAGCCTGCCGATCGCAGGCGCAACCGCTGGCGACCTGGTGGCGGCGACCGGCAACGCCGTAGACAGCATCGGACGTGGCTTGTCGGATGGCCTGGGTTCGCTGGGGACCGACAGTAACGCACTGGGCAAAACCGTCGCTGGCGTAGCCAATGGTGTGTCCGACCTGGGCGGTGGCGTAACCGTTACCGGGGCCAACGTCGCCACCCTGCTCGGGAACGTGCCGGTGGTCGGCGGCGTCGCACCGAAGGTGGGCAGTGGGGTGGCCAAGGTCGGCTATGCCGTGACCATGCTTGGCGACACCCTGAACACCGCGAGCACCAGCGGCCCACTGGCGGCGGCTACCCACGCGGCAGGTGCGAAAGTCCTGGTGCCCGTGGTTTCCCTGGTGGAAACCACCACCGCTGACGTCGGTACCGCGACGGGCCTCGATAAGCCGGTGGGTGGCCTGCTGGAAAAAAGTCAGCAATA
>JAFHKH010000595.1 GCA_016937595.1 Pseudomonas cedrina subsp. fulgida | reverse complement strand
CAAGCTCCCTCGCCACAAGGTTTCGCGCGGCGCCGGAAGTTGTGTAGACACCTATGCCCATTCTGTTGACCGAACCCCTCCCTTACTGGCGCCTTTCCAGCTTCTACCTGTTCTACTTCGCCCTGCTCGGCGCAACCGCGCCGTTCCTGGCGCTGTACTTCGATCACCTGGGATTCTCCAGCGCACGGATCGGTGAGCTGGTGGCCATCCCCATGCTGATGCGTTGCGTGGCGCCCAACCTGTGGGGCTGGCTGGGCGACTACAGCGGCCGACGCCTGGCCATCGTGCGCTTCGGCGCGGTGTGCACCCTGGCGAGTTTTTCCCTGATTTTCGTCAGCCATACCTATGCCTGGCTGGCGCTGGTGATGGCGCTGCATGCGTTCTTCTGGCACGCGGTGCTGCCGCAGTTCGAAGTGATCACCCTGGCCCACCTGCACAAACAGACCGCGCGCTACAGTCAGGTCCGGCTGTGGGGCTCCATTGGTTTTATCCTCACCGTGGTGATCATGGGGCGCCTGTTCGACGGGCTGAGCCTGGATATCTACCCGGTGGTGGTCGTGGTGATCATGGCCGGTATTATCGGCGCCAGCCTCTGGGTGCCGAACGCGCAGCCGACCACCCAGGGCAATCGTCTGGCGGGCGAAGGCTTTCTCAAGCAATTGCGCAGCCCCGGGGTGCTGGCGTTCTATGTTTGCGTGGCGCTGATGCAAATGAGCCACGGCCCGTATTACACCTTTCTGACCCTGCACCTTGAACAACTGGGCTACAGCCGTGGCGTGATCGGTTTGCTGTGGGCGCTCGGGGTGGTGGCGGAAGTGCTGATGTTCCTGGGCATGAGCCGCATCCTCGCGCGCTTTTCGGTGCGCCGCGTGCTGCTCGCCAGTTTCCTGCTGGCGGCGCTGCGTTGGCTGCTGCTGGGTTCGTTCGCCGAGTTGTTCTGGGTGCTGCTGCTGGCGCAGGTGATGCACGCCGCCACGTTCGGCAGCTTTCATGCGGCGGCGATTGCGTTTGTGCAGCGCAGCTTCGGCGACAAACAGCAAGGCCAGGGCCAGGCGCTGTATGCGGCCCTGGCCGGCACCGGCGGTGCGCTGGGCGCGCTGTATTCAGGCTACAGTTGGCACCTGTTGGGGCCGACCCTGACCTTCAGCATCGCCAGCGTCGCCGCCCTGGCCGCCGCCGTTATCATCGGTTTTCGATTGCACGAGCAGAACCAAGGAACCCTTCAATGAGTTATGTCGCTGTCTACTCCGCCGCTGCACCGGACACTCCCAACAAGGTCCTGACCCATTTCGATGACATCGCTGCCACCTTGGCCGAGCACGGTGTGCGCTTTGAGCGCTGGCAGCCCGGCCCGATTGAGCCGGGCGCCAGCGATGCTGAATTGATCGCGGCATGCCAGGCGCAGATCGACGCGCTGGGCTACAGCTGCGTCGAGGTGCTGCGCGTGCCCGGCGACCCCACGCAGCAAGCCGAGCTGCGCGCCCGGTTCCTGGACGAGTGCCGCTACCGTGAAGACGACGTGCGATTGTTCATTGCCGGCCAGGGATTGTTCGCCCTGCATATCGACGACTACGTGTATGCCGTGCGGTGTGAGAAAAACGACCTGCTGGTGATTCCGGCCGGTACGGCGCACTGGTTCGATATGGGAGAGCACCCGCACTTCGTGGCGTTGCGGCTGTTTAATAGCGCGCAAGGGTGTGTGCCTGCTTTCACGGGTGATGATATTGCTCGGCGCTTTCCCGGACTGGACGATTAATCGCGGGCTATCGGGAACGTCAATCCCCCCATGTTGGAAGTTGCTGTGGGAAGAAACCCAAGCTTCTGTAAGGCCTTGCTGTTTATTGCAGGGCTTACGCTGGATGACCGTCCGTTGTGTAACTCTCTGCTGCTCTAACGTTTATATCGCCTGTCAGTAGGAGTAATCCGAAAGGTGATGGAGCGTCAGCCACTAAAAAGGAGAGAACTCATGCGAGGTCAAGAGGAAGCGTTTCTACCGTCCTATTCATTGCCCAATGCAGTGAGACGGCGCTTGAGCCTGTCGGGCAAGCCGCTGACGCCGGCAGAGCTGGTGATCCTGCGCTGGGCCTCGGAAGGCAAGACGGTCTGGGAGATCAGCCAGATACGTGCTACGACCGAAGCCACGGTGAAATTCCATCTGCGCAATATCTACTGCAAGCTGGAAGTCACCAACCGCGTGCAGGCGATGAACGAAGCGGCGCGTCAGGGGCTGTGCTGAAGGCATGAAAAAAGGGCCGCGACACTCAACGGTGTCGCGGCCCTTTTCGGTGTTGCCTGTCTTAAGCCGAATGGTAAGTCGGCAGGGCAAAGCGGTTCTGGCTTTGCAGCATCGAAATTTGCGGCAAGTCGCTGGCTTGTTCAGCCAGGTCGCGGCGAATGGCGCTGATCACCCAAGTCAGCTGATCGGCAGTGTGCAACTGCTGGTAAGAGATCGAGCGCTTGACCTGTTTGCCTTCGCTGTTACGCAGGGTCAACAGGATGCCACCGTCAGGGCGTGGCTGGGTGGTGACGTCGTAGTTGGAGAATACTGAGGCGAATTTATCTTGGATCAGGCTCATGTCTATCAGCTCCATTGGCTCAAGTTGGCAAGCATGGAGTGATAGGTGCAGTGATTGTGCCAGCTTGTGATTTATAAAAATTACCTTATAAATCAACAAGTTAAAAAATAAGCTGATTTTCGATTTCGTGCAATTTGCATGAAGGCCCATCATGCATCCTGCATTTTGCGTTGTCCGCCCTGGCTCAAGGGGCACGCGCTTATTCTTAAAGACTGTGTTTTCAACGTTAAATTCCCTTTTGTGACGGTCGCTCATCGGGATACAAAACTTTTCAAATCCCGCGTGTACAGCCGAAGAGGGGCTGACGTACTTTCCTGCAAGGTTTCAAGAAGAATAAGAAAAAGGACGTTCCCGTGAGCCACTCGCCAAACGACATGATCACCTGGAGCAAGATACTGCGTAAGGTGCCGGCCATTGCGCGTGCCCTGCCGCGGGTGGTGCGTGGCCTGCGTGCCGCCCATGTCACCGATCCCCGGCAGCCCTGCGGCCTGGGCTGGCATTTCGAACAAGCGACTCTGCGTAACCCGGAGGGTACGTCCTTGTTGTACGCCGACCGCGTGCTCAGCTACAGCGACGTGAACCAAGGCGCCAACCGTATCGCCCATCACCTGCAGGCCCAGGGCATTCGCAAGGGCGATGTGGTAGCCATGTTTATCGAGAACCGTCCCGAGTTGCTGCTGAACGTGCTGGCCGTGGCCAAGCTGGGCGGCGTCTGCGCCATGCTCAATACGGCGCAAACCCAAGCGGCGCTCGTGCATAGCCTGAAACTGGTGAGCCCGGTGGCGATTGTGGTGGGCGAGGAATTGGTGGCGGCCTATGAACGGTGCGTAGCCAGGTGGCAATCGAGGCGCACCGCACCTGGTTCGTCGCCGAGCAACCGGGCAGCGCACCGCCCGACGGTTACCGCGACCTGATGGTCGCCAGCGCCGAATGCCCGGCGGACAACCCGGCCAGCGCCGCGCAGGTCTTTTTCAACGAGCCTTGCTTCTATATCTATACCTCCGGCACCACGGGCCTGCCCAAGGCCGGCATCATGAAACACGGCCGCTGGACCAGGACCGCCGTCAGCTTCGGCTGCATCGCCTTGGACATGGGCCCGGATGACGTCCTCTATTGCACGCTGCCGCTGTACCACGCCACCGGCCTGTGCGTGTGCTGGGGCTCGGCCATTGTCGGGGCGTCGGGGTTTGCCATCCGCCGAAAATTCAGTGCCAGCCAGTTCTGGGACGATGCGCGCCGGTTCAACGCCACCACCCTGGGCTACGTCGGTGAATTGTGCCGTTACCTGCTCGACCAGCCCGCCCGTGCGAGCGACCGTGACAACCGCGTGATCAAGATGGTCGGCAATGGCCTGCGTCCTGGCGTGTGGGCGCAGTTCAAGCAACGCTATGGCGTCGATCATATCTGCGAGTTGTACGCTGCCAGCGACGGCAATATCGGGTTTACCAACGTACTCAATTTCGACAACACCATTGGCTTTTGCCTGCAGCATTGGGCGCTGGTGGACTACGCCCACGATAGCGGCGAGCCGCTGCGTGGCAGCGATGGCTTCATGCGCAAGATGCAGACCGGCGCACAGGGCTTGTTGTTGGCCAGGATCGATGAAAAATCCCCCTTTGATGGCTACACCGACCCCGACAAAAACCGTCAGGTCATCTTTGCCGATGTGTTCAAGAAGGGCGACCGCTACTTCAACACCGGCGATCTGCTGCGCAGCATCGGCTTCGGCCATGCGCAATTTGTCGACCGCCTGGGGGACACCTATCGCTGGAAGGGCGAAAATGTCTCCACCACCGAAGTGGAGAACGTCCTGCTGCAACACCCGCAGATCGCCGAAGTCGTGGCCTATGGCGTGGAAATCGAAAACACCAATGGCCGTGCCGGCATGGTCGCCATTACCCCGAGCGAGTCCCTGGCCGCCCTGGACATGCGCGAGCTGCTGCAGTTCGCCCACGGCCGGTTGCCGCACTACGCGGTGCCGTTGTTCCTGCGGATCAAAGTGAAGATGGAAACCACCGGCACCTTCAAATACCAGAAGGTGCAGCTCAAGGAAGAGGCGTTCGACCCGGAAAAGGCCGGCAATGACCCGGTCTACGCCTGGTTGCCGGGTTCGGACTGCTACGTGCCCGTGACAGGGCCATTGCTCGCGCAGATTCAAGGTGGGCAGTTGCGCTATTGATTCTGCCTATGGCGGGTTTTCATAAAAAAACCATGACAGGCGGGAACTCCCTCGCGACACTGGCGCCTATCCAGTACGTGCACAAGGAGCCCCACATGTCAGATCACGCCAAACAAATGACCGATGACGAAGCCGCCGAATTTGCCGAGCAGGTGTTCGACGTGGCCCGCAAAGGCGACGCTGCGATGCTTGCCGCGCTCCTGTCCAAGGGGTTGCCGGCGAATTTTCGCAACCATAACGGCGACACCTTGCTGATGCTCGCGGCCTACCATGGCCATGCCGAAGCGGTGAAAGTGCTGCTGGAGTTCAAGGCCGACCCGCTGATTGCCAACGACAAGCACCAGTTGCCCATCGCCGGCGCGGCGTTCAAGGGCCACCTGCCGGTGGTCAAGGCGCTGATCGAAGGCGGTACGCCGATCGAGGCCGCGTCCTCCGATGGCCGCACCGCATTGATTGATGGCGGCGATGTTCAACCGCGTGGAGATGGTCGATTACCTGCTCGGCCAGGGCGCCAACCCCAAGGCCACCGATGCCCAGGGCGCACCGCGCTGGCGGCGGCACAGACCATGGGCGCTGTGGACACGGCGGCGCAGTTACAGA
>JAFHKH010000594.1 GCA_016937595.1 Pseudomonas cedrina subsp. fulgida | reverse complement strand
CTGTTTCCTGGGTGGGCTGTTTTTCCTGGTGCTTGCGCGGCGAGAGCGGGTTCGCGCGCCACTGCCATTGGTTGCTGGCTGAGCAATACCGCGCCCGCCACGAGCAGGCCGCAACCGGCAATGATCAAGGCCGGTTGCAGGCCACCGCTCAGATGACTGCTCACCGCGGCCAGCAATGGCCCGCTCAACTGGCCGATGGCAAAGCTGGCGGTCAGCAACCCGGTGTTACGCTGGTAGCCGTGGGGGGCCACGTCCCGCAGGCGAGCCATTACCAGTTGCATGCAGGCCAGGAACGGTCCGCCGCACAGCAACACCCCCAGGGCCAGGCCCCAGCCATTGCCCATCAGGCAGGCAAACACTCCGGCCGCCTGCAGCCATAGGGTGGCCATCAGCCAACGGCGGGTGGTGTGCGGGTCTTTGCGGCGCAGACTGGCCACCCCCACGCCAATCGCCGCGGCCAGGCCAAAGCACGGCCAGAACAGATCAGCCTGCCAGGCGCCCTTGAATTGCGCGCTGGCCATCTGTGACAGGAACGTCGCCGGAATGATGTAGCCGAGGCCGAACAACACGTAGATCCAGCATAAATGCGCAATGCTCCCATTGCTGTGCGCGTCGGCAGGCCCGGCAACGGGTGCGCTCGCGCAAGGCTTGGGCAGGCACGGCAAAATCACCAGCAACATCAGCAATGCCACGACGCCATACACCAGCCACAACGTGGCCGAACGTTGCCCCAACAGGTTCGAGCCCAGCGCCAGCAGGCCGGTCAACGCAATCCCCAGGCCTGGCCCGGCAAATACCAATGCCCCCAGTCGCGGGCGCCCGGCGGCCAGCGCCAGCGGCTGGCTCAGACTGGTGATCATCACCAGTGCCCAGGCACTCGCGACACCGGTCCCGAAGCGCAGCAACAGATGCGGCCAGAAGCCATGCGCCCAGTACGACGCCAGGGTCAACACCACGCATAGCCACAACCCACCATATAAACGCCCACGCACATGTCGATGGCTGCGCGCAAAGATCGAATCCACCGCGCCGACGAAATAGCCCAGGTAATTGGCGGCGGCGATCAGGCCGGCGCCGGTCAAGTCGATCTGCCCCTCGCTGAGCAAGTGCGGCAGTTGTGGGGTGAGGGCGAAGCGGCCGATGCCCATCGCCATCATCAGGGCGACAAAGCTGGCAAGTAGGCGAATCAAGGGGGACATGGTCAGTTTCCTGCGGGTCAGCGAATACCTTCAGGCTAAAGCGGATTGAATTTCTGTAAAATTGAATAATAGTGAGTAACTTGTTCAGTTATGGAGAAAGGTATGGAGTTCAGTCAACTGCGCATTTTCCAGGCCGTGGCGGAGGAGGGGTCCATCACCCGTGCTGCCGAGCGTCTGCATCGCGTACCGTCCAACCTTTCGACCCGGCTCAAGCAGATGGAAGAGCAACTCGGCGTGGAACTGTTCGTTCGCGAGCGCCAACGCTTGCAGCTTTCCCCGGCGGGTAAAGTGTTGCTGGACTACAGCACCCGCCTGCTGGCCCTGCACGACGAAGCCCACGGCGCGGTGCAAGGAGGGCAACCGGCGGGTGACTTTGTGCTGGGCAGCATGTACAGCACGGGAGCGGTTCATCTGCCGAAGCTGCTGGCGCGCTATCACAAGGCTTATCCGCAGGTGAACCTTCAGGTGCAATCGGCCCCCAGTGGTGAACTGGTCGAAGGTTTGATTACCGGTCGCCTGGATGCCGCCTTTGTGGACGGCCCTGTCACGCTGGCCTCCTTGGACGGTGTCGCCCTGTGCGAAGAACGCCTGGTGCTGATTTGCGAAGCCGATCACCCGCCGGTGCGCGGGCCACAGGACGTGGCGGGGCGCGCGGTGTTTACCTTCCGTCGCAGTTGTGCCTACCGCACGCGCCTGGAAGCCTGGTTTTCCCACGAGCGCGTGGCCATGGGCCGGGCGATCGAGATCGAATCCTACCAAGGCATGCTCGCTTGTGTGATCGCAGGGTCAGGCGTGGCGTTGATGTCCGAATCCATGCTCGACAGCCTGCCAGGCAAAGACAGCGTGTCCGTTCATCCGTTGATAGGGCCTTTTGCCACTGCGACCACCTGGTTGATGTGGCGAAAAGGTATGCTCGGCGCTAACCTCAATGCATGGATCGACTTGCAGCAAGAGGGCAAGGCCGAGGTCCAGCAGGACGCTCGCGCAATTGCTTGAACGGTCCGTCAGGATTTGTATCAATTCAGTAATAGTTCGTTGTGGTTTCGTTCAAGCATTACGTAGGACTTAGGGCTACTATCAATGTAGGAAAAGGCGACAGAACTTGCGCCTACCAGCATTACCCTCAAAGGGGGCAACCATGAAAGAGAAAATTCAAAACTGGCTCCATGATCTGGGTGTTGCACTGGGCTTGATCGAGCCTCCGCTGCAGCCGGTGCCGATTCGCACGGACGACGAGCAACGGCGTCCGCGTCGGCGATAAGCCCCGTTCTCTAAACCTTCGCACACTTTCCCTGTAGGAGCGGGCTTGCCCGCGA
>JAFHKH010000593.1 GCA_016937595.1 Pseudomonas cedrina subsp. fulgida | reverse complement strand
TTGCTCGCGAAGAGGCCTTTACAGGCAACAAAAAACCCGCCGACCAAACTGGCCCAGCGGGTTTCTTGTTTATGCAGCCAACCGATCAAAAATCCGCCAACTGCCACACCTCATACGCCGGCGTCTCGTACGGATGGCTGAGCTTCAACGCCGCCACTACCGCGACGATCAACTCATCCGCCACCACCAACTCAACCTTCCACTCCTCGACCACTTCAACCTGGCCCACTTGCCCGATAAACGGCTGGCTGCCGTCCAACGCGCGGAATTGGCCCTGGCCCGGCACTTGCCAGGCGCAGCTGTCGTAGTCGCCGATGCGCCCGCCGCCCGCTGCGAAGACGGCGGTTTTCACCGTCTCCACATGGCTGTCGGGCACGAAGAAGGCGAGCTTGTACACCGTCTTAGTTCACCCACACGCGGGCGTTGCGGAACATGCGCATCCATGCGCCGTCTTCGTCCCACTCTTCCGGGCGCCACGAGTTCTGCACGGCGCGGAATACGCGCTCCGGGTGCGGCATCATGATGGTGACGCGGCCGTCGCGGCTGGTGAGGCCGGTGATTCCGCGCGGCGAGCCGTTCGGGTTGGCCGGGTAGGTCTCGGTGACCTTGCCGTGGTTGTCGACGAAACGCAGGGCCACGGTGCCGGACAGGTCGGCTTCGAGCAGCGCTTCTTCGCTGGCGAACTCGGCATGGCCTTCACCGTGGGCGATGGCGATCGGCATGCGCGAACCGGCCATGCCTTGCAGGAAGATCGAGTTGGATTCCTGCACCTGCACCATGGCCACGCGGGCTTCGAACTGTTCGGAACGGTTACGCACAAAGTGCGGCCAGAACTCGCTGCCCGGGATCAGTTCGCTGAGGTTGGACATCATCTGGCAACCGTTGCACACACCCAGGGTGAAGCTGTCGCTGCGCTCGAAGAAGCCCTGGAACGCATCGCGGGCACGGCTGTTGAACAGGGCCGACTTGGCCCAGCCTTCACCGGCACCCAGCACGTCGCCGTAGGAGAAACCGCCGCAGGCCACCAGGCCTTTGAACTCATTGAGGTCGACGCGACCGGCGAGGATGTCGCTCATGTGCACGTCGATCGCGTTGAAGCCTGCACGGTCGAACGCCGCCGCCATTTCCACCTGACCGTTGACGCCCTGCTCACGCAATACGGCAACCTGTGGGCGGAGGCCCTTCTTGATGTAGGGCGCGGCGATGTCCTGGTTGACGTCGAAGCTGAGCATGGTGCTCAGGCCCGGGTTGTCTTCTTCCAGGATCGCGTCGAATTCCTGCTCGGCGCACTCGACGTTGTCGCGCAGGCGTTGGATCTGATAACTGGTCTCGGCCCACTGGCGTTGCAGCAGACGGCGCTGGCCGGCAAACACAGTGTCGCCATTGAAGGAAATATTGACTTCGCCGTTGTTGATCGGCTGCCCAATCACCGCCACGCAGTCATCCAGGCCGGCGGCGCTGAATTGGGCGAGCACGTCCGGAGTCGCGTCCTGGCGCACCTGGATCACCGCGCCCAACTCTTCGTTGAACAGGATGCCGTTGATTTCGGCGGCATCCTCGGCAACGCTGTCGAGCACGATGTTCAGGCCGCAATGACCGGCGAAAGCCATTTCGACCACGCTGGTCAGCAAACCACCGTCGGAACGGTCGTGGTAAGCCAGCAGATGGCCGTCGGCGTTGAGGCCCTGGATCACGGCGAAGAAGGCCTTGAGGTCTTCGGCGTCGTCGACGTCCGGGGCCTGTTTGCCGAGCTTGCCATGGGTCTGTGCCAGGATCGAGGCGCCCATGCGGTTCTGGCCACGGCCCAGGTCGATCAGGATCAGGTCGGTGGTGCCCTTGTCCATGCGCAGTTGCGGGGTCAGGGTCTGGCGGATGTCGGTGACCGGTGCGAAACCGGTGACGATCAGCGACAACGGCGAGGTGACGCTCTTGTCGGTGCCGTCTTCGTTCCAGCGGGTGGCCATGGACATGGAGTCCTTGCCCACCGGAATGGTAATGCCCAGCTCGGGGCACAGCTCCATGCCGACGGCTTTTACGGTGTCGTACAGGCGCGCATCTTCACCGGGGTGGCCGGCGGCGGACATCCAGTTGGCCGACAACTTGATGTCGGACAGCTTGCCGATACGGGAGGCTGCGATGTTGGTGAGGGTTTCACCAATCGCCATGCGGCCCGAGGCCGGCGCATCCAGCAGGGCCAGCGGTGTGCGCTCGCCCATCGCCATGGCTTCACCGGTGTAGACGTCGAAACTGGTGGCGGTAACGGCAACGTCGGCCACCGGCACCTGCCACGGACCGACCATTTGGTCACGGGCCACGAGGCCGGTGATGGTGCGGTCGCCGATGGTGATCAGGAAGCTTTTGCTCGCCACGGCCGGGTGGTGCAGCACGCGTTCGATGCTGTCGGTCAGGTCGAGGGCACTTGGGTCGAAATCATCGCCCAGTTCAGCTTCGCGTATCGCCGAACGGTGCATGCGCGGGGCTTTGCCCAGCAGCACTTCGAGGGGCATGTCCACCGGGCTGTTGCCGAAGTGGCTGTCGGTCACGGTCAGCTGTGGCTCGGCAGTGGCTTCGCCGACCACGGCAAACGGGCAGCGCTCGCGTTCGCAGATGGCCTGGAAGCGCGCGAAGTCTGCAGGGCCGACCGCCAGCACGTAGCGTTCCTGGGATTCGTTGCTCCAGATTTCGTGCGGGGCCATGCCTGGCTCGTCGTTTGGAATGTTGCGCAGTTCGAAACGGCCACCACGCTCGCCATCGTTGACCAGCTCGGGGAAGGCGTTGGACAAACCGCCGGCGCCGACGTCGTGGATGAAGCTGATCGGGTTCTTGTCACCCAACTGCCAGCAACGGTCGATGACTTCCTGGCAGCGACGCTCCATCTCCGGGTTTTCGCGCTGTACGGAAGCAAAGTCCAGGTCCGCCGAGCTGGTGCCGGTGGCCATGGAGGATGCCGCGCCGCCGCCCAGGCCGATCAGCATGGCCGGGCCGCCGAGTACGATCAGCTTGGAACCGACCAGGATCTCGCCTTTCTTGACGTGGTCTTCACGGATGTTGCCCATGCCGCCGGCCAGCATGATCGGCTTATGGTAGCCGCGCACTTCATCGCCACGCGGGGTGGTGATGGACTGCTCGAAGGTACGGAAGTAACCGGTGAGTGCCGGCGCCCGAATTCGTTGTTGAACGCAGCGCCGCCCAGCGGGCCTTCGATCATGATGTCCAATGCGGTGACGATGCGCTCGGGCTTGCCGTAGGGCACTTCCCACGGCTGTTCGAAGCCTGGAATCTGCAGGTTGGACACGGTGAAACCGGTGAGGCCCGCCTTGGGCTTGGCGCCACGGCCGGTGGCGCCTTCGTCGCGGATCTCGCCGCCGGAACCGGTGGCGGCGCCGGGGAACGGAGCAATCGCGGTCGGGTGGTTGTGGGTTTCGACCTTCATCAGGATGTGCACCGGCTCCTGCACCGCGCCGTACTGGCGGGTTTCCGGGTCCGGGAAGAAACGGCCGGCGACGGAGCCGACGATCACCGAGGCGTTGTCCTTATAAGCCGACAGCACGCCTTCGCTGTGCATCACGTAGGTGTTCTTGATCATGCCGAACAGGCTTTTTTCCTGGCTCTCACCGTCAATGTCCCAACTGGCGTTGAAGATCTTGTGACGGCAATGTTCGGAGTTGGCCTGCGCAAACATCATCAGTTCGATGTCATGGGGGTTGCGCTTCAAGCCGTTGAAGGCGTTGACCAAGTAGTCGATCTCGTCTTCGGCCAGGGCCAGGCCCAGTTCGGTGTTGGCCTTCTCGAGGGCGGCGCGGCCACCGCCCAGCACGTCAATCGCGGTCAGCGGTTTAGGCTCGGCGTGGCTGAACAGACCGGCGGCCTGTTCCAGTTGGCTGACGATGATCTGGGTCATGCGGTCGTGCAGGCTGCTGGCGATCAGCTCGGCGTCGGCCTCGCTGAACTGGCCGGCGACGTAGAAGGCGATGCCACGCTCCAGGCGCTGGATGCTCGCAAGGCAGCAATTACGGGCGATGTCGCTGGCCTTGCTCGACCACGGCGAAATGGTGCCGAACCGTGGCAGAACCAGGAACAAGCGGCCGCTCGGCTCTTGAACGGGAACGCTTGGGCCGTACTTCAGAAGGCGTGCGAGCACTTGCTGTTCGTCGGCGGTCAAGACGCCGCTCACGTCGGCGAAGTGAGCAAATTCAGCATACAAGCCTGTAACCGCTGGAACCTTTTGGCTCAGTTGCTCAAGGAGTTTGCTGTGGCGAAAGGCAGAAAGGGCAGGAGCGCCGCGCAGGATCAACATCTTCGGGACAGCCTCGGGAAGGGGGTGTGCTTTGAGGCCGTGCATTCTAGCGTAAACCGCCGCCAACGGCACCCGAAACGCTACCGGTGGCTGTCGCCGGACGTCAGTTGGCCGGATTGCGCCCCGGTCGAAGGGCCATACCGGGCATTCCGCACAGTTATTTTAACCGTCACAATCCCTCGTCAAGCCCCGTTTCTGTGGGTTGCCGCACAGTTTCATAAGCGCTAGCAGACAAGTCCCGCGCTGTCGAGATATGGCGCCGTGGGCCGTTTGCGTATACTGCGCAGATGTTCTCCCCAACTGCTTTGCGCCCGCGATGCGCCAGATGGCTCCTCGCAACCGGACTCTTCCTGATGCTCAGCGCCTGTGTTGATAAACCCAGCACGCTCGAGCGAATCAAGGAGGATGGCGTATTGCGGGTGGTTACCCGTAACAGCCCGGCCACGTATTTCCAGGATCGCAACGGTGAAACCGGTTTCGAATACGAACTGGTCAAGCGCTTTGCCGATGACCTGGGCGTGAAGCTGGAAATCGAAACCGCCGACAACCTCGACGACCTGTTCGGCCAGTTGGGCAAACCCAACGGCCCGGTCATCGCCGCTGCCGGCCTGGTCAGCAGTGAGCAGCGCCAGCAGCAGGTACGCTTCTCTCACCCCTACCTTGAGGTGACCCCGCAGATCATCTACCGCAACGGCCAATCGCGGCCAACGAATGCGGCAGACCTGGTGGGCAAGAAGATCATGGTGCTCAAGGGCAGCACCCACGCCGAGCAACTGGCTGCGCTTAAAAAGCAGAATCCTGCGATTGAATACGAAGAGTCCGACGCCGTTGAGGTGGTCGACTTGCTACGCATGGTGGACGAAGGGCAAATCGACCTGACCCTGGTGGACTCCAACGAAGTGGCGATGAACCAGGTGTACTTCCCCAACGTGCGCGTGGCGTTCGACCTCGGCGACGCCAGCAACCAGAGCTGGGCCGTGGCCGCCGGTGACGACAACAGCCTGCTCAACGAGATCAACAGCTACCTGGATAAAGTCGAAAAGAACGGCACGTTGCAGCGTCTGAAAGATCGTTATTACGGGCACGTCGACGTACTCGGCTATGTGGGCGCCTATACCTTCGCCCAGCACTTGCAGCAACGCTTGCCCAAATACGAGAAACACTTCCGCGCCTATGCCAAGGAAGAAAAGGTCGATTGGCGCCTGTTGGCCGCCATCGGCTACCAGGAATCGCTGTGGCAGCCAGCCGTCACCTCCAAGACCGGCGTGCGCGGCCTGATGATGCTGACCCAGAACACCGCCCAGGCGATGGGCGTGTCCAACCGCCTGGATCCCAAGCAAAGCATCATGGGCGGCGCCAAGTACCTGGCCAGGATCAAGGACGAACTGGACGACAGCATCAAGGAACCGGATCGCACCTGGTTCGCCCTCGCCGCCTACAACGTCGGCACCGGCCATCTGGAAGACGCGCGCACATTGGCCAAGCGCGAAGGCCTGAACCCGAACAAATGGCTGGACGTGAAAAAGATGCTGCCGCGCCTGTCGCAGAAGCAGTGGTACAGCAAAACCCGCTACGGCTATGCGCGCGGTGGCGAGCCGGTGCACTTCGTGGCGAACATCCGGCGCTACTACGACATCCTGACCTGGGTGACCCAGCCGCAACTGGAGGGCAACCAGGTGGTCGAAGGCAATTTGCATGTGCCGGGCGTGGACAAGACCAAGCCGCCGGAAGACAGCCCGCAACTCTGATCTCGCGCCAGGCATACAAGCATCCCTGGCATCCATGGACAAACCCCTCTCCTGTTACTAAGGTTCGTGCCTGGAACACAAGGCACAGAGCCCCTCTCATGAGCAAATACAACCAGATCTACACCGATCTGCTTGCCAGCATCACCACGGAACGCCTGCAACGCGGCACGCGCCTCCCCTCCGAAACCGAACTGATGGACACCTACCAGTCCAGCCGTGGCACCGTGCGCAGGGCGATCGAACAATTGCAGGAGCGAGGCTATGCGCAAAAGGTGCATGGGAAAGGAACCTTCGTTCTGTCAGCCAAATCCTTTGAGTTCCAACTCGACGGCACCGTGACCCGCCCTGTCACCGGCAGCCTGCATACCGAAGTGGTCGAATTCAGCCAATTCCCGTTGGAAGGCGCACTGCTGCAACACATCGAAGCCGACCCCGGCGCCTTGATCACGCGGATCAAACGCGTGCGGCGTATCGCCGGCAAGCGGGTAATTCTCGACATCAACCACTTCGTCGCCGATGTAATTCCCGGCCTGGACCGCGCTATCGCTGAACAGTCGATCTACGCGTTTATCGAGCAGACGTTGCAGCTGCCAATCAGTTATGCCCACCGCACCATCCAAGCCCTGCCCCGCAGCCAGGACGACCAGGCACACCTTGATCTGGACGGGCAGAGCCATGTGGTCGTGGTGAGTAACCAGACGTTCTTGCAGGATGGGCGGCAGTTCGAGTACAGCGAGTCGCGGCATACGCTGGATGAGTTTTATTTTTCGGATGTTGCGCGGCGTTGAAGAACAGGCGCAGGGTGGAGGGGCAAAAAACAGGTGCCTTTTTCACCCACAACGTTCCTGAGATAGCCCTTCGTGTCAAAGTCCTTGAATGGATCAAACACGCTGCTTTTCCCTCAGGTAGTTGGTCAACAAGTGAACCGCTTCCAGGCCGGTGACTTTTTTCTCTTTCTTCAGTGCGATGACCAGGTTTTCAATAAGGTCGGTGCGCACGTCGTCCCCTGCCAGCCGGGAAACATTTTCCGCCCACTCATCGGCGTAAGTCCTGACATAAGCGACTTGGCATGAGTCCGCCAGGTCCATTACGTAATGCCGCAGCCTGCACTGCCACAACGGTATTGGTCAACGCCAAGGGCAGTGCGTCAACAACCTCTAAAGTTGTGCAGACCTCATAGCGAAATATCATATGCATCGAGCATACAATTCATCCGCAAAAAATGTATGCTTCAAGCACACATAAGCACTCGGAGAATGTCATGCGGCACACTACCAGCGTTACCAGCGACCAGCCCATCCTCAGTTCCAGTCTGTCGAAGCTTAATAAGGCAAGCCGAACCATTGCCTTGTCTGGCGTCGTGCTTCCCCTCCTGATGATTGGTCTTCTCAAGTTCACGCAAATCGAGGCGCAGGTACTTGTGCCCCTGATCAGCGGCACTCCATGGCTCGCCTGGCTTTACCCTGCCTTTGGCGAAACGGGTACCTCTTACTTATTGGGTGTCGTCGAGATTCTGACGGCACTGCTGCTCATCGTTTCACCCTGGTCGGCTCGGGCAGCTATCGCCGGTGGTCTGTTGGCAGCCCTGATCTTCTTCACCACCGTTTCCATGCTGCTTGTATTGCCAATATGGGAGGCCGGCTCGGGAGGTTTTCCATGGCTGAATTTCCTCGGCACGTTCCTGATAAAAGACGTTGCATTGTTAGGGGTGAGCCTTGTGATCCTCGCTGAAGGGCTGCAGCGCCTGCGGATCTGCAGCCGTTAACGACCTTGATCCACCGCCTCCGTTACCGGACAGTTCGTGCAGGATGAGGCGTCGCACAGCCTGCAAACCGAATAGGCTTGGTCGAGATCCTGCACCAGACTGCGGAGCAGTTTTTCAGTGATTCTGCCCAGGACTTCGCGCTCATCCGGGTCAAGAACGTCCAAGGCACGTGCGATGCGTTCCTGGCGTACAGCCAGCAATGCAGCACAGTTCGTATCGCCCTCGGCAGTAAGATGGAGCGCAACGCTGCGACGATCGGATTCAGCTTGCCTGCGCTCCACTACGCCCTGTGTCACAAGCCTGTCCACCAGACGAACAGCCCCAGGGTGAGATAAGCCCAAGGCCCGTCTCAAACGCTCTATGGACATGCCGGGTTCATGACCGAGCAAGGCAATAGCGGCAGCGGCCGGGCCAACTTCCGGTGCCTCTTGCTGGGTACCCTGATGGATAGAATCAGCAATCGCCAGCGACAGCGCCCCAACGATGTTTTCGAGCTTCATAATTTTCATGGCTCAAATATGTGTGCATCGCGCATAGAAGGCAAGATTTTTATAGAGGATCCGGCCTTATACGATCCCCATCTAATGAAGCGGCAATATCTGGAGCAGATGGCTAAGAACGTCTGACTGATAGGTTTTGCTTGCACTGCTCGGGTCAAACGCCCCAATAAACACATGAGCGGAAGTCTATGGATGATATTTCGCGACACAGCGAAGCAGGCAAATCCTCATCGCCCTCAGCAGTGCCGACGGTATTTCATCCACAGCGCGTATCGTCGAGAATGCCCGTCGTAAGAACTGTTTCCAATGAAAGCGGATTTTCTTCAAGTGGTCGACTATGGACATGCACAGCAGTTCTGCAACAAATAATTGCGCCCGGATCCATCGCGCCGGGGTGGATCTCAACGGGCTGATGTCGGTTCTTGGCAAACACCTGTATTCCACGCCCACCGTGGCCTTGCGCGAACTGGTACAGAACGCGCATGACTCGATCCTGCGCCGGCGCCTGGAAGGCGACTGGCAGGGCGTTGGACGTATACAGGTGATCGGTGATCCCCAGTCAAACACCATCAGTATCATCGATACCGGCGCCGGTCTGACGGAGCATGAAATTCACGCCTACCTCGCGACCGTGGGTGTTGGCTACACCCGAGGCCTGCGCGAGGCCGGCGAGGAGGCGGGAGGACTGATAGGCATGTTCGGACTGGGCTTTCTGTCGGCG
The DNA here is from genome assembly GCA_016937595.1 of Pseudomonas cedrina subsp. fulgida. Taxonomy (GTDB): domain Bacteria; phylum Pseudomonadota; class Gammaproteobacteria; order Pseudomonadales; family Pseudomonadaceae; genus Aquipseudomonas; species Aquipseudomonas fulgida. The sequence goes on along the minus strand of JAFHKH010000593.1, from coordinate 6,038 downwards.
TTTGTACTGGCCAAGCGGGTCATCGTTCGCAGCACCTCCTATCAGCAGCCGGACCTGGGATTCTGTTATCAGTCCAGCAATGCCGAGCAGTACAGCGTGGAGGCCTGCGAGGCGCGCCCGGTGGGCACGCATGTCACCCTGGAACTGCATGAGCACTACCGCGTCCTGGCCGAAGCCACACGTCTGCGTGCGATTCTGGAGCGCTATTGCGCGCTGCTGGAGGTGCCCATCCATGTCGGTGCGGGTTCCGGCGTGGCCATCAACCGGGAACCGCCACCCTGGCGACTGTCTGCGGGCAGCGGCTTGCATCCATTGCAGTTGCACAAACGGCAACTGGCGTTCGCCGAAGGTTTTGAACACAACTTCGAACCGATCTGCTGTATGCCCGTAGATTCGCACGAACAGCCCGACCTGCAAGGGTTGCTATGGGTTCAGGACGGCGCGACCTATGGTTCAAACGATAACCGCAATCTAAGTGTATTCCTGCGCGGGATGCTGCTGGATGACAACGCCCGCGACCTGCTGCCGTCCTGGGCGGGTTTTATCGGCGGCGTGATCGAGTCCAGGCACTTGACCCCAACGGCGAGCCGCGAGGCTCTGCAGCGCGATCAACACTACCACGCGACACGTCATGCTATCTGCGAGGCGCTGATCGATGGCCTGGTCGGGCTCGCCGAGCATCAGCCGCAGGCCTGGCGACGGGTGTTGTCGCGCCATAACGAAGCCTTGTTGGGGGCGACCCTGTGCGATCAGCGCCTCTTCGATCTGCTCAAGGGCAGCCTGAGTATTCCCACCTCCCAGGGTGAACTGCCGGTTCGCCATCTGGTAGTCGAGGGGGCCGTTCATGTATTGCTGGACAGCCAGGACGGCTTTGAAACAATGCTGTTCCATGCTCTGGGTTTTCCAGTGGCGCATGGCAATCGTTATGCCGTGCTGCCGTTCCTGCGCCTTTGGTGCGAGGGACAAGGTGTGCGTCTGGTCGAGTTGGGCAGCGAAAGTGGCAACCGGCAATTGTTCACGCCGGTCAGCCTGCCGGCTTCACAACTTGACTGGCTGCGTACGCGGCTGGCGGTGAACGAAGAACTGGTGGTGGCGCGTTTTGCGCCCGAGACACTGCCACTGGTGGTGGTCAGTAATCACGAGGCCCAATTGAAGGCCCGGCTTGAAAGCGACGAGGCGGACCGGCATATCGCATCGGCTGCCTTGCACCTGGCCCGCCAGTATACGCAGCAGATAACAGCCCAGGCCGCTAACCGTCTTTATCTCAATTTCGCCAACCCGGCAATCCAGGCCCTGATCCAGGCCATCGACGGCAATCAGCAGGGCGCCCTGGATGCGGCCCGGTTGCTCAAGGCGTTCAAGGTAATTATTTGCGCACAGGCCGCAGTGCAGACGCCATCCGCCCTGACAGAGGCGCTGGAAGGACTGGCGCAGTCGATGCAGGTGCTGCTGGCCCGATGAATGATGATCCTGAGGGATCAAGTGGAGCGTGACGTACATGGATATCTGGAGCTGGCTGGGAAAACTCAAGACCGAGCTGCGAGAGTCGGGTAAAGGGCAGGCTGTCGATTCGCTGGACCGCATGCTTCAACACATATTCAACCTGGAAGTCACTCAGGCTCAGGCATTGCTTCCAGAGGTCAAGGCGCTGGCCAAGACCGCAGGCCATCCGTGGCTGGAGGTCTTCGTCGGCCATTGGGAAATGCGCAATCGCGTCGGCAGCCTGTTGGAAGGTGAAACGGCACTGGCGCAAGTGGTGGCCTTGTTCGAGCGGGCCAACCGGGAAGATGCCCGACAGTGCCCGCAATCGGTCTGCGTGACCCAGGATTTGGTGTCCTGCTATGCCAATGTCGACGGTGCGGGGTGGGCCGAGGAACGGATCGCCGTCTGTGACGAAACCTTGCAACGCCTGGACCCGACCCGGGGGTGCTTTTCCTGCATAAGCTACGAAAAAGCAGAGGCCATGCTTGACGATGGGCGCCCCGAGGACGCGCTTACCTTCCTGGACGAGCAGCAGGGCAAGATCCTGGCCGCAGGGCAACCGACCTACGACTGCATGCACGAGGTGCGCATAGCAACCCTGCTGCAATTAAAGCGGCCCGAGCAGGCCTGGGCGGTGATGGCCGAGTGGGATGCAGGTGTGAAGGGTCATGAGTGGCTGACAGAACGCCAGCAGCGATTGATGTACAAGGCACAGGTGCTGGCCCAGTTACAGCAGGACGACGAGGCCTGGGCATTGCTGCTGGCCGAGGACGAGCTGATCCCGCGCTATCGTCTGTTCTGGCTTCGTGCACTCGAAGAGTTGTTACAGCGGGCCCCGGAGCGCAACACTCAAGCGCTGGCCAATCTGTTGCAGCAGGTTATCGAGCAGCACGATCATAGCGGCGCACACCGACTGGTCATTCAGGTCGCCGCTATCAGCATTCCACTGGCATTGCAGCGCGAGGACGTGGCCCAGGCTCGCCATCATCTAAAGCTGGCGCGCACGCATATCGGGCAACTGCGCCGGGATCGTGGTGCGCAGGCGCTGTTGGAGTCGCTGGAGAGACAGGTTGATGCAGTCCGCCCACAGGGCGAGACAGTCTAGAATTTGCAGGCCCAAAAACCAAAAAGCCCGCAATTACGCGGGCTCAAGGGCATTTCTTGCTAGATCGTGCCGGGCAGGGCCGGACACCCTATCATTCCCACTCAATCGTCGCCGGCGCTTGCTCGACACGTCATACGTCACGCGCGAGATCCCTTCGATCTCATTGATAATCCGCCCGGAAACGGTCTCCAGCAGTTCATACGGCAAGTGCGCCCAACGCGCTGTCATGAAGTCGATCGTCTCCACCGCACGCAACGCCACAACCCACGCGTAACGACGGCCATCACCCACCACGCCCACCGATTTCACTGGCTGGAACACCACGAACGCCTGGCTGACCTTGTGGTACCAATCCGCCTTGCGCAGTTCTTCGATGAAGATGTGGTCGGCGCGGCGCAGCAGGTCGGCGTATTCCTTTTTCACTTCACCGAGGATGCGCACGCCCAGGCCCGGGCCGGGAAGGGGTGGCGGTAGACCATGTCGTACGGCAGGCCGAGTTCCAGGCCCAGGCGGCGGACTTCGTCCTTGAACAGCTCGCGCAGCGGTTCGACCAGTTTGAGGTTCATTTCCTCGGGCAGGCCGCCCACGTTGTGGTGGGACTTGATCACGTGGGCCTTGCCGCTCTTGGCGCCGGCCGATTCGATCACGTCGGGGTAGATGGTGCCCTGGGCGAGGTACTTGATGTTGTCCAGGTGTTTGGCCTGGGCATCGAAGACGTCGATGAAGGTGCGGCCGATGATCTTGCGTTTCTTCTCCGGGTCGGACTCGCCGGCCAGGTTGTCGAGGAACTGCTCTTCGGCGTTGGCGCGGATCACCTTGACGCCCATGTTCTCGGCGAACATGGCCATCACCTGCTCGCCTTCGTGCAGGCGCAGCAGGCCGTTGTCGACGAAGACGCAGGTCAGTTGGTCGCCGATGGCTTTGTGCAGCAACGCGGCGACCACGGAGGAGTCGACGCCGCCGGACAGGCCGAGCAGTACGTTGTCGGTGCCGACCTGGGCGCGCACCTGGGCGATGGCGTCCTCGGCGATTTTCGACGGGGTCCACAGGGCTTCACACTCGCAGATGTCGAGGATGAAGCGCGACAGGATGCGCCCGCCTTGCTTGGTGTGGGTCACTTCCGGGTGGAACTGCACGCCGTAGTACCGACGCTCGTCGCTGAACATGCCGGCGATCGGGCAGCTCGGGGTGCTGGCCAGGATGTGGAAGTCCTGCGGCATCTTGGTGACCTTGTCACCGTGGCTCATCCACACGTCGAGGCCGAACAGGCCGTCGGCGTCGATGTGGTCTTCGATGCCGTCCAGCAGGCGGCTCTTGCCGACCACGTCGACACGGGCGTAACCGAATTCACGCAGCTCGGAGCCTTCAACCTTGCCGCCCAGTTGCTCGGCCATGGTCTGCATGCCGTAGCAGATACCGAAGACCGGCACGCCGAGGTCGAATACCGCTTGCGGGCAACGCGGGCTGTCGGCTTCGTGCACAGACTCGGGACCGCCGGCGAGGATGACGCCTTTGGGCGCGAATTCGCGAATCGCGGCGTCATCCATGTCGAACGGGTGCAGTTCGCAGTACACGCCGATTTCACGCACGCGGCGGGCGATCAGTTGGGTGTACTGGGAACCGAAATCGAGGATCAGGATGCGGTGGGCGTGAATGTCGAGGGCCATGAAGTCAGTCTCGTCTAATGAATCAGAAACAACTCGGGGCTGAAAGAACAGCCCCGGTTACTTAACGTTTGCTGGAAGCCTCAACCTACGCGGTAGTTTGGCGCTTCCTTGGTGATCTGCACGTCGTGGACATGGGATTCAGCCATGCCGGCGCCGGTGATCCGTACGAACTCTGGCTTGGTGCGCATTTCTTCGATGTCGGCGCTGCCGGTGTAGCCCATCGAGGAACGCAGGCCGCCCATCAGTTGATGGATGATCGCGCTCAGGGTGCCTTTGTAAGGCACACGGCCTTCGATGCCTTCCGGGACGAGCTTCTCGGCGCCTGCCGAGGAGTCCTGGAAGTAGCGGTCGGAAGAGCCTTGCGCCTGGGACATGGCACCCAGCGAACCCATGCCGCGGTAAGCCTTGTAGGAACGGCCCTGGAACAGTTCGATCTCGCCCGGTGCCTCTTCGGTACCGGCGAACATCGAGCCCATCATCACGCAGGAAGCACCGGCCACGATGGCCTTGGACAGGTCACCGGAGAAGCGGATGCCGCCGTCGGCGATCAACGGCACGCCGGTGCCTTCAAGGGCCGCGGCGACGTTGGCGATGGCGCTGATCTGCGGCACGCCCACACCGGCGACGATACGCGTGGTGCAGATCGAGCCCGGGCCGATACCGACCTTGACTGCGTCAGCGCCGGCTTCGGCCAGGGCCTTGGCGGCGGCGCCGGTGGCAATGTTGCCGCCGATCACTTGCACGTCAGGGAAGTTCTGCTTGACCCAACGCACGCGGTCGATCACGCCTTTGGAGTGGCCGTGGGCGGTGTCGACCACCACCACGTCAACACCGGCGGCAACCAGCGCCGACACGCGGTCGCCGGTGTCTTTGCCGGTACCGACGGCGGCGCCGACGCGCAGACGACCTTGGTCATCCTTGCTGGCCCACGGGTAAGCCTTGGCTTTTTCGATGTCGTTGACAGTCATCATGCCCTTGAGCGCGAATTTGTCGTCGACGATCAGCACGCGCTCGATGCGGTGCTTGTGCAGCAATTCGCGCACATCGTTCTTGTCGGCGCCTTCCTTGACCGTGACCAGGCGCTCTTTAGGCGTCATCACTTCGCGGACGGTGACTTCAAGGCGGTTCTCGAAACGCACGTCACGGGACGTGACGATGCCGACCAGGTCGCCATCGTGCAGCACCGGAACGCCGGAGATGTTGTGCATGCGGGTCAGTTCGAACAGGTCGCGCACGGTGGCGTCGGCTTCGATGGTGATCGGATCTTTCACCACGCCGGCTTCGTAACGCTTGACCTTGCGCACTTCGGCAGCTTGCTGCTCGATGGTCATGTTCTTGTGGATGATGCCGATGCCGCCTTCCTGAGCCATGGCGATGGCCAGACGGGCTTCGGTGACGGTGTCCATGGCAGCGGAAACCAGGGGAATATTCAGCTCGATGCCACGGGTTAGGCGGGTCTTGAGACTGACTTCGTTAGGAAGCACCTCGGAATAACCGGGCACGAGGAGAATGTCGTCGAATGTCAGAGCTTCTTGGCTGATACGCAGCATCGCGGGGGCTCCCGAGCGGGAAAATGGAAGCGCGCCATTATACTCAGACACCCCTCAGGTCTCAATGTAAAACTCTGACATATTTGGGAATAGGCATATAAGGAGAAAATCTGCTGCCCGATCGTTCCCAGGCTCCTGCGTGGGAATGCATCGCGTGACGCTCTGCGTCACCCTTGCGCAAGACTTGAACCTTGCGCTGGCGCCGGACGCGGAGCGTCACAGGATGCATTCCCA
>JAFHKH010000592.1 GCA_016937595.1 Pseudomonas cedrina subsp. fulgida | reverse complement strand
TCGGCGACTTGCCGCCCAGCTCCACGGTGGACGGAATAATGTTCTCGGCCGCCGCGTGCATGATGTGCGAGCCCACCGGGGTCGAGCCGGTGAACGCGATCTTGGCGATGCGTTTGCTGGTGGCCAGCGCTTCGCCAGCTTCCTTGCCGAAGCCGTGCACCACGTTCAGCACGCCCGGTGGCAGCAGGTCGCCGATCAACTCCATCAGCACGTTGATGCCCAGCGGGGTTTGCTCGGCCGGCTTGAGCACCACGCAGTTGCCGGCGGCCAGAGCCGGGGCGAGTTTCCAGGCGGCCATCAGCAGCGGAAAGTTCCAGGGGATGATCTGGCCGACCACGCCCAGCGGCTCATGGAAATGATAGGACGCCGTGTGTTCGTTGATCTCGGCGCTGGTGCCTTCCTGGGCGCGGATGCAACCGGCGAAGTAGCGGAAGTGGTCGGCGGCCAATGGGATGTCGGCGTTGAGCGTTTCACGCACGGCCTTGCCGTTGTCCCAGGTTTCGGTGATGGCCAGCAGTTCGAGGTTCTGTTCGATGCGGTCGGCGATTTTCAGCAGCACCAGCGAACGGTCCTGGGCCGAGGTCTTGCCCCAGGCGTCGGCGGCGGCATGGGCGGCGTCGAGGGCCTTGTCGATGTCTTTGGCGGTGGAACGCGGAAATTCGGCGATTGGTTTGCCGTTGACCGGCGAGGTGTTGGTGAAATAGTTGCCATCGATCGGCGCAACGAATTCGCCACCGATGTAGTTGCCGTACTTGGCCTTGAACGAAACGATGGCACCTTCAGTACCGGGGTGTGCGTAACGCATGGTGGGTATCTCCTGGCTTTTATGTTTATTGGGAGCGCGGCGCATCAAGCGCTTGATAAAGCGTAGAGCAAAGGTTGGGCCACCGCTTACGGGCCAGCAAAATCAGGGGGTTGGAGTTGTCGCAAGGCGTGACTGTCACGCGCGTGGTACAAGCGGGGTGACAGTTTGTGCCATAACCGGTACAGCCTGTGACCGGTGGGTCGGCCCGGGATTGCATTGGCGGGATGGCTGAGGGATGCTGGGCGTTCTCACGCAGGGAGAATAATAAGAAATGCACAACGATCATTTCAGCCGGCATGCCCAGCAAGTGCTCACCGTGGCGCATGGCCGCGACCCGTCGAGCGACCCGTCCATCGCCCGCTCCTGGCTGCGTTGCCTGGAGGACTACCACCTCGACCCTGCGCAAACCATTGCTCCCACCGTGCTTGAACATGGTCGCCTGCTGGAAAGCCGAGAGCGTTTGCAGCAGGTGCTGCAGATTGCCGGCAATGAGATGAACAGCCTGCATCAGCAACTTTCGGGCGCCGGCCACGCGGTGCTGCTGACGGACGCGCGCGGGGTGATCCTCAATTGCGTGACGGCGCGTCCGAGCGCAGGATTTTCGAGCGCGCCGGGTTGTGGCTCGGCGCGACTGGAGCGAAGCCTGTGAGGGCACCAACGGCATTGGCACCTGCCTGGTGGAGCGCCAGTCCGTGACCATCCACCGCGATGAGCACTTCCGCGGCCGCCACACCGGGCTGACCTGCTCGGCGAGCCCGGTGTTCGATCCCCATGGCGATCTGCTGGCGGTGCTGGATGTGTCGTCGGCACGCGAAGCGGTGTCGCGCCAGAGCCAGTTCCATACCATGGCGCTGGTGAACCTGTCGGCAAAGATGATCGAAAGTTGCTACTTCCTGCGTCATTTTGAACAGCATTGGCTGCTGCGCTTTCACCTGCAGGCCGAATCGGTGGGCCTGTTCAGCGAAGGGCTGCTGGCGTTTGACGGCGAAGGCCGCATCTGCGCGGTGAACCAGAGCGCGTTGAACCTGCTGGGGCAGGTACGGGTAGCCTGGTCGGGCAGTCGGTGGAGGCATTTTTCGACAGTTCCCTCGACCAGTTGCTCGGCCGCGCCAGCGCCCAGGCCACCGCCAGTTGGCCGTTGCGCACCCGTGACGGCGGCCGCTGTTCGCTGCCTTGCGCGGGCA
>JAFHKH010000591.1 GCA_016937595.1 Pseudomonas cedrina subsp. fulgida | reverse complement strand
CCAGGCCATCGAAGCCAAGGTCAGCGCCACACAGGCGCCCAGTAACTTATACATCTCTGATTCCTTCAGAAGCCTGGATCCGCGCCACTCGCCAACCGCCACAGGCCGCCGCCACGGCGCTCACGCCAAGAATGGCAACCAGGGCCAGGCCATAATGATGCGCCAGCAGGCGGCTGGCGTGTTCGCCCGGCACCTGCACGAATAGTTTGTTCAACGCTGCCTCAGCCAAGCCATATAACCCGACGCTCAGCACAGCGGCAAAGCTTGCGCTGTACAGCGCCTGCGCCACCACAAACAACAACAGCCCACCGGTGGAAAACCCCAACAGGCGCAACACCGACAACTCCCGCCGCTTGCGCGCCACGGCGGCCAGGGCTCCGGCAAAGATCGCCGCGAATGCCCCCGCCAGCGCCAGCCCACAGATGACCCAAAACACAATCGACAGATTACGGCTCAATGACTGCACCTGCGCGATGGTCTGCGCCTGGGTCGACACCAGCAGGTTCTGCCCGGCGAAAAACACGCGCAGCGGCTCTACATCGGTGAGGCTGCGCGCATACAGGCGAAACGCCGGATACACGCGCTGCTCGCTCACGCCGACCTCATCGCCGGCCCATCCCAATGCCGGCACTGCACGGCCATCGCGGTAATCTTCAACGGCTTCCAGCAGCCGCAAGTCGGCAAACAAACCGTCACGGGCAAACGCTTGCAACGGCAGTACCGCCAGCACCTGTACCCGCGTGCGCTGGGCCTCCACGCGCCCCGCCACTTGCCGCGCAAAGCTGCTTTCCAGCCAATCCCCAGGCCGCGCCGCCAGCTTCTCGGCGGCGGTGTGGCTCAACACAATCTGGTCCAGGCCCTTGGCACCGGCAGCCCGGCGAGCAAGGGTCACCTGTCGCGGTCGGCAGCATTTCCAGGGCCACCGTGCCCACCTGCGCCGTCGCCGCAATCTGCCGCGTACGCGGTAACGCAAACGCCACATCGGCACGCTGGCCGAGTTGCTCGATAAAGACGCTGCTGAATCGACCACCGCCCAGCGGAATAATTTCACGGGTCGCGGGGTCGGTCTGCAAACGTTCGGTCAAACTGCTAACCAGTCCAAACTTCAGGCCGAATAACACCAGCAAAGGCGCGATCACGGCGACCAGCGCCAGTACCGAACACGCGGACAGCCAGGCATCGTTGCGATAGTCCTGCCAGGCCAGCGACGCCACCAGACCGCTGCGCATCAGCACGCCTCCCCAAGGGTGGCCGTGACGCCGCCGTCGGTGTCGCGGCGGCAACTGATGCGCCGCACCTGCAAGCCACTGGCGCGGGCGAGCGGCTCGTCATGGGTGGCGATCACACAGGCCGCACGCTGTTCGCGGGCCCTGGCCAGCAAGGCCTGCATCACGCGCTCGGCGTTCAAGGGGTCGAGGGAGGCCGTCGGTTCGTCCGCCAGCACCAGTTGCGGTGCGTGGGCCAATGCGCGCGCGCAGCTGACCCGCTGGCGCTGGCCCACCGAGAGCGCCGCCGGCTTCTTCGCGAGTTGGTCGCCGATCTCCAGTTGCTCGGCCAGGCGCGCCACGCTGCCGTCGTCCTTCAAGCCCAGCAGTTGCCGGGGCAGCGCGATATTGCCGCGCACATCAAGAAAGCCCAGCAGGCCGCCGGTTTGCAGCACATAGCCCAAATGCTCGCTGCGCAGCGCCGCCAAGGTGGATTGCTTATCCGCGCGCCACAGCCCGGCGATGTCCTGCCGGTTGAATTCAAACTGCCCCACCTGATCCGGCGCCAATACCAGCGCCAGCAGGTCCAGCAAAGTGCTCTTGCCGCAGCCGCTCGGCCCGACAATCGCCACTTGCTCTCCCGCACGCAGCGCCAGCGCCGGAATCACCAGGCTATAGCGCTGGCTGCCGACGCCCCGGCTCTTGTGCACGGCGTTCAGGTTGAGCATCACGCAGCGTCGACAATGGCACGCGGTACAACGCATCGCCCGGCTCGGCGTCACCGAAACGGACCCAGTTGGCCAGGTCATTGTGGAAGGTTTCGTAGAGACGGATTTTCGAATCCAGCTCATCGATGAAGTCTTCCTGCTCGGCCACGCTCAACGACAACCACAAATCCTGAGTCATGTTCAGCGACTTGCTGCGGTACGGCAGGCCTTCCAGGTACTCGCCGAGAATGCCGCCGTCGGCCAGGTTGCCGCCCTTGCGCAGGGCTTGGGGGTCGCGGCTCATGTAGGCCGAAGCGCTGGCGATTTCCTGGAAGAAGTCCTTGGGTGAGGTCTGGGTCTTGCGAGCGGCATCGACGATCAGTTTCAGCGACTGCTGCAGGTCATTGAGCTGCAATTTGGTCAGCATCACGCACACCTGGAACGCCGGCAGCGCCGGGTTGGTCAGGTCGCGGTCGGCGGTCCAGGCACTGACCAGTTGCGGCGCCTGGCTCGCGCTCTTGCGCCCGAGGAAATCCATGTGCATGGCATAACCGACCGCCGCGGATTTGTCCGCCAGGCTTGGCGCGCTGTTCAGCAACGGCACCGGTTGCGGCGTATTGCTGCGCACCTGATGCACAAGGTTGGCGAACACCGTGCCGACTTCATCGACGCGCTCGCCCAGCTTGCGCACATCACCACCGGGCACCGGCGTGTAGAGGTCGCCGATCTGCGGGTTGGCGTCGGCGGTGAGGATGCGGTATTGGCTCTCGGCGCCGGCATGGGTCTTCTTGCCGGCGTCGGTGCGCAGGTGCAAGGCGTAGATCTTGATTTGCTTGCCCAACGCGGCCTGGCGCACCTCGGCTTCATTCATCTGGGTCGTGGCAAACGGGTCGTTCTTGCGCAGTGCACCGGCATCGGTGACCAGCAGGATGATGCGCCCGCCGTAACCGGACCAATCCATGCCGTTCACCGCTTGCATCACCCCGGCGAACGCGTCTTCGTTGAACGAATGGCTCGACACGGTAGACGCCTTGACCTGGCGTGCCATGTCGAGGAAGCGTTGCGGGTCGCGGCCCTGGTCGAGGGTGATCAGGGTCTTGGCCACGTACTCCAGGCCAGGGGTCTTCTTGATGCTGTTGCGAAACCCCACCATGCCGAAGCTGACACTGTCCAACTCGCCGCGCTCGGCGATACGGGTTTGCAGTTCGTGCACCACGTCGCGGATCTGGTCGATATAGGGCTGCATCGACACGGTGGTGTCGACCACCAGCACCACGGCGGTGCGGAAGGCGTCGGCATTCGCATTGATCACCGGTGTCGACGGTTTGGCGGCGCTGCTGCCTGGATCGATGGAGGCCACATTGAGCAACTGCACCGGCTGGCCGTTCTCGTCGAAGCTCTCTTTGGCATCGAAGATCGGCAGCAGGTAGAACTGGTTCTGCGGCACCGCGCTGGCGCTCGGTTCCAGGGCGAGGATCTGGCTATTGTCGTCGCTGTTCTTTTGCGCCTTGGCCAATACACTTTTGGCGGTTGCAGGGTCGGCCAGCAGTTTTTCCACCTCACTGGATTGGCGCAGGAACATCACCGGCGCGCGGCCCGAGCGTTCGGTGAATTTCAGCACCAGGCTCTGCTTCCAGTCGCTGACCTGAGAGGCCGGCAGCCAACCGTCGCTGCGCCCGTCGGTGGCCGCGCCGACGCGTACCCACGGGCTGCCGTCGACGTCTTTGCGCTGGTACACGTAAAGTACGGAGAACGCCGGCAGGGCTTTGCCCGCCGCGCTGCCCGCGTCATTCGAGAGCTTGGCGCCCGGCTTGCTGAGGACGCGCTGGAACAAGGTCTTCTTACCCGCCATCAACAGCGGGCGCTGGCCGCCGTCGACTTCGGCGACCGGCGGCTGCGCGGGGGTCACCTTGGGCACCACCGCAGCGGGCGGTTTGGCCGGCGTGGCCGGTTTATCGCCAGCGCTCAACCACCCATAACCGGCGCCACCAATGGCCAGCGCAACCGCCACCGCAACGGCGGCCAACGCCAACACCGGCCCACGGCGTTGTTCTGAAACAGCACGGTGTTGCGTCGGTGTCACCACCGGCTGGCGCACCACCTGGGGTTTGTCGGTGGGGATCTCGATGGATTCCGGGGTGATGCCGGCCAAATCAAAACTCATCGGGATCGGCAGCGGTCGCACCAGCGTGGCCTCGGGCGACTCCGCCGGCAGGTTATCCAGGGCCCGCAACAACGCCGCCGCATCCGCGAACCGCTCCGCCGGGTCCTTGGCCAACAGTTTGCGCAACACCTCCTGATAACGGCCATGGTGCACCGGCAATTCCGGCAACGGCTCGGTCAGGTGCGCGAGCGCCGTCGAAAGCGCATCGGTGCCGCTGTAAGGCAGCTCGCCGACCAGAATCTCGTACAACACCACACCGAGGGCATACAGGTCCGCGCGGCCATCGATCTCCTGGCCCCGCGCCTGTTCCGGGCTCATATAGCTCGGCGTGCCCACGGCAAACCCGGCCTGGGTAAATTGGGTGCGGTCATCCAGCGACTTGGCGATACCGAAGTCGGACAACACCGCCGTACCATCGGCGCGGAACAGAATGTTCGCCGGTTTCACATCACGGTGCACCAGGCCCTGGGCATGGGCATAGCCCAGCGCCGAGGCAATCTGGCGGATCAGCGTCACGCCCTGCTGCGGCGTCAGGCCAGCGGCGATGCGTTCCTTGAGCGTGCCGTTGGGCAGGTATTCCATGGCCATGTAATACAGCTCACCGACGTTGCCGATGTCATGGATGGTCACGGTGTGCGGGTGCGACAGGCGCGCCAGGGTCTTGCCCTCGCGCAGGAAACGCTCGCAGAAACTCGGGTCGGCCGCCAGCGCCGCCGCCATTACTTTCAAGGCCACCTTGCGCTCCAGCGAACGCTGGGTCGCCAGGTACACGCTGGCCATGGCGCCTTCGCCGATCTCGCCTTCGATGTCATAACCGGGAATGACGATGTTCATGGCGATACCTTCACGACAATAGCGGTGATGTTGTCCGGCGCGCCCCGGTTAAGCCCCATGTGCACCAGGCTGCGCACGATTTCATCCGGCGCGTCGTGGCTGAGGACTTCGCGGATCTCATGGTCTTCGACGGTCTTGTTCAGGCCGTCGCTGCACAGCAGGTAACTGTCACCGGGAGCAATCAACAGGTCGAGCACGGCCACTTCAAGCTGGGCTTCCACGCCCACGGCGCGGGTGACGATATTGGCGCGCGGATGGCTGCGGGCATCGGCTTCGCTGAGCAGGCCGCTGTCTTGCAGATCCTGCACGTAGCTGTGGTCGCGGGAGAGGCCCTCCAGCACGCCGTCGCGCAGGCGGTACAGGCGA
>JAFHKH010000590.1 GCA_016937595.1 Pseudomonas cedrina subsp. fulgida | reverse complement strand
TTTTTTCGTCTGCAGCATTTCACTGGAATTCATCCCCCCAGCGATTCCCGACGTTTTGACTGGCCTCGGGTGGCGGGTGTCGCCCGTTTTCTTTCCTGCCCATTCAGACAAGGTTGTGCCCATGCGCAACGCTACTTTGACCATACAGAGCAAGATCCCCCTGCTCGCGAGTCTCTGCCTGATAGTGGTGGTCATCCTGCTGGTGGGCCTTTCTCTCTATCAGAGCAATGTCACCTCTGCGCAAATCAAGGCCTCCAGCAGTCAAATGCTGGCGGACGCAGCGCAGGAGAATCTTCAAGCGCAAGGCAGGGTGAGTGCTGGGCGAGGAAAAAATACTCGCTGACACTTCTCCCGGGCCCAGCGGTAAACCGTTCAATACCTTCTATACGTGCTCGCGCAATAGCGGACAGCCCTGTGTCGTCGATCCCTATTCCGACGATGCGTCTGGCAAGCGCCTGTTAGTCACCGGCATCACCTTTCCAATCATTGAAAATGGCAAGACCATCGCTGTGCTGGGCCTGGATATCAGTCTGGAAAGCTTCCAGCAAAACACGCTGGACGACAGCCGTAATCTCTACGCGGGCAAGGTAGAAATCAGCATCTTGAGCCCCACTGGCTTGATCGCCAGCAATAGCGCCAACCCGGCAAGGCTCGGCAAGCAACTCCAGGATATGCTCCCGGATGATGCGCGCAATATCCTGGCGGCGCTGAGTCAAGCCAAGCCGCTTACCGTGCTCGATAACCAACGCATTACGGTGCTGGAGCCGCTGGAGCCGGCCGCCGGCAGCCAGTCGT
>JAFHKH010000059.1 GCA_016937595.1 Pseudomonas cedrina subsp. fulgida | reverse complement strand
TGCCGTGCAATCCCTGGCTTGCCGCTGGCCAGTGACACGCAGATGGCCGACGCGTCGTTGCATGACGCGGCGTTGGCGCTGGGTGTGCCGCTGCGTTTCAGTGAGCTTGCTCAGGATGCCGATATTGTCGTCAGCGTTGCCGAGCAGCCCTTGGACCTGTCGCAAGTCGGTCGCGCCGTGGCCGCCTCGCGGTGATCGGCCTGGGCCCGGGCGCTGCCGAATTGAGGGTGCCGGCGGTGCAGGCCGAACTGGCGCGCTGTACCGACGTGCTCGGCTATGAAACCTACGTGCGCATGGCCGGGCCGTTTCGCGACGATCAGGTGCAGCACTGCACCGACAACCGCGAAGAGATGCAGCGTGCGCGCCACGCCTTCGAGCTGGCGGCCCAGGGCCGTTCGGTGGTGGTGGTGTCCTCCGGCGACCCTGGCGTGTTCGCCATGGCAGCGGCAGTGCTCGAGGCCTTGCATGAGTCCCGCGACCCGGCCTGGCATCAGGTCGACCTGCAGATCCTGCCGGGCGTCTCGGCCTCCCTGGCCACCGCTGCCCAGGCCGGTGCGCCGCTGGGGCATGACTTCTGCGTGATGTCGCTGTCGGACAACCTCAAGCCCTGGTCGATTATCGAAACACGCCTGGAGCTGGCGTCCCAGGCCGACCTGGCGCTGGCGTTCTATAACCCGATCTCGCGCTCGCGGCCGTGGCAGTTGGGGCGTGCGCTGGAAATCGTCGCGCGGCATCGCTCGCCCGAAACCCCGGTGGTGCTGGGCCGTGATATCGGTCGGCCGGGTCAGACCCTGCGCGTCACCACGCTGGGGCAACTGACTCCGGAGCAGGTGGACATGCGCACCATGGTGCTGATCGGCTCGTCCACCACCTGCACGTTCCCGCGTGCCGGTGGTGGTGAGTGGGTGTACACACCGCGCTGGTACGGCGAGAAACCCGCCGGCTGAAACTGGCCTTTCAGGTGGCGGAAAGCTCCGAATGACCCAGGGAATTTCCTGGTGTTGTCCGGGGCTTTTTCTTTTTTTTTGCGAAGACTTTTGCACGCGTGCCGACGACGCGGCGTGATCGCTGGGCGCTGCGGTTTGACGGGCTGCCTCAAGGGATGTTTATCGTCTGGCAAGCGCGTCGGCGGGTGGACTAGGGTGAACATAAGCCCCGAATGTGGGGTGCTTGTGGAGAACTGAAAATGGAGCGACATCGCAGAAGGATCAACACGACAAAAAGGCGCAAATTGATTGCCGCCTACAAGTTGCCCGGAGCGCCGGGAACGCTTGAGGCTTCAGCGCCGGACAGCGAAGACGACTTCAACGCGGCGGTGGTCAACAACGGCGTGCTCTCGTTTGCCGATGGCCTGTCGGGCCTGAACCGGGAATACATCCGCAAAAGCTATCTGCTGGCCAGCAGCTATGTCAGCGATGTGTTGCACATCCCGCGCGGTACCGAGAGTTGGTACGAGGAGTTCATCAAGGTGATGACCGGCTTGGGCTGGTTGCCGGTGCGCAGCCGCTTCGAGCGGGTATCACGTTCAGGCAAGGGGCTGACGGTGCAGTCGCAGGTGCTCGGCATTATCGCCGGCCTGCTGGCGTCGACGTCCTTGTCTTCGCCACTGCTGGCGGCGCTGCCCAAGTTGGCGGCTGATGCGTTGGAGGCGTTGAAGCAGACACCGGCGACGTTCGAGCTGTTCAAGCGCAACAGCACCGTGAGCCAGGGCGCGGATTTCGGCCTGGCCTCCTGTGCCGAGATGGACGGCGAATTGAAAATGGTGCTGGTGACCTACAGCACCCACAGCGAGAGCAAGCAGGTGGGGTTGCCGTTTCTGGAATGGGACAGCTCCTCGTTCGAAGCTTTCAGTGGGCAGACGTGCCTGGTGCTGAACACTTCGCTGATCAACCCAAAAAACCTGCAACTGATGCGCGAGAGCGCGGGTGACAAGGTGCGACTGGCCATCGCCAAGTACCGGATCTAGGGCACCAGGTAGCCGCGTACGCCGGTAAAGATGATTTGCGCGGCCAAGGCGCACACGAACAACCCCATCAACCGACTGACAATCTGCAAGCCCTGGTCGCCGAGGATGCGCTCGATACGGTTGGACAGGTACAGCACCACGCCGACCGTGAGGCTGGCCAGGGTGATGCTGAGAATGGCGGTGAGCTTGTCGTCCCAGTGTGGCTGGCTTACGCCCATTACCAGCAGGGCCCCGATGGTGCCGGGGCGACGGTGAGGGGGATGGTCAGCGGTACGATGGTCACGTCCTGCTGCACGTTGTCGGTCTGCACGGCCGACTTGCCTTGCGCCATGCCCAGGGCGGAGATAAACAGCACGCTGCCGGCGCCGATGCGGAAGGCGTCCACGGTGATGCCGAACACACTGAAAATCACCCGGCCGAACAGGTAGAGCAACACACTCGATACCAAGGTCGCCAGCGCCACTTTCCAGGCCAGGCGCCGCCGTTCTTTGCTGGAATAGCCACGGGTGAGGCTGATAAAGCAGGACAGCACGAAGAACGGGCTGTAGAGCACGAGCATTTTCAGGTAGACGCTGAATAACACGTGGAGCATGGAGGTGGCTCGCGGCAGGGGATATGGGTCAAGTCTATCAGGCGAAACCGGTCAAATGTGGGAGCTGGCTTGCCTGCGATAGCGGTGCATCAGACACAAATCAGTTGTTTGACACGCCGCTATCGCAGGCAAGCCAGCTCCCACAGGGGAGAGTATTTCAGGTCAGGAAGCTGTGCTGTGCTCTTGCTTCTGCTGACGCTGCGCCACCCAGAACTCCACCAGTTCACGCAACTGCGACAACTCCACCGGCTTGGCCATGTGCCCGTCCATCCCGGCTTGGCGCGCGCGCTCCTTGTGTTCCGACAGGATGTGCGCCGTCAGGGCCACCACCGGGGTGCGAATGCGCTGGTGGCTGACTTCCCAGGCGCGCAATTGCTGCGTCGCCGAGAAACCATCGAGGATCGGCATTTCGCAATCCATCAACACCAGGTCATAGCGCTGGGCTTTCATTGCCTCCAGCGCTTCTTCGCCATTGCTGGCGGTGTCCGGGTCGAGGTTGAGTTTGCCCAGCATGCCGCGGATCACTTTGGTGGAAATGCTGTTGTCCTCGGCCACCAGAATGCGGAAATCGCTGGGTACGATGACGGCCGCCGGTGCCCCGGCCACCGCGCGAGGTGCGGTGTTGCCCTTGCTGCGCTGGGTCAGTTCGTCGGCCAGGGTGGTCTTGAGCGTATAGCCGGCCACGGGTTTGGCGAGGATGCGTTTGATCCCGCAGTTGCGCGCGATGATCTTGCTCGGCGCATTGCTGATGCCGGTGAGCATGATCAGCAGGATGTCGTGGTTCAGGCTCGGGTCTTCCTTGATCTTCGCCGCCAGTTGCATGCCGGTCATGCCGGGCATGTTCTGGTCCAGCAGCACCACGTCGAAGTAATCACGCAGGTGCGCCTTGGTGCGCAGCAGCGCCAGGGCTTCCTTGCCCGATGGCACGGCGCTGACGTTGAGGCCCCAGGCCGAGCATTGCTGCACCAGGACTTTGCGGCAGGTGTCGTTGTCGTCCACCACCAGCACCCGGGCGCCTTTGAGCGGACCGTCGAGGTCGGAGGTCGGGTGCTCCAGGCGTTGCGGGTCCAGCGGCAGGGTCAACCACAGCGTGCTGCCCTGATGGCTGCCGCTCTTGATCCCGAACTCGCCGTTCATCAATAGGATGAGTTGGCGGGCGATGACCAGCCCCAGGTGGCCGTTCAAGCGGGTGGCCGAGAAGAAATTCTTGCTGTGCAGTTCGCTGTGCAGCAGGGCGTCGCGCTCGGCCGCCTCCATCGGCAGGCCACTGTCTTGTACGGCAATGCGCAGGCGTGGCTGGGTGCTGCGATCGTCCAGGGCGACCACGATCAGCACTTCGCCTTCGTCGGTTTTTTGCAGGGCGTTCTCCAGCAGGCTCAACATGGCCTGGCGCAGGCGCGTCGGGTCGCCGCTGATCACGCGTGGCACCTGGGGCTGGATAAAGCTGATCAGTTCGACGTTCTGCTGTTCGGCCTTGGAGCGGAAGATACTCAGGCAGTCTTCGATCAGCGCATTGAGGTCGAACTGCACGTCATCCAGCTCGATCTGGCCGGACTCCAGTTTGGAGATATCGAGGATTTCGTTGATCAGCGTAAGCAGTTCATTGCCCGCGCTGTGGATGGTTTGCACGTAGTCGCGCTGTTTCACCGACAGCGGCGTGCCCAGCAGCAGCTCGGTCATGCCCAGCACACCATTCATGGGCGTGCGGATTTCGTGGCTGATCTTGGCCAGGAACTCGGCCTTGGCGGCGATCTCGGCGTTGCTCGCCGCCAGGTCGCGGCTGAGGCTGAAACGCGCCTCGACCAGCGCACGTTGTCGCTCGCCCAACGCCAGGCTCATCAACAGACCGCTGAGGCAGATAAACGCCAGCAGCGTGACGATCAGGCCCTGGGGCGACACCATTGTCAGGCCCAGCAGCGCCGGCAGGATGATCAGCGTACCGATATTGAACACCACCATCCCCGCCACGAACAGGCGGGCCGGGCGGTAGCCCTTCTGCCAGTGATAGGTCGAGACAAACAGCATGCTCAAGCCGGCCAGGGCCACCAGGACGTAGGTGATGATGTTCAGCGGCAGGGTGTTGACGAACAACAGCAGCAAGCCGCACAACACGATGAACAGGATGTCGGCCATCAACAGCTTGTTCAGGGGGTGCGGGCCCAGGGGCATGAAGAAGCGGTAGGCGAACATCAGCCCGCACGGCGCGGTCAGCAGCAGCGCCAGGTAGGCGCCGGGCGTCTGGACCGCGTGCCAGTTCGGCAGCCATGGGCCCACCAGGTTCAGCAGCAGCGCCAGGCTGAGCATCAACAACACTTCGCACGCCGCCAGCCACAGGCTGCTGCGCGAGCGGTGATAGGCGAAGCGTGTGAGGTTGTGCAGGATCAGCATCAGCAGGCAACCGAACAGCAACCCGTAGATCAGCGTCTGGGTCTGGTCGGCCGCGGCGAACACGGCCGGCTCCAGGGTGATATAGGGGCGCAGTTGGTGTTCCGACACCAGGCGCAGGTAAACGTCGAGCGGCTTCTGGCTCTGGGGCATCGCCAGCATGAAGTCGCTGCTGGGCAGTGGCCGCTCCGCTTGCGGTTGGCGCGTGCCCGTGCTCTGTTGTTCCACCAGGGCATCGCCGTCCAGCACATAGAGGCTCAGGTGCGACAGATCCGGCGCGAATACCCGCAGCAGTTGTTCATGCTTGCCAGGTTGCAGCTTGAAACGTACCCACAACGCACCGTCCGGCGGCGCGGCGGTAATGCGGTCCAGTTCGATGGGGCTGAATTGATTGGTGTAGCGCGAGGAGCGGATGTCGCTCAGTTGCAGGTCGGCCTGTTCATCAAGCAATACTGCCCAGCCACTGCCTTGCGCCGCGGCCTGGGCCGGGAACAAACAGAGCAGTGTCAGCAGGCTGACAGTAAAACCTATGGCGATCCTGAGCCAGCGCACGGCGAAATCCCTTCGTAGGTTGATGCACGCGTTAACTATGCGCGGGGAGGCCTGCATACGGCAAGGGCCACGGGCTCTTGCCTAGCCGAACGGATAGTTCTGACGCCGATGGATCAGTTGTTTTCGCCACGTTCGCGGGCAATGGCGCGATAGCCGATGTCCTTGCGGTAGAAACAGCCTTGCCAATCGATCTTCGTGGCCAGTTTGTACGCCTGTTGTTGCGCGGCGTCGACACTGGCGCCCATGGCGGTAGCGCACAGCACACGGCCACCGGCGGTCACGACCTGGCCATCCTTGAGCGCGGTGCCCGCATGGAACACCTTGCCTTCCAGCGTGGCGGCGGCGTCGAGGCCTTCAATCACGTCACCCTTGGCGTAGTCGGCAGGGTAGCCACCGGCGGCCAGCACGATGCCGACGCTTGGGCGCGGATCCCACTGCGCTTCAACCTTGTCCAGCGCCTGGGCCAGCGCGGCTTCCACCAGCAGCACCAGGCTCGATTGCAGGCGCAGCATCACCGGTTGGGTTTCCGGATCGCCGAAACGGCAGTTGAACTCGATGACTTTCGGGTTGCCGGCTTTGTCGATCATCAGCCCGGCGTACAGGAAACCGGTGTACACATTGCCTTCATCGGCCATGCCACGCACGGTCGGCCAGATCACCAGGTCCATCACGCGCTGGTGCACTTCGCTGGTGACGACCGGGGCCGGGGAGTAGGCACCCATGCCGCCGGTATTCGGGCCGGTATCGCCGTCGCCGACGCGTTTGTGGTCCTGGCTGGTGGCCATTGGCAAGACGTTTTTGCCGTCGACCATCACGATAAAGCTGGCTTCTTCGCCGTCGAGGAATTCCTCGATCACCACGCGCGAACCAGCGTCACCAAAGGCGTTGCCTGCGAGCATGTCGCGCACGGCGTCTTCGGCTTCCTGCAGGGTCATGGCAACGATCACGCCTTTACCGGCGGCCAGGCCATCGGCCTTGATCACGATCGGCGCACCTTTTTCACGCAGGTAAGCCAAGGCCGGCTCGATCTCGGTGAAGTTCTGATAATCGGCGGTCGGGATCTTGTGGCGTGCCAGGAAATCCTTGGTGAACGCCTTGGAGCCTTCGAGCTGGGCAGCCCCGGCGGTCGGGCCGAAGCAGTCCAGGCCACGGCTGCGGAACAGGTCCACCACGCCGGCAACCAGCGGGACTTCCGGGCCGACGATGGTCAGGGCGACGTTCTTTTCAGCGAAATCCGCCAGTTGCTCAAGGGCCAGTACGTCGATGGCGACGTTTTCGCATTTGGCTTCAATGGCGGTACCGGCGTTGCCGGGGGGCGACGAAAACCTTTTGGACGCGCGGGTCCTGGGCAACTTTCCAGGCCAGGGCGTGTTCACGGCCACCGCTGCCAATGATCAAAATATTCATTTCAAAAACCTCGTTAACTTGATCGTTCCCACGTTCTGCGTGGGAATGCCTCTTGTGACGCTCCACGTCACGCTTTGGGACGCAGAGCATCCTGAGCTGCATTCCCACGCAGAGGGTGGGAACGATCGGCAAATCCCAGGCATAAAAAAAACCCCGCTTTTGAGGGCGGGGTCTTTTCGACTAAGTCAGTACAAGTTAGATAACTTGAACTTCTTCAGCTTGCATGCCTTTCTGACCGCGGGTAGCGATGAAAGAAACCTGTTGGCCTTCTTTCAGGCTTTTGAAGCCGTCGGATTGGATAGCTTTGAAGTGAACGAACAGGTCGTCACCGGATTGTGGAGTGATGAAGCCGAAGCCTTTTTCATA
>JAFHKH010000589.1 GCA_016937595.1 Pseudomonas cedrina subsp. fulgida | reverse complement strand
CAAGCTGTTCACGTGGTCAAACCGGGCGCCACCTGACCAAAGACCAGGTGATGGAGCATATGCGTGCCAACGTCACTGCCTACAAAGTGCCCAAGGCCGTAGAGTTCCGCGATGCGTTGCCGACCACGAACGTGGGCAAGATCCTGCGGCGAGAGTTGCGCGATGAAGAGCTGAAGAAGCTCGGTCTTAAAAAGTGACCCATAAAAAACCCGCGAAAGCGGTTTTTTAATGCTTGCCAACTCGCTTGATTTGAAATGCAATCCCACAGTTTTACAGGGCGAACTGCGCGAAGCCGATTCCTGCACCGGCCGGGCGCACATCCTTGAGGAACGAATCCTTGTCAGCGCTCAGCTCCAGGGTGATCTCAGGCTTGCGCTTGCCCGCATTGCGCACCACCAGGCCTTCAAGGTGCTCACGCAGGAACGCCGTTGGCACCTTCAGGTGCAGCAACT
This sequence comes from Pseudomonas cedrina subsp. fulgida, assembly GCA_016937595.1. Taxonomy (GTDB): domain Bacteria; phylum Pseudomonadota; class Gammaproteobacteria; order Pseudomonadales; family Pseudomonadaceae; genus Aquipseudomonas; species Aquipseudomonas fulgida. The sequence continues at coordinate 619 of JAFHKH010000589.1, read as the reverse complement.
GGTCGGTCTCGGCGTTGTGCATCAACAGATGGATCCATTCGAACTGGCCCACGGCAATACGGCCCAGCGGCAGGTCGAACCACCAGATGTTGCGTTTGTGGTCCAGGTCGGTGAAGTGGCAGTTGTTGACGCCGAGTACGGCACCGCCCAGTTCGGTGTTTCTACGGGCGATGGCCTGTGCTTTATTGAGTTTCATAACCTTCCTACGGGATCTGTTATCCAGCGTTATAGCCTGAATGTGCCGGGCATTCTCGTGGGTTGGCCGCAAAACATAAAGCCAAAACTGCCGCTGACGATGAAATGCCCGCCATGAAAATAATTGAAACTCTGGCGCTTCGCTTCAGGTCAACCGCTACGTAGTGACCAAAACCATTTGATTGTTATCAGGAGTAATACCATGGGCAGCACTTCCGATAAGGTAAAAGGCATGGCTAACGAAGCCGTCGGTAACATCAAGCAAGGTGTCGGCAAAGCCACGGATAACGACAAACTGCAGGTTGAAGGCGTGATTCAAGAGAAAAAAGGCGAAGCACAGCAAGCAGTCGGCAAGACCAAGGATGCCGTTAAGAAAGCGACTGAATAAATCGCTTTGGCTGGCTCACGCTGAAGCAGCCCGACG
>JAFHKH010000588.1 GCA_016937595.1 Pseudomonas cedrina subsp. fulgida | reverse complement strand
CAGACTGATGCGAATAATTATCAACACCTTTATTATTCGGCACGGATGGCACTTGGGAGAGTCAATTACATGTCTGTGCAACATCGCGGCGGCAACGGTTTTTCACCCAGTTTAGTGGCAGTGGCTGTCTTTCTTGCAAGCTCACACGCGGCGTTTGCCGCTGATGCTGAAAAGGCTGCGCCACTGGAGCTGGGGGCTACTCAGATCAGCAGTGAACAGCTTGGCCAGACCACCGAAGGCACGCAGTCCTACACCACGGGCGAGATGGCCACCGCCACCAAACTTCCCCTGACCATGCGCGAAACGCCGCAAGCCGTGACAGTGATCACCCGCCAGCGCATGGACGACCAGGCCATGACCAGCGTCAACGACGTGGTCAAGAACACGCCCGGCCTGTTCCTCAGCCAGTCCAGCGGTCCTGGCCGGCAGACGTACAGCTCGCGCGGCTTCGATATCGATAACATGATGTTCGACGGCATCCCCAGTTCCTATTCCGGCTACGCCAACAGCGTGCAGCCCAACCTGGCGATGTTTGACCGTGTGGAGGTGATTCGCGGCGCCACCGGCCTGGTCACCGGTGCCGGCAACCCCTCGGCGGCAATCAACTTTGTGCGCAAACGCCCCACCGCCACGCCGCAGGTGTCGATCACCGGCGCCGCTGGCAGTTGGGACGATTATCGCGGCGAATTCGACGCCTCCAGCGCCTTGAATGACAACAGCACTCTGCGTGGCCGGGTGGTCGGTTCATACCGGGACGCCAACAGTTTCCGCAAGGGTGAAGAAAGCGACCACGGCCTGTTCTACGCCATCGGCGAAGCCGACCTCAGCGAAGACACCACCGCGACCCTGGGCTTTTCGCGCCAGGAAGACCAGACGAACTTCTTCTGGGGCGGTTTACCCATCGGCACCGACGGCCGTCACCTGAACCTGCCCCGCTCCACCAACCCCGGCTCCGACTGGGAAAACAAAAAGCTGACCATTGACACCGTATTCGGTGATATCGAGCATCGCTTCGACAACGGCTGGAAACTCCATGTCGCCGGGTCTTCATCACAGCTGGACGGGGTGTTCACCGGTACCTACCAGTCACGCTACCAGACCACCCTGGCGCGTACCGCCTACCAGTCTCACCAGGACGACAAGCAATATGGCCTGGACACCTTCTTCAGCGGGCCGGTCGAAGCGTTCGGCCGCACCCATGAAGTGGTGGTGGGCACCAGCAAACGCATCTACGACGCGACGTCAAAAGAGTTCAGCCCCTACGACACCAACTACCCGCTCAATGGCGCGAAGCCGAACTTCGTGCGTGACGGCAAAGGTCACAGCATCACGACCCAGGATGGCGTGTACCTGACTACCCGCCTGAACCTGGCGGACCCACTCAAAGTGATCCTCGGTGCCCGCGTGGACTGGTACGACTACGATGACCGCCAAGGCGACGGCGACTACAAGGTCACCCGCAACCTCACACGCTACGCCGGGGTGATCTACGACCTGAACGACCAATACTCGGTGTACGCCAGCTACACCGACATTTTCACGCCGCAGACAAGCCGGGACTTCTCGGACAAGCCGCTGCAGCCTATCGTCGGCGAAAACTACGAAGTCGGCATCAAGGGCGAATACTTCAACGGCGCGCTCAACGCCAGCCTGGCGGTGTTCCAAATCGACCAGAAGAACCGCGCCACCCAACCCGACAGCCAGGTGGGATGCCCGATCATCGCCTGCTACGAAGCGTCTGGCCTGGTGCGCAGCCAAGGTATCGACCTTGAACTGCAAGGTGCATTGACTGAGAACTGGCAAGTCGGCGGCGGCTTCACCTACACCCGCGCGCACTACATCAAGGACACCAATGCGGCCAATAACAACCAGCGTTTCGACACCGACCCCCCCGAGCGCCTGTTCAAACTCACCACTTCATACCGTTTCCAGGGTCCGCTGGAAAAATTGCGCATCGGCGGCAATGTCTACTGGCAGAGCCGCATGTACAACGACGTGGTGCTCGCCAACAGCAACACCTATCGGCTGGAACAAGGCAGCTATGCGGTAGCTGACGTGATGGCCGGTTACCAGGTGAACAAGCACCTGGACCTGCAGTTGAACGTGAACAACCTCTTCGACCGCACCTACTACTCGGCAATCGCCGGCAGTCCGATCTGGGGCTCCACCGACACTTACGGCAACCCGCGCAGCGTTGGCGTCACCGCCAAGTACAGCTTTTAAGCCAGCCCCCATCAAGCATGGGCACCGGCGTATCAACGGCTACCCTCCCGGGTAGCCGCTCCTAAAGTCCTGCCCCTTGCGGCCGATATACGATTTGCATCACTCAATCCAATAAAAAATAACAACATCCGATTCGCTCCACCTGCCCTCACTTTGTTTCGGCCAGACCACATGGAGTACGTGTGAATGCCCTCCCCTACGCGTTTTTTCGAGCACTATCGCAAAGCCGACCGCATCATGTTGGCGCTGATCTGGCTGATGTTCCTGTTTTCCTTGGGCCTGGCGTTCTGGCATGACACGCTGATGCAAGCCGTCGTCGTCGGTGGAGCCACCAGCGTGCTGCTGACCGCGCTGTACCGCGCCATCG
>JAFHKH010000587.1 GCA_016937595.1 Pseudomonas cedrina subsp. fulgida | reverse complement strand
GCCGGGGCCATAGGCGCGGTGGGCGTCGCGGCTGTAGCCGCGCGTCGTGGTGGTGCCCTTGGGGAACACCGTGTTGCGATGGCCCAGCAACAGCACCGGCTTGGCGGCCTGGCCGGGGATTTCGGCGCGTATCACGTCGCCAAAGTCATCGACCGGCATGCGCATGAGCAGGATGCCGTCGGCTTCCAGCTCCGCCGCGAGCAATGCGCCGACAGCGTCGACGCCCGCCTTGTCATAGCTGTTGGAGTCGGTGTCAACCAGGCGCTGCAGCAGCGCCTCCATGGCCTGGCGCTGGCCGGCCAGCCAGTCCAGCGCCTGTTGCGGCGTGGCGCTCATTGCGCCTGCTCGCGCAAGTGATGCTCTTGAGTGAGGCGCGCCGCATCGTCGCCCAGGTCCCAGAACAGACCGGCCATGATTTGCAGGCTCTCCTTGACCACCGGTGCCAGCAAGTGCTCGTTCGGCGCATGTTGCGAGCACGCCGGGTACGAATGCGGCACCCATAAGGTGGGCAGGCCGAGCACGTCGGCGAACACGTCGTTGGGCAGCGAGCCGCCGAGGTTGGGCAGCAGCGCAGGTTTTTTGCCGGTGGTCCGGGTCAGGGAGCGCAGCGCCCAACTGACCCACGGGCTTTGCGGGTCGAGCCGCGTGGCATGCATCACCTCGATGCGGCTTGGCTTGACCTCGACATTGCTGAAACCATGCGCATCCAGGTGAGCCCGCACCGCCGGGATAAAGGTGGTGTAGTCGCTGTTGACCACGAAGCGGATATGGCAGTGGGCATTGGCCTTGCCGGGGATCGCATGCACGGGCGCGTCCGGGTTGCCGGTCTTGAAGGCGATGACGTCGAGGGTGTTCCAGCCGAACACTTTCTCGCTCAGCGAGAGCTGCGGGTTGCCCCAGTTGACGTCGATTTCCGGATCGCCGGCCCGCCCCCCACATCGATATCGGCCAGTGCCTGGCGCACTGGCTCGGGCAGTGTCTCGGGTTGCAGGCCGGCCACTTTCACCCGGCCCTGCGCATCGATCATGCTGGCGATGGCATTGGCCAGGATGATGCCCGGGTTGGCCAGCAGCCCGCCCCAGTTACCGGAGTGGTGGGCGCCTTCGCGCAGATTCACCGCCAGTTCGAAGTTGAACACCCCGCGCGAGCCGAGAAACAGGGTCGGGCGCGAAGCCGCCAGGCGCGGGCCGTCCGAAGCAATGAAAATATCCGCCGCGAGCGCTTCCGTGTGCGCGGCACAGAACGCATTCAAGCCCGGCGAGCCTTCTTCTTCGCCCATTTCCAGCAGCAGCTTGACGTTAAACCCCAGCTTGCCGTCGCGCGCCTTGAGGGTTTGCTCCAGCGCGGTCAGGTTGATCAGGTGCTGGCCTTTGTTATCGGCGGTGCCGCGGCCGTACCAGCGGTCGCCTTCGACCGTGACTTGCCACGGCGACAGGCCTTCGCGCCATTGGGCTTCATACCCACGCACCACATCACCGTGGCCATAGCTGAGGACCGTCGGCAGTTGCGGATCCTCGATGCGCGTGGCGATCATGAAGGGACCACGCTCCGCCACCGGGTTGTCATGGATCGTGACACTGAAGCCCATCGCCTCGACATGCGGGGTGATGAAGTCGTTGAGGTAGCGATACAACTCGGGCTGGCTGTCCGCTGCCTGGCTTTCGGTGTGCAAGGCGACGCTGCGTTCGAGCAGGCTGAAGAATGCGCCGTTATCAAATTGCTCTGTGGTGTTGCTGATGGCCAATGAACGACTCATGAGTGGGCAAGCTCCAGTGTTTGGGCAGAATTGTCGTGAAGATGGCAACGCACGTTGCCGCCGAGAATGGAATCGTTGGCCGGGTAGGCCGTTTTGCAGGGTGCGAAGCAGCTCGGGCAGCGCGGGTGGAACGCGCAACCGGACGGCGGTGACATCGGGTTGGGAAAGCTGCCGTGCAGGCCGATATCGGGAATGCCCAGGTGTGGATCGGGCGTGAGCACCGAATCCAGCAGCGCGCGGGTATACGGGTGGCCGGGCTGGGCAAACAACGCTTCGCGCGTGCGCTCCTCGACGATGCGCCCCAGGTACATCACCGCCA
>JAFHKH010000586.1 GCA_016937595.1 Pseudomonas cedrina subsp. fulgida | reverse complement strand
CGATCTGGAACCCGGCGCCGGCAAAGCCGAAACCGTGGAGCAGGCCAGGTTGGGTGCTGCTGGGGCCGATCACCGGTTCATGATCGGGCAGGTAGCCTTCGGTGCCGCTCCAGGTGCGGATCGCCTGGGCACCGTGGAGAAACGGATACAGTTCAGCGGCGTTGCGCAGGATCTCCAGCACCGCGGCCTGCCCCGGTCGTGCCTGTTGCGGGCCGAGGGCAAAGCCGCGCCCGCCGCCCAGGATGCAATTGCCCCGGGCGACCTGGCGCGCATAAATCCCGCCGCCCTCGACGCCGGTGCTCACGTCCATCACTCTCGGCAGTGGCTCGGTGACCAGCATCGCCGGGTGCGCCGAGGTGATCGGCACCGCTTCGCCGAACTGCGCGGCCAGCGTGCCGGCCCAGGCGCCAGCGCAGTTGAGCAGCCATGGCGCTTGCAGATGCAGGCCATTGGCGCAGCGCACCTGGAACTGCTGGCCGTCATGCTCGATGGCGCTGACGGGGGATTGTTCATAAACGTGCGCGCCGTGTTGTTTCGCCGCGCGGGCAAAGGCGGGCGATACCAGGCGCGGATTGGCGTGACCATCCTGCGGGCACAGCGAAGCACCTACCGCGATGTCACCGACCCAGGGAAAACGCGCGCGCAACGCGGTGTAATCAAGCAATTGCAAACCCAGGCCAAAGCCGCGGGTCTGTTCGGCGTATGTCTGCAATGCGGCAAAATCGGCATGACTGCGCGCCAGCTTCAAATGCCCGGAGCGCACGTATTCGCCGTCGATACCGATCAGCCCCGGCAAGTCGGCCCACAGTTGATGCGCACGCTGGGACAACGGCAACTGATGCAGGGGCCGGCCCTGGCGCCGCACGCCGCCATAGTTGACGCCGCTGGAATGCGAGCCGCAAAAATCCCGCTCCACCAGCGCCACGCGCTGCCCTTTGTGCGCCAGCATCAAGGCCGCCGAAGCCCCGACAATCCCGCCGCCCACGACGATGACGTCGATCATGGTTGCACCTGCACGCCAAACGGCAGCGGCTTGACCGGCGCCTGGCCACGCAAACGGCCGACGGTTTCGATGCCACGGCCGCTGCGTTCGGCGATGATTTCCGCCGCCGCCAGCCCGCACATCCGGCCCTGGCAGCGGCCCATGCCGACGCGGCAATGGGCCTTGACCCGGTTGATCTCCCAATGGCCTTCATCCACCACCGCGCGTACGTCGCCAGCGCTGACTTCTTCGCAGCGGCACAGGATCAACGCGTCCGGGGCTTGCGCCGCCCATTGCTCCGGAAACGGGAACGCGGTTTCCAGGCCATGGCGAAAGCGCTGGATGCCCGCCAGTTGTTGCTCCAGCGCAGCGGCGCGACGCTGATCGATGGTTACCCCTGAATCCTCAAGCACGGCCAGCGCCGCACGCTCACCGGCCAGTTGCGCGGCGTCGGCACCCATGATTCCAGCACCATCGCCCGCCAGATAGACGCCGTTCACGCTGCTGCGCCCGGCATTGTCGCGTTGCGGCAACCACGCGCGGTTCAAGGCGTTCCAGACGAATTCACACCCCAGCAGGTCGGCCAATTGCGTTTCGCTGCGCAAGGCATGGGCGAAGGCGACGGCGTCGCATGCCAGCGTCTGATCCGCCCAACCGATACCACTGACCCGTTGCCCGGCGTCAATCCGTTCAAGCGTAGCGCCCTGGTGCACAGGCACCCCATGGGCCGTCAGCCAGGCACGGTAATACATGCCTTTGGCCAAGGTGAGCGGTTGCCCGAGCAGCGCCGGCAACGCACGGCACTGGGCGCTGAACGGGGCGCTGTCGAGCACGGCCACCACCTTGGCGCCGGCTTTGGCATATTGATACGCGACTAAATAGAGCAACGGCCCACTGCCACAAAACGCGACCCGCTCACCGATGGCGCAGCCCTGATACTTCAGGGCGATCTGCGCTGCCCCCAGGCTGTACACGCCGGGCGCCGTCCAGCCCGGTACCGGCAAAATACGGTCGGTAGCGCCAGTGGCGACAATGATCTGCGCGTACTCGATGCTGGCGGCGCGGCCATTATTGAGGGTGTCCAGGCGTGCGTCCTCGGCATTCCATACCAGGGTTTCCGGGCGGTAGTCGATCAGGGGCACCAACGCATCCAGCGTGCGATGAGCTGCCTCGGCCTTGCGAGCCTCAAAACCGTAGACCTGCTTTGCCGTACGCTGGAATCCCAGCGGCTGGCGCCGGTAGATTTGCCCGCCGCCACGCAGGCTCTCATCCACCAGGCAGGGCTTGACGCCATGGTCGAGCAGGGTGCGCGCCGCGCTGATCCCGGCCGGCCCCGCGCCGACAATCACCACCGGCTTCATGACTGGCGCCCCAGGTCGCGGCTGATGGCCTGGCCTTCTTCCAGCAACGTTGAGCAGGCGCGGACGCGGCGACCATCTCCCAGGCGTACCCAGCAATCCTGGCACGCGCCCATCAGGCAGAAACCGGCGCGGCGCTCGGCGCTGAAATCACTGCCGCGCAGGTGTTCGGCACAGGTCAGCACGGCGGTCAGCACGGTATCGCCGAGCAGGCCGCTGGCCGGTTGGCCGTCGAGGGTGAAGGCCAGGGCAGGGCGCTCGGTCTCGGCCAAGCGTTTGAACAGCGCCATCAGTGTTTCCCCACCAGCACGCGGTCCAGGCCGTAGACCCGGTCCAGTAGAATCATGGTGGCCGCCGTCAACGCAATCACCAGCGCCGACACCGCCGCCATCATCGGGTCGATGGACTCGGTGGCGTACACATACATACGCACCGGCAGGGTTTGCGTGGCCGGCGAGCTGACGAAAATCGACAGCGTCACTTCGTCGAAACTGTTGATAAAAGCCAGCAACCAGCCGCCCGCCACGCCGGGCAGGATCATCGGCAGGGTGATCTGGCGAAACAGGGTAAAGCGGCTGGCGCCCAAGGATTCGGCGGCCTGCTCGGCGCTGCGATCAATGCCGATGGCGGCGGCCAGTACCAGGCGCAGCACATAGGGCGTGATGATCACCACATGTGCCAGCATCAGCCAGGTAAAGCTGCCGTTCACGCCCATCAGCGCGAACAGACGCAACATCGCCACGCCCAGCACCAGGTGCGGAATGATGATCGGCGACAGGAACAACGCGCTGAAAAAGTTGCGCCCCGCAAAGTGATAGCGGCTGATCGCCAACGCCGCCGGCACCGCAATCAATGTGGCCAGGCTCGCGGCGGTAAACGCCAGGATCAGGCTGTTATAGAACGCCTGGATAAAGTCAGCGCGTTCGAACACCGCGCGAAACCAGCGCAGCGAGAAGCCCGACGTGGGCAGGCTCAAGGTGTTCTCTGGGGTGAAGGCCACCAGGCACACCACCACCAGCGGCGCCATCATGAACAGCACCACCAACGCGTGGAAGCCGAGGGCCAAAGGACCGTTTCTGGACATGCGCTTAAACCCCCAGGGACTTTTTGTAGCGGCCTTCGACCATGCGGTTCCAGCTCAGCATGATCAGCAGGTTGACCAACAGCAGCACCACCGCGATGGCCGCGCCCATGGGCCAGTTGAGTTCCGACAGGTACTGGTCGTACACCACGGTGGCGACCATCTTCAGGCGGCGTCCGCCGAGCAGGCCGGGGATCGCAAAGGAACTGGCGGCCAGGCCGAACACGATCAGGGTGCCCGATAGCACGCCGGGCATGACCTGTGGCAACACGATCCTGCGCATCACCGTGGCCTGGCTGGCGCCCAGTGACAACGCGGCCTGTTCGGCCGACGGGTCGAGCTTTTGCAGGGAAGTCCACACCGGAATGATCATGAACGGCAGCATCACATGCACCAGGGCGATGATCACCGCGAACGGCGTATACAACAGCTTCACCGGGCGGCCGCCGAGGAACTGGATGACTTGGTTGACCAGCCCGTCCGCGCCGAGCAGCAGGCTCCAGCCAAAGGCGCGCACCACCACCGAAATCAGCAAGGGTGTGAGGATCAGGATCAGGAAGATCGAGCGCCACGGGGTGCCCATGCGGCTGAGGATGTAGGCCTCGGGCACACCGATCACCACGCACAGCAGGGTCACCAGCGCGCTGATCCAGAAGGTGCGCCAGAAGATTTCGTAGAAGTACGAATCGCTGAACAACGACAGGTAATGCGCCAAGGTCCATTCATCGGCCTTCACGCCCACCTGGTAGTCGAACACGTTGAACGACAGCACCAGCGTCAGGCCCAGCGGCAGGATCAGCAGCCCGGCAAACAGCACCAGTGCCGGCAGCGAGAGCACGTAACCGCGACTCATGCGTGCACCTCATCCGCTGCCAGCACGCGCAGCAGGTCGCACTGCCAGTCCAGGCCCACCGCCGCGCCTGCACCAAGCGGCGCACTGCCGTCGTTGCTGCGCACCACGGTGATTTCGCCGAGGTCGGTGTGGATGCGATACAACCATTGGCTGCCAAAGAAGTAGCGGTGCAGGACTTTGCCTTGCAGGCGGCCGGCGCTGCGCCCAGCAGTTGGATTTTTTCCGGGCGCAGGCTCAGGGTCAGCTCGCCGTCACCGCCCTGGTGGCGCACCTGTGGAATGCCCAATGAGTCGTAGTCGCCCGGCAGCAGGTTGGCCTTGCCGACGAAATCCGAGATGAAACGTGTACGTGGGTGTTCGTAGAGTTGGTACGGCGCGTCAATCTGGGTCACACGGCCGGCCTGCATCACCACCACACGGTCGCTGATCGACAGCGCTTCGGCCTGGTCGTGGGTGACCATCAAGGTAGTAATGCCCACGGCGCACTGGATGCGACGGATCTCGAACTGCATTTCTTCGCGCAGGTTGGCGTCGAGGTTGGACAGTGGCTCATCGAGCAGCAACACCGGCGGTTCGATCACCAGCGCGCGGGCCAGGGCCACCCGTTGGCGCTGCGCCGGACAGTTCGCGTGGGTAGCGATCGGTATGCGGGGCCAGGCGCACCAGCTCCAGCACGCTCTTCACTTTGCTGGCGATCTCGGCGGCGGGGACTTTGCGCATCTTCAAGCCGAAGGCGACGTTGTCGCGCACGCTCATGTGCGGGAACAGCGCGTAGCTCTGAAACACCACGCCCAGGCCTCGGCTGGCAGGCTTGGCGTGGGTGATGTCGCGCCCATCGAGCAGGATCTGCCCGCCGCTCACATCGACGAAGCCGGCAATCATTTGCAGGGTGGTGGTCTTGCCGCAGCCCGAGGGGCCGAGCAAGGAAACGAACTCGCCTTTTTCCACCGCAAGGTCGGTGGCGACCACCGCATCGACGGCGCCGTAGCGCTTGCTCAGGGCGTTGAGTTGGAGAAATGCCATGTCTGCGTTCCACCTTTTTGAGTCGCGTCGAAACGCGCTTTTTTGTTTTGGGCAGATGCGAAAAGGGTGTAGCGGGTGCGTTGGCGCTCGATCTCTGGGTCGGCTGCCGGTTGTTGTTCATTTTTCGCCCCTGTGGACGCAGATTAGGACGAAGACTAGGATGGGCGGAAGATCGAATTTCACTGAATGACAGAGTATTTTCGAATTTATTCACTCAGTAGAATTAAACAAGAGACACAGATTGGAAGATTCCACTCAGCGAAATGATCGTGAAGTCGGCGCAGGCGGTGTTTCTCGCCTGTTCGCACTTCTGCGGGTCCTCGGCACGGTTGCGCAAGGCGGTGAACGCGTGACCCAACTGGCGCAACAGGTGGGCCTGTCCCAACCCACCACCCACCGCCTGCTGCGCAGCCTGGTGGACGAAGGCATGGTCGAACAGGACGCGCGCAGCAAGCGCTATCGCCTGAGCCTGGAGTTCTTCGCCCTGGCGGCGAATGCGGGCAAGACCGGCAACCTGCGCGACCTGGTGCGGCCGAGCCTGTTGCGCCTGAGTGCGTCACTGGGCGATTCGCTGTTCCTGCTGGCGCGCAGCGGCTTCGATGCGATCTGCCTGGACCGCAGCGAAGCCATACCCGATCCGCACCTTCACCGGCGATATCGGTGGGCGCGTGGCGTTGGGCGTGGGGCAGGGCAGCCTGGCGATCCTGGCGTTTCTGCCGGAGGAAGAGCGCGAGACGGTGATCCGCTACAACCTGCCACGGCTCAAGGACTTTCACCTGTATGACGAGGTGCTGTTGCGTTCGGAGGTAGAGAACGTTCGTTCCCTGGGCTACGCGGCACGCAATACCGGGGTGCTGGAAGGCATGGCGGGGTTGGCGGTGCCGATCCTCAATCGCGATGGGCATGCCGTGGCGGCGTTGAGTGTGGCGACCATCAGTGACCGCCTGGGGCCGAGCCGGTTGCCGATGGTGGTGGAGTTGCTCAAGCGTGAGGCGGCGGCGATCGGGCCACGGATCAACCCGTTTGATCCGACGCTGCGCAGGCCTTCACAAACGTTTGGCGGATAGTTCGCGGGAGCAATCCGTGTTTTTTCAGGAGCATTCTTACAGTATTGGACGGTAACTTCGTCTCGAAGCTTGGCTCTTTTAATCAGTGTCGAGCGTGAGCTTCGTACACGTAATTGTATATTTGCCTGCGTCTTTTGGAACCGCCAGGTCAGGCGTCGCCACAGAGGTGGTGTCGACCAAGTACAGGTTATTAACGTGGGTCGATAGATGATTATTCATTATTTGAGGTGCCGATATGGCCGTTCCATCTATGTCGCTAAGTTATCAAAAACCTGCGTGCGATATGAACTTGCAACCTGTCTATATGACTCAAGGCTACGGCGCTGGCCAGCCAGGATATAACGCGGGCGGGCTTCCTCCGTCCCAGGTGGCACACGAGTTCGCTTCCAACTTTCGTTACTTTCAAACACCGGGCACTCCTTTTGTCACGCGTGACTCACTGGAGCATGCGGCTAACCGTCCAATGACGGGCAATCCTTATCACGATCGAATGACCATGCTGGCTCGGGAGATCATCCGTAATCCTCAACTGAGTTCGATGCTGGACGGCATGACTCAGGGCGGTCAACAAGACGGGCTTATCAGCGAGTGCGATGCACATGAGACGGTGGCAGCTCTCCAGGCGCAGGAGATGCCGGTCAGTAATTACCGGCCGGCACAGCGCTATTTGGGTGGCTACGACGGGGGCTTGCAACGTCATCGCCTTGAAAACGGGTATGGCGGGAATGGGGCCTACCATCCTCCTCAAGCCTACAATCCTCCTGGGGTATACCCGCCTCCCGGGGCATACAATTCCTCTGGGCAATTCGCTTCCCAGGGGCCTGTTCCACCGGTTTTCAATGGCACCTACGCATCGTCGCAACAGAGCTATACCAGCCCACAGAATGACGAAGTCGCTCACCGATTTAAAAACAGCGGCGACTCGGAATTGGCGATGGAACTGGGCAATAATTTTGATTATTTCAAACCCAATGCAAATGGCAAAATAAGCCAGGCATCGCTTCGGGAAATTGCCGGTCGTCCATTGACTGGCAACCCGGTGGATGACCGAATGACCCTGCTGGCCAAGGAAATCATCAGTCGACCGACGCTCAACCGCAAGCTGGACTCCGACCATTCCAGGGACAAACCAGACTCGATAATTGGGCGTGACACTACTGAGCGGGTGTCCATGCAGAGTGATAACAAAGTTCCCTATGGAAAGATGAATGATCTTGAGTTGCTCTGCGCCCTTAAAGATAAATTCAAACAGTTCTGGGGGAGCGATAGCTATATCAGCCTCAGTGATTTAAAAAAGGCGGCCGCGGCGTCTCCACCCACCGACCGGTCTGAACTTGCAGCCGAACTTCTTCGGCGTCCTGGCCTGATGAAAGAGCTGGATATTGGTACCAACAATAACGGCGGCAGAGGTTATGAAGATGAAAGGATCGATATGGATAATCTCAATTACGTGATTAAAGAAAAAGAGGCGTCCCAAGCGAAACAATAAGCGTGCACGCTGCAACAATAGCGCTGGTGTTACCCGGGTAAATTAAAGCATGCCCGGGTAATGTCTATAGCGACGCGGGTCGAACTCAATACCCAGGTCTTCACGCCACGTTGAAGAACGCCACCTTGGTGCTCAACCGATCCGCCAGCGCCACGAGTTCCTGGTTGGCGCCTTCCACCACTTCGGAGCCGGCCGCCGATTGCACGGTAGAGCTATGGATGCGCGTGACATTCTGCGCGACTTCTTCAGCGGCGGCGGTCTGCTGCACCGAGGCACTGGCGATCTGCGCGTTCATCGTATTGATCGCGCCCACTTCCTGGCTGATCTTGCCCAATGCCACTTGGGAGTCGCGGGTCTGCGCCACGGTGACTTGGGCCAGGTTGCGGCTGCGCTGCATGATATCGGCGGCGTCCTGGGTACCGCTTTGCAGCTTGCCGATCATGTCGCGGATTTCCTGTGTGGATTGCTGGGTGCGCGTCGCCAGGGAGCGCACTTCATCGGCCACCACCGCAAATCCTCGACCGTGCTCACCGGCGCGGGCGGCCTCAATCGCGGCGTTCAGCGCCAGCAGGT
>JAFHKH010000585.1 GCA_016937595.1 Pseudomonas cedrina subsp. fulgida | reverse complement strand
CTCCCACATTTGATCTTCAGTGGTTTCAGAACCGGGGGATTACATCAGTCCGTGCCGTACTTGGGGTTACGCGGCCCGTACAAAATCCCCGCGCGCTGGCCCGGCGACAACAACCGTGCGCTGGTGATGCCAGCGATGGGGTGTGCCGCGTCGGTGGAGCTGTTGATCACTTGCTTGACCGCTGCGGTGATCAGCATGCCGATGAGGCCGCCGCTGTTGTTGTTGCCTTCCTCGCTGGATGCACGCGCCGAGCCGGTCCACAGGGTGGTGCCGGTGCGCAGGTCGACCAGTTTGGCCGAGGCCCTCACCGAAGTGTCGCTGGAGATCAGCATGTACTTGGTGCCGTACTCGGTGACGGTGATGTACAACGCCGCGTCCGCGCCGAAGATGTCATGCAGTTTGGCCGGAGCCACGCCCTGGATATCGTTGGCGGTGGTGAGGCCGTTCTGGCGGAAGGTTTCGTCCACCAGTGCAATCGGCAACACGTAGTAACCGGCTTCGGCCAACGGGTAGGTCACTTGCGAGACCAGGCTGTAGGACGCCTGCACTTCCGGCGATTCATTGATCGGCGGCAATACCAGGATCGACTTGGGCCGCGCCTGTTTGTACGCCGTGTAATCAATCGTCTTGGGAGCCGCGCAACCGCCGAGCAAGGCCAGGGCCAGCAAGGCGCCGGTGAGTTTTAACAGGCTCATTTAGTGGCGACTCCGGTCTTGGCGTTTTTCAGCAAAAAGTCCATGTAGGCGGCGGACTCGGGGAATAGCGCCTTCTCGGTGCGGAATTCCTGCACCATCTGGTCATCCTTGCCCATGCTCAGGTACAGCATGCCCAGGTGGGCGTGGTAACCCGGCGGGACCTTGCGGCCGCTGGCGTTGATCTTCTGCAGGTCGCGCTCCAGTGCCTCGACCTGCGCCTCCTTGGGCTCGCCCTTGAAATACTCGTAAACCTGCGGCTGGTAGCTTTCCCATTGATACAGGGGCTGGGGCGCCGTCTGGCACCCGGTGACTACCGCGATTGCTGTCAGCATCAGCGCCAACTTAACTGCCTTGCTCATCCGTGTACTGCTCCTTGAGGTGCTGCTGATCAGTTGCGCGGGTTCCAGGCGCCGGCATTGATGCCGTCGACAAGGCGGTTGATGGCTTCGCGCATGGCCAGGTCGAGGACCTTGCCATTGAGGGTGGAGTCGTAGCTGGCGGTGCCGCCGAAGCCGACCACTTCACGGTTGGACAGCGCGTATTCACCGGCGCCCTGGGTGGAATACACCACTTCGGAGGTGCTGATGTTGACGATATTCAGCGCGACTTTGGCGTAGGCCACTTGGGTCTTGCCACGGCCGAGGATGCCGAACAGCTGGCGGTCGCCGGTTTCCTTGCGGCCGAACTCGGTGACGTCACCGGTCACCACGTAGTCCGCGCCCTTGAGCTTCTGCGCGGTGCCTTTGATTTTGGCTTCCTGGGAGATTTCGCCCATGTTGTCGCGGTCCAGCACGCTGAAGCGGTTGGTCTGCTGCAGGTGGGTGATCAGGATGGTCTTGGCCTGGCCGCCGAGGCGGTCAACGCCATCGGAGAAAATGCCGCGCATGTAGCTGGAGCGGTTGTCGAACTTGCCCACGGCAATCGGTACACGCACACCGGAATAGGCCACGTTGGCGCTGGCGACCTGTTCCACCGGCATGGCGCGATTGCTCTCGGTGGCGCAACCGGCCACGGTCAGCAGCGCTGCGGCGGTGAGGCCGGACAGCAGGATGTTGGACAGTATTTTCACAGGGTGCTCCTGGGGTGATGAATCGGTAGTAGTCAGCATTAGCGGGACGGGATGTTGCGCAGGTCATCAACGATGTCGCGACTCAACACACCGGTATAAAAACGCTCGACGCTGGAGTTGCCGGAGTTGGTGAGGATGCCGCCCATGGTCTTCCATTGTTGCGCTTCACCCATCACACCACCAGGTACGAGGTTGTTACGCGTCTTTGCGAAATGCAGCACCTCGGCGCCGCCCTTCTTGACCTTGACCTGATAACTGAAGTCGACAGAGGCCAGGATGGTGTTGTCGTCAACGATCAACGTGACGAGGCCGCCTTTGGAGTCCGAGATGTGGCGCGTGTAGACGATGTTCATATCCAGCAAGTAATCGGCCTTGTCCTTGCTGGTGGCATAGCGCTTGGCCTTGAGCAGGCGGTCGACCAGATCGACGCCCAGTTGCTGACGCACCTTGTCATCCGGCAGGAAACGTTCGTTTTTGCCTACCACCTCGACGTCGAAGGTATCGAGCCAGTAAGTGGCGGTCTTGGGAATAGTGACCGGTGCCGGCGAGATGTAGTAATCCGGCTTGGAGGCGCAGCCCGCCAATAGGCAGACCGCAAGGAAGGCGGCAAAAACGCGCATGTGTGAATTCGTCCCTGAAAAGTATCAAGCCTTAAACAATCGCGGCATTTTACGGAGTTGAAAGCCGTTCTCAAGCTGTTTTGACGCCAAAGGACCGCCGCTTTACTGGCGTTTGTGCCTGCATACAGAGCGAGCGGCGCTAAGGCCTTGTCTGGGAAACGAAAAAAATGATGGCTATATGCCTTCGCGCGTCACCTTATTTGTCCAAAAAAAAGCCGGCTCAAGTTATCCCCAGCAAGGTCGAGACAGTGGCTTGGTTCGTCCATTTATAGGGATATTGCGTGCTTAACATTCTTCTTCGGGCTACGGCCCTGGTCGCCGCGCTGTCGATGACCGGCTGCGTTTCCTACACGGTCACCGGCCCTATCGCCGCCCCGCTCCACCAGGTGTCTGTCAGCAGCCCGCGCAGTGCGCAAATCGCCGATGTGACGGTGAGCGCCGCCGACGTCAACGAGGCCAACAAGACTGCCATCAGCCAGTCCCTCACGGCCCAGATCAGCCAGTACGTGCGCAGCGCAGGTTACTTCAAGCAAGTCACCGAATACCCGGTGCGCCTGGGCGAGCAGGACGTCACCCTCAAATTCAACATGACTTCCCTCAAGGGCCATCGCGCGCCGCACCCGGCGTACGTACCCGGCGCGCTGCTGACGCTGACCCTCTGGATCTGGGTCAACGGCCCGATCTACGTCGACAGCTTCGACGTGGCCGGCGACCTGGTGATCGTCGACCGCAACGGCAAGGAACTGGCCAAGGCCAGGGACTCGATCACGTTCGAACACAACGTGGGCCTGTACAGCGGCCAATATTGGGCGCCTTCGATGGGCGGCCAACAGCTGACCAAACTGGTCGGGCAACTGCTCGACACCGCCACCGCCAACCTGGCCAAACCGTAACTCCCAAGGAGCACTGCATGAAAGGATTGATCAAACACAGCCTGGTACTTGCCGCCGTCTTGCTGACCGGTTGCGTGTCTTACTCGCAGCACGAACTGCCGGCCGTACAAACCTGGCCGCCGACCGCCAACGCGCCCGCGCAGAAGCCCACGGTGTACGTGCGCACCACCGCGCAAAACCACGTCAACGGCGGCCCGGGCAACGCGCAGTCGGCGCCCCGGTGGTGCTGTGGGAAAAAGCCGTGGCCGATTCGTATCGTGCGTCCAACCGTTTTTCGCGGGTGAGCACCGACAAAGTCGACTCGGACCTCTACGTGGACGCCACGCTGCACAACAACGAAGAATACAGCCCGGTGTCGGCGTTCATCACCGGCTTTACGTTCTTCATCATCCCGACCACCGCGAAGAACATCTTCACGCTGGAAACGGTGTTCAAGGATAAAGACGGCAAGGAACTGGGCCGCGTCAAAAAGAGCGAATCGGTGCGCACCTGGATGCAGCTGGTGCTGATCGTGGGCATCCCGTTCCAGGCGGATACGAAGGACGTGGTCGAGGCGCTGACGCGCAGCACGCTGGATGAGGCGGTGCAGCGCAAGTTGCTGTAAAGGCTCTGTGGCGAGGCAGCTTGCTTCCGTGAAGACTGTCAGTTGATCGTTCCCACGCTCCGCGTGGGAATGCCGCCGGGGACGCTCCGCGTCCCGCCGTACAGCTCAATGTGTGCAGGTGACGCGGAGCGTCACGGGATGCATGCCCACGCGGAGTGAACTGACCCCACAAAAGTTGGACGTATTTTCTATCTATGCCTGAGCGCC
>JAFHKH010000584.1 GCA_016937595.1 Pseudomonas cedrina subsp. fulgida | reverse complement strand
TAAAAAGATTGGATGGACGGGCATGTAGCGTGAATTCGCGGAGTGCTCGCCTTGCCTTAAAACTTGACCTAGGGCCGAGTTGAAAAGTTTAGTTTTTTTGCGGGGTTTTTGTTTTGGAAGGGACCCATCGGTCAGGAGTCTAGGCCAGATCCCAGAGCCTGCAGGGTTTTTGCGCAAATTTTGTAGGACAAAATACTTTTAACGATATGCCATGGCGATAGCGGTGGGCCACTCAAGATCAATGTTTGCTGGACTGACGCCTTCGCGGGCAAGCCCGCTCCCACAGTTGATCTTTATTGCTTTGAGCATTGCGTTTGCTTAACTGATCGGCATTAGGGCAAGCCCGCTCGCCACGGAGTTCCAGGTTGATTCGCGACAGCGCTATATCGAAGGTTGGGTGGGGGGCTCCCGCCGTGATCAGGCCCGCAAGGACTGCGATGGCACGAACGACGCCAGCTCATCCTCCACCGCCTCGATAATGCGCTCCACATCGGCCGCATTCATCACCGTGGCACAGGGGATGCCGGCAATGGCGATCAGGGTCTCGCCGCTGGCGCGGTCGAACAGGCGCACGATCATACTGCCCGGCGCGTCCATGCTGCCCTCGAAGCCCATCGGATGAAAGTGCCAGCGCATCAGTTGGCAGGCGTTGGGGAACGTCACTTTGTTCATGTTGCCCACCTTGTTCATTGAGCGCTTCCTTTAGCTCGCGGCAGGGGGGCCAGGACCGTCAATGGTCATGGCGTCGTAGAGCTTAAAAATAGCATTCGTTCGCAAATGGCTGCTGGCTTTTTTGGCGCCGTTCGGCAGTTGTGTTGACATGGATCATGACTCGCCCGTAATTGGGCGAAAGGCCATCAGCCAGCACGGCCGCCGGCATCGCCCGTACCGGCGGCGGCACGGAGGATTCCAGTGGCGACCTGTTCGTGGCGTTCGCCACCGGCAACCAGGACCTGCCCCCCGCGGACTATGGGCGCAAGGGCCTGCCGTTCAGCAGTGCGTTGCAGATGGTCAACAACGACCATATCTCGCCGCTGTTCAGCGCCGCGGCCGAGGCGGTGGAAGAGGCGATCATCAACGCGATTCTGGCGGGGGAGGACATGTTCACCGATCAGGGCGTGCTGGTGCCCGGGCTGGACGGGGAAACGCTGTTGACGGCATTGCGCAAGACGGGTTGGTCATCAGCTTGAGCTGGAATGCAATCAAACTGTGGGAGCGGGCGTGCTCGCCAATGGCGGTTTATCAGCATCGGATGTGCTGACTGACCCACCGCATTCGCGGGCAAGCCCGCTCCCACATGGGTCAGTGTCGTCTAGTCTTCCTTGCGAACAGTCGCCACATCATCGGCCTTGACGCGGATGCGTTTGCCGGCGATGTCGGTGAATTCGTAGAAGCCGTCGGCGGTTTTGGTTTTGGGGGTGTCCTTGGTCAAATACTGTGTGCCGTTCTGCAGCGTCACTACGGTTTGCGTCGCGCAACCGGCCAACAGCAGGAAAGTGAGTGCAACCAGTGGCAGCCCCAGATTCTTCATGTTCATCACCCTTACCTTACCCTTGAAAAGTCCCACGCCAGAGGCCGCGGGGGAACAAATGTTACGCCATTGATTCCCCATCTGATTACTTTTATGCAAAAAGTTGCAGGCGCCATTTATCTATTACCGATTGCAACCAGGCCTGGGCAACGGCACTCTGTATGCATAACCAGTACTTGATCGCTGCGCGCCATGGCCAATTCCCTCGAAGATCCGCTCTATTACCTGCATAACTTCCGCCAGGTCCTGCATTGGCTGGGGCAACGCTATGCGGATCTGCTCGATCCGCAAGAAGCGCATTTCATTCAGCAATTTGACAGGTTGCCCCAAGCCTCACAGGCCCTGTTGGTGCGCATGGTGATGCGCAAAGGGGTGCATTTTCGCGGGGGCAAACTCAACTATCAGGAGATCGGCTGCCCCCATGCCGCTGCCGCACCGTTGCTGGCACTGGGTTGGGTTGACGCCCAGTGCCTGCTGAACGTTGAAGCGCTGTTCGCCGTGCTGCAAAAAAGCGAGATTCTTCGCGCGTTCAAGCCCTGGATCGAGCAGCCCAAGGGCAAGAAAGCCGATTGGCTGCAAGGCCTGGCGGCGCAATTCACCGACAGCCGCAGCTTTGCCAGTTGGTGTCCTGACCTCGCCGACACCCTGTACAGCCTCACGGTGATGGAACTGTGTGATCGCCTGCGCCTGATGTTCTTCGGCAACTTGCACCAGGACTGGTCGGAGTTCGTGCTGGCTGACCTTGGCATCTACACCTACGAAAAGGTCGAGTTCGGCGCAGAGTCCCGTGGCCTGCGCAGCCGTGAGGACGTGCAGGGGTTTGTGTTCCTGCATCAGTGCCAGTTGGCCTTTGAAACCGGTGAAGCGCTGGAGGACGTGCTGGTCCGGGTCGCCACCCTGAGTACTGATAACCCCTGGCTGGAAAAACGCCGCGCCAAGCTGTTGTTCCAGGTGGGTCAGTACTGCGAGCGCATCGCCGAATTGGCGTTGGCGCAACGGATTTATCGCAACTGCGCCTACCCAGGCGCCCGCTCGCGGCTGATCCGCGTGCTTGAGCGCCAGGAGGATTACGCCCAGGCCATGGCCTTGGTGTACGCCGCGCAACAGGCGCCGGAAAGCGCCGCCGAGCAGCAGCACCTGCTGCGCGTAATGCCTCGTCTGCGCCGCAAATTGGGCGAGCCGGCGGTACCCCGGGCCAAGCCACGGCCTATCTCCCGCCTGGACTTGGACCTGGCGCTGCCCGAGCCGCTGATGTCGGTCGAGTACTGCGTGCAGGCTCACCTCAGCGAACCCGATGCGCCGGTGCATTATGTGGAAAACGGCCTGATCAATTCGCTGTTCGGCCTGCTGTGCTGGGACGCGATTTTTGCGCCGTTGCCGGGGGCGTTTTTTCACCCGTTCCAACGGGGCCCCGTGGACCTGCACAGCGAAGACTTCCACTCGCGCCGCGCGCCGCTGTTCGCCGCGTGTTTCGAGCAGTTGCAGGACGAGCGCTACAAAGCCACCATCCGCCGGCGCTACGACGAAAAGTGGGGGATACAGTCGCCCTTCGTGTTCTGGAACCTGCTCAATGAAGAGCTGCTGGATCAGGCATTGGCCTGCCTGCCCGCCGAACATCTGCACTATTGGTTCGAGCGGCTGCTGCTGGATATCCGCGCCAACCGCGCCGGCATGCCCGACCTGATCCAGTTCTGGCCGGCGCAAAAGACCTACCGCATGATCGAGGTCAAGGGCCCTGGCGATCGCCTGCAAGACAACCAACTGCGCTGGCTGGAGTTCTGCGGCGAATACCAGATGCCGGTCACCGTCTGCTATGTGCGCTGGGCGCAGTCCCTTTGAGCTACAGCGTTGCCGTGCGCGCGCTGTGCGAGTTCACGGCCAAGGTCGGCGACCTGGACCTGCGCTTTACCCCGTCCCCCAGCGCGCAGGAGGGGATTGTCGGCCACCGCACCGTCGCCTCGCGGCGCAGCCAGCACTACCAGAGTGAGGTCGCGCTGGAAGGCGAATACCAGCAGTTGACGGTACGGGGCAGGGCGGACGGTTATGACCCCGACGCCAACCGCCTCGAAGAGGTGAAAACCTATCGCGGCGACCTGGACGCCCAGCCGGCCAATCATCGGCAACTGCATTGGGCCCAAGTCAAAGTGTACGGCTGGCTGATGTGCCGCAAACTCGGCCTGCCG
>JAFHKH010000583.1 GCA_016937595.1 Pseudomonas cedrina subsp. fulgida | reverse complement strand
GTCCAGGCGCTCGCGCAGGCCACTCGGGCTTTTGCGCGCGAAGGTCTTGAGATGGCCGGTGAGTGCGGCCATCCGGGTGAGCATGTCGTCCAGGGGCGTGATGGCCTTGTAGGCGTCGTCGACGCGGCCGTGATCCAACAGCAGGCGCAAGGTGGCCAACTGCATGCGCTGAGCCGTGAGCGGCTGATTGATTTCGTGGGCGAGGGCGGCGGACATTTGCCCCAGCGCCGCCAATTTGGCCGATTGCACCAGGCCATCCTGAGCGGTGCGCAGTGCCTGGGTACGCTCTTGCACCAGTTGTTCGAGCTCTTCGCGACTGCGCTGGCGCAAGCGGGCCAGGCGCCAGCGTTGGCTCAGGAACAGCACCAGAAACACCAGCGCCAGCCAGGAACCGGCGGCGGCCAGGCCGGCGTTGCGTTGGTCCTCGAACGCAAACTGCGGCTTGCGCAGCAGGTGCAGGGTCCAGCCTTCGGCCTTCAACGGCAGGGACTCCCAGATGTAATTGGCGTTGCCATCCGGGCCGTTGACGCGCATCAGGTGGCTGTTTTCGTCAAAGCGTTGCAGCGCCTGTGTGTCCAGCGCCTGCAGCTGTTTCTTGTCGTATTGGCGCGTGGCCTTGAGTTCGGCGAGGTCGCTGGCCGACAACGGCCGCAGGTTGCGATAACGCCAGCCGGGTTGATTGGCGATAAATACGATGCCACGGGCATCGCTGACCAGCAGCAGGTCATTGCCCTGGGCCCACTCGCGCTCAAGCTCGGGGAACTCCAGCTTGACCACCATGGCGCCGAGGAACTGCTCCTGTTCATCCACCACCGCGCTGGACAGGAAATACCCCGGAATGCCGGTGGTCACGCCTACCGCATAAAAACGCCCGGTGCCCTGGCTCAAGGTCTGGCTGAAATACGGACGGAACGCGTAGTTGTGCCCCACATAACTGCTGGGCAAGTTCCAGTTACTGGCCGCCACGGCCAGGCCGGTGCGGTCCATCAACTCCAGGGTGGAGGACTGTGCCGCGCCGTTGATGCGTTCCAGCTTGCGGTTGAGCAGGTCCTGGGTGGCCGCATCCAACGGGCCTTTGAGGGCATTGATCATCGTCGAGTCCAGCGCCAGTACGGCGGGCAGGGCGCGGTAGCGTTCGATCAGGGTGTGCAGCGAGTTGGCGTACAGCGCGAGCTGCTGATTGGCGCGGGCGGCATCGTCCACCAGGGCCTGGCGTTCGGCATGGCGCGTGGCCAAGGCAGCAGCCAACACGGCACCGGCGATGATCAGCAGGGAATAGAAGGTCAGGCGCAGGGGGCGAGGAATCACGATCATACGGTGATGGGCAGGCGCGGGAAGGGGAGTGCACCATAGCATGCACGACATATATGTTGTGGCGAGTGCGCTTTATGTGGGAGCGGGCTTGCCCG
>JAFHKH010000582.1 GCA_016937595.1 Pseudomonas cedrina subsp. fulgida | reverse complement strand
GCGCAGTTCCGCCCCGGCGTGGAGGTAGTGGCCGAACTGGTCGGCCTGGAGCAAGCCGTGCGCGGCGCCGACCTGGTGATCACCGGCGAAGGCCGCTTCGACGCCCAGACCCTGCGCGGCAAAACCCCATTCGGCGTGGCGCGCATCGCAAAGCAGCACGGCGTGCCGGTGATCGTCATCGCCGGGACCCTGGGCGATGGCTACGAGCAGATGTATGCCCAGGGTGTGGATGCCGCCTTCGCCTTGCCGTCCGGCCCCATGGGCCTGGAGCAGGCGTGCAGCGAGGCGCCACGCTTGTTGCAGGCGCGAGCGGCGGATATCGCACGGGTCTGGCAGGTAGCCTCAAGGGGTTGATGGAGACTGTAGTTGGCGTCGTGACAGAACTGTCGATAATTACTATGATCGCTGCTTACTTTGAAGACTGGCTCACCTGGCCAGGCACGTTGGAAGCCGATCATGCAGATCAAGCGTTTTACCCTCGTCAATTTCCGCGGCATCGAGAAGATGGAGCTCGATTTCGAAGGCCGGAAGACTGTCGCTTTGGTGGGTGTCAATGGGGTGGGCAAGTCTTCGATTCTGGATGCGTTGGCTATTACGCTTTCGAATTTGACTGCGCGGATTGTGGGGCACGCCTCTAGATCAAGAGCGATATCCAAAGACGACATTCGAGTAGGTGCAGAGTATACGCGTCTGTCTGTAGATATGGATTTAACCATCGGATTTGATGTTGACTGGGCGATAGCGCTGAATCGCAAGGCGGGAAACTATCCGAAAAATCGTAGTAGTGATCTCCAACGTCTGAACGAAGCGACCGATGACGCCGCAGTATTCATTCAGCGTTACGAAAAGGGAGATGTGGAACACATTGCGCTTTTCCCTTTAGCTGTTTATTACGATGTGCATCGAGCTGTGCTGGACGTACCTTTGCGGATACGCGAACACACAAACAATGATGTTGCTGCGGGTTACGAGGACGCACTGGCGCGAGGTGGCGCAGACTTCAAGAAATTTTTCAGCTGGTTTCGTAACCAAGAGGATTTGGAGAATGAAATCAGCCGAGATCAATCGGGTTATCGTGCACCTGAACTAACCGCTGTACGTCGCGCAATTGAAGCGTTTACAGGGTTTAAAGATCTCAGAGTGCGTCGTACCCCCTCGTTAAGGATGACAGTCCTTAAAGGTAATCTTGAACTGAATGTTTTGCAGCTTTCCGACGGCGAAAAGTGCCTGTTGGCAATGGTCGGTGATTTGGCGCGGCGACTAACATTATTGAACCGTGATTTGCCTGATCCGCTTTTAGGGCACGGTATTGTTTTGATCGATGAACTGGATCTCCATTTACACCCAGGCTGGCAACGCACCGTCGTACTCAGCCTGGAAAAAACCTTCCCCAAATGCCAATTCATCATCACTACGCACTCCCCCCAAATACTGGGTGAGCTACCCCCTAAGTCGATAATGTTGCTTAAAGATGGCCAATATCTAGGGCACCCAGAGCGCTCACTGGGGCTTCGAAGTGGAGAAGTTATCGAGGAACTGATGGGGGGGCTGGCCCAAAACCGAAACGTCAGCCAGCAGCTCAGAAAAATCTATCGTGACCTTGACGATGATGATCTTGATTCCGCCCAAGAAAATCTCACACAACTGCGCGAAAAAGTCGGGAAAATTCCTGACGTCCTCGAAGCTCAGGCCAGCATTGACTCTCTGAGGTCTATAGAAGAGGGCGAGGTGTGAGGTCGATCAAAAAGGGCGCTGAGCCACGCGCGTTAATTGAATGGCGAAGGGCCAACCGCGATACGCCGCAAAATCTTTACTACGGCAAGGGCAGCAGCTTTCCAATCGAGGCGGTGCGCCAGGCGCTCTTGAAGGAACAACACCATTTATGTGCGTATACCTTGCGGCGTTTACCGACGGCGACCGAGTGCCAAATCAAGGGCGGAACCCAATTCAGTTGCCATATCGAACACGTGTATCCGCAAAAGTATCACGAGGCTGAAAGCATTGCTTATCACAACATGGTGGCGTGTCATCCTTCTAGTCAGACCAAGATCGCGTGCGGGTATGGTGCGGTGGAAAAGGCAGACTATGACCCGGCCTGCAATCCCTTCGTATCCCCTCTGATGGACAATATCGAAAATCAATTTCGCTATAACAGCGACGGTTCCGTTGACGGGCTCACACCCGAGGCGGATGTCACTATCACGGTGCTCAACCTCAATCATGCCGCGCTGATCAACGACAGAGCCGCTGTCATCAGAGGCAGTTTGAGGCCTCGTGGCAACCGCATATCTGCTGCAATGGCCAGGCGTCTCGCAGGCGAAGTCGTCACGCCGGATGCCCAGCATTGCCTTCCTGAATATTGCCAGGCCCTAAAGCAACAGGCAGAGCGCCATGCTCAAAATCTTGAGAAGCGCGCTGCGCGTACACGAGGCAAAGCCAGAGACTGAAACTATCCGATACACTGCGAGGCCACTTGTTTTTCAAAGGACGAAACACAATGCACCCGCCAGAACCCACCATCGTCATCCAGCGCTTCACCGAAGCCCACCTTGAAGGCGTCGCTGCCCTGTATAACGAGCCGGCCGTGTGCCGTCAGGTGCTGCAAATGCCTTTTCAGTCCATCGAGGTGTGGCGCAAGCGCCTGGTAATGGACAATGAGCGCCGGCTGCAGCTGGTGGCGGTGCACGCCGGTGAGGTGATCGGCCAACTCGGCCTGGAGCAGTACCTGCGCGTGCGTCAGGCGCATGTGGGTTCGTTCGGCATGGGCGTGGCCACGGCGTGGCAGGGCAAAGGCGTCGGTTCCCGCCTGCTGACGGCCGCCCTGGACGTGGCCGACAATTGGATGAACCTGCACCGTGTGGAACTCACGGTGTTCGCCGACAACCACGCGGCGCAGGCGTTGTACCGCAAGTTCGGTCTTTGAGGTCGAAGGCGTGCTGCGCGATTCGCCGTGCGCGACGCCAGTTCGTCGACACCGTGAGCCATGGCGCGCCTGCGCACGTCGGCTTAGTCCTGCAAGCAACGCCACCGCCGCCTGCGCATGCAGCCTCGGTGGTGTC
>JAFHKH010000581.1 GCA_016937595.1 Pseudomonas cedrina subsp. fulgida | reverse complement strand
CCGCCCAGACGCCGCAACTCTATGTATTCAACAACCGATACCCCACCCCCGCCTCCGTCACGATAAACCGCGGCTGCGTCGGATCATCCGCCAGTTTCTGCCGCAGATGCCCCACCACAATGCGCAGATAATGGCTGTCCTCGATATGGGTCGGCCCCCAGATGTCCTTGAGCAATTGTTGCTGGTGATCACCCGCCCCGGATGCCGGGCCAGTTGGGCGAGTACGGCGTACTCCTTGCGCGTCAGCGCCACTTCGGCACCGTCCAGCAGCACCCGGCGATAGGCCAGGTCTACCGTCAACGGGCCAAAACGCAGGGCCGCTGCCTGGGCTTCACCGGCTGGTGCCTGACGCAGCAAGGCGCGCACCCGGGCCAGGAATTCCTGGATGCCAAAGGGCTTGGTCACGTAGTCATTGGCGCCGCCGTCGAGGGCCTCGACCTTTTGTTCTTCGCTGGCACGTACCGACAGCACCAGCACCGGCACCGTCGACCATTCGCGAAATTCGCGCAGCACCTGCTGGCCGTCCATGTCCGGCAGGCCAAGGTCGAGCACCAACAGGTCCGGCTTGCTCAGCGCGGCCTGGGCCAGGCCTTCATTGCCGGTGCCGGCTTCAATCACCTTGTAGCCTTGGGAAGCCAGGCTGATGCGCAGGAATTTGCGGATCTGCGGTTCTCATCGATGACCAAAATCGTCGCGGTCTGGCTCATGGTGTTCCATCAACGTCATTGTAGGAGCGAGCTCGCTCGCGAAAAACGCAAGGGCAGCGCGTACATTCAGGATGCCATCTTTATCGTTAACGATGCTAGGCGCCCCCTCGCGCCTACACGTCACGCTCCAGGCCAGGCTGGGTCGGCAACGGCAGCAACAAGGTGATGCAGGTGCCGCGCCCGTCAATGCCGTCGGCCACGCGGATATGCCCACCGTGGGCACCGACCATGCCCTGGCAGATCGCCAAGCCCAGGCCCGTGCCTTGCCCGCCGCGGTCGCCCCGCGCGGCGGTGTAGAACATATCGAAGATCTTCGCGCGCTCGTCCTCGGGAATGCCCGGCCCCTCGTCGGCCACCGCGAAGAACAACTGGTTGTCCGAGACGCCGGCACTCAGTTGCAGGCGACCTTGCGACGGCGAGAACCGCGCGGCGTTTTCCAGCACATTGACCAGCGCCTGTTCGATCAACGCGGCATGCACATACAACAACGGCAACTCAGGCGGCACGTCGGTACTCACCCGCAGCGGCGCCAGCACCGCGCGCAGACGGCCGAGGGCGCTGCCGACGATATCGCCTGGCGAGACCCAATCCCGTGCCAGTTTCAACGCACCGTGACCGAGGCGCGTCATGTCCAGCAGGTTCTGGATATAGCGGTCCAGACGCTCAGCCTCATCGCGGGTGCCTTCCAGCAGCTCGCGGCGATCCTCCAGCGGAATGGCCTCACCGAGCGCCAACAGGCTGTCGATGCTGCCGCGCATGGAAGTCAGCGGCGTGCGCAAGTCGTGGGACACCGAGGCCAGCAAGGCACTGCGCAGTTGCTCGGTTTCGCCGTGCAACCGCGCCGACTCCAGCTCCTGGGCCAGTTGCGCCCGCGCCAGCGCCTGGGCCAGCGGTTGGCTCAAGGCGGTCAGCAAGCGACGGCGCTGGCCGCTCAATTCCAGGCCGGGTTTGGGGCTGACACCGAGCAAGCCCATCGGCCCCTCTTCGCCCGACAGCGGCCACCACCACCAACGCCCGAACGGCAAGGTGCCGGTACCCTTGCCGCCGGCTGGTCATGTTGCCAGGCCCAATCGGCGGCGGCGCGCTCGGCGTCGGTGAGAGTCAGCGGGCCGCCGGTCTCGATTATCCAACTGCCCTGGCTGTCGCGATTAACCAGGCACAGGTCCAGGTCGCTCCAGCCTTCCAGGTGATGGGCTGCAGCACTGACCACCGCCTGCCGATCCGTGGCGGCGGTGAGTTTGCGTGACAGGTCGAGCAGTTCGCTGGTTTCTTCCTGGGTGTCGCGCAACGCCTGCAACTGGCGACGCTGGCGGGCGGCGAGGTTGCCGGTCAATGCCGCCATCAGCAGGAAGAACAACAGGGTCAGTACATCTTCCTCGCGCTGGATGGAGAAGGAGAAATTCGGCGGGATAAACAGGAAGTCGTACGTCATGAACGACAGCGCCGCACACACCAGCGACGGCCCCAGGCTGCTGCGCACCGCCACCAGCAAGACGGCCGCCAGAAACACCAGCGAGATATTCGGCAACGGCAAGACACTGGACACCGCCCAGGCCACCGCCGCCGCGATCACCGTCGCCAGCACCGCCAGCCCATAGTCGAACCACACCAGCCCGCGCACCTGCGGCATGCGGGGCGCTGCGGGGCTGTCGTCGCTGTCGAGGACGTTGATTTCCAGGCCGCGCGCACTGCGCAGCAACCGCGCGGCCAGGCCGCCACCGAACAGCCGACGCCGCCACCCCATCCTCGACTGCCCCACCAGCAGGCAGGCTGCGCGGCGTTCGCGTGCATGCTCGATCAGCGTCTGGCCACCTCCCCGCGCGCAGCAACACCACCTCGCCGCCCAGGCGTTCGGCCAATTGCTGGGCGTTCTGCAGGCGTGATCGCGACTGCTCATCCCGCGCGCTGCCGTTATCGATATGCACCAGGCTCCACGGTAAATGCCGACGCTGGGCGACGCGGCTGGCATGGCGCACCAGGCGCTCGGCCTGCGCATCGCCCTCCACGCCGACCAGCAAGCGACCGCGCACCGCCGGTGCGGCCTGGCCGAGTTGGCGGTAACCCTGGGCCAAATCGTCATCGACGTGGGCGGCGGCGGTCTGCATCGCCAGCTCGCGCAAGGCCATGAGATTGGTCTGGGTAAAAAACGCATCGATGGCCGCGCGGGCCTGTTCGGGCACATAGACCTTGCCGTCGCGCAGGCGCTCGAGCAACTCGCGGGACGGCAGGTCGATCAGCAGCAGTTCGTCGGCTTCCTGCAGCACCCAGTCCGGCAAGGTTTCACGCACCTGCACGCCGGTGATGCCGCGCACCTGGTCATTGAGGCTTTCCAGGTGCTGGACGTTAACCGTGGTGAACACGTTGATGCCGGCGGCGAGCAATTCCTGGATGTCTTGCCAACGCTTTTCATGGCGGCTGCCGGGGGCGTTGCTGTGGGCCAGTTCGTCGACCAGCACCAACTGGGGCTTGGCGGCGAGCAGGCGTCGAGGTCCATTTCTTCGAGCAGCACGCCACGGTACTCGCTGCGCAGCAAGGGTTGCTGCGCCAGGCCGCCGAGCAAGGCTTCGGTCTCGGCGCGGCCGTGGGTTTCGACCACGCCGGCCACCAATTTGACGCCCTGGCGCAGTTGCGCATGGGCGGCCTGGAGCATGGCGTAGGTCTTGCCCACGCCCGGCGCGGCGCCGAGGAAGACTTTGAGCCGGCCACGGCCGTTGCGGGGCAGATCGGCTAACAGGGCATCGGCGCGGCCGGAGTCGCTCATGCTGTGGGGTTCCTTTAAGTGTTCAGGTATTCAAACCCACCGAAGATCCACTGTGGGAGCAGGCTTGCT
>JAFHKH010000580.1 GCA_016937595.1 Pseudomonas cedrina subsp. fulgida | reverse complement strand
CAGGCTGCCGCCGATCACGAACAAGTGCCAGATGCCATGGGAATGCCGCAAGCGATCCTCCAAGGCAAAAAAGATAATGCCGACGGTGTACAACACCCCGCCCGCCGCCAGCCAGGTAAACCCCGCCGTGCCCAGTGCGGCGAGCAGTGGCTTGACCGCCACCAGCACGATCCAGCCCATCACGGCATAAATCACGATCGACAAGATGCGCGCTTCGGAGCGCGGCTTGATCTCTTGCAGGATGCCGATCACCGCCAGCCCCCACACAATGCCGAACAGCGTCCAGCCCCAAGGCCCGCGCAGCGTCACCAGGCAAAACGGCGTGTAGCTGCCGGCGATCAACAGGTAGATCGAAAAGTGATCGACCTTCTGCATGATCGCTTTGCGCCGCCCGCGCACGCTGTGGTAAACGGTGGACGCGCTGTACAGCACCATCAAGGTAAAGCCATAAATCGCCACGCTGACGATTTTCCAGGGGCTGCCGTCCAGGCTCGCCACCACCAACATCCACACGACGCCAATACACGCCGCGACTGCACCGAGCAAATGGCTCCAGGCGTTGAATCGCTCACCGTGATACATCTGTCATCGCCCTCCTCTCAAGCAATACGGATTGGCTGGCAAGCCTCCAGCCTCGCGCATAAGAGTGCAAGGGGCTTATGACGTTCCGAGGACGCCCGGGGGTTTTACGGGCACAATCGCACGCATTCGAACAAGAGCCCACGGCCATGCTGATCGACGAAGAGTTCACCCTCAAGAAGCTGGAAATCTTCCTGGCATTCATGCGCACCGGCAACCTGGCCCGCGCCGCCGCCGAGTTGCAGACCAGTAACGTCAGCGTGCACCGCGCCATCCATTCGCTGGAAAACGCGCTGCGCTGCCCGCTGTTCAAGCACGAAGGGCGCAACCTCACGCCGCTGGAAAGCGCCTATGTCCTGGAAGAGCGCGCACAGAAACTGGTGGCCGATGTGGTCGACAGCGTGCGCCTCACGCGCGAAGCCGCCGGCTTCTCCGCCGAACGCTTCAAGCTCGGTTCGCTGTATTCGCTGACGGTGAAAACCGTGCCGCAGTTGATCATGGGCCTGAAGCTGCGGCGCAGCGAACTTAACATCGACCTGATCCTGGGCTCCAACTTCGACCTGCTCTACAAGCTCAAGAATATGGAGGTGGACGCGATCCTCATCTCCCTGGACGAGCACGCCAACGACCCCGACTGCGAGCAGATCGCGCTGTTCAGCGACGACATTT
>JAFHKH010000058.1 GCA_016937595.1 Pseudomonas cedrina subsp. fulgida | reverse complement strand
ACCTGCTGGCCCTTAACGCGGCGATTGAAGCGGCACGCGCCGGGGAACAAGGCCGTGGCTTTGCCGTGGTGGCCGATGAGGTACGGCTGCTGGCCCAGCGCACGCAAAAGTCCACCGCCGAGATCCAGGGCATGATCGAGCGCCTGCAAGGCCACTCCGAAGCGGCGGTCAAGGTGATCAGCGACAGCCACAGCGCCTCGCAACTGACCATCGAACAGGCCGGCCAGGCCGGGGCCAGCCTCACCGCCATCGGCCAGGCCTTGCGCAATCTCAATGGCCTCAACGCCTCGATTGCCAGCGCCACCCTGCAGCAGGCTCACGTGGTGGAAGACATCAACCAGAACGTGACCCAGGCCGCCAGTTTGTCCCACAGCACGGCGATGGCGGCGGAGCAGTCGAGCCTGGCCAGCGCGCAGTTGCGCGGCCTGAGCGAACAGCTGGATGGGCTGTTGCGCCAGTTCAAGATCTGACACACAGGGAGCGTTGGGATCGTTCCCACGCTTCGCGTGGGAATGCCTCTTGTGACGCTCCGCGTCACGCCTTGGGACGCAGAGCGTCCCGGACTGCATTCCCACGCAGAGCGCGGGAA
>JAFHKH010000579.1 GCA_016937595.1 Pseudomonas cedrina subsp. fulgida | reverse complement strand
CTCAGCCGGACGAAAGATAAGTGGCTGGATGGCGCCTATAGGCGAAAGCGTAGTCATGACGATCCCTGTCTTGAGCTGAATACCGCCTAATCTAATCAAGACTTCAATCAATAGAAAGCACGTAAGTAGCAAAAGGCCATGCGGAAGAAGCGCTGTTGGCTCGAGCGGGCCAGATTTGCATCTATAGATGCGATTGCTCTATATTCGATTCCACAGACGCATAGCAGAGGAATCCGTTAATGACAGCCGTTTCCCAAACGCAGGCTTTCACCAAAGATCAGTGCGTGACCGGTCTGCGCGCAGCTGTGGGCATCCTCGAAAAATGGCAGGCGTCGAGTGATCAGGCTTGCCGTGTACTGCGCATCTCGCGCAGCACCTTCACCCGGGCCAAGCAAGGTGATGCGGGTTGGTCCGTAAGCCTGGACTCGGATCAAATGCAGCGCATCAGCTTCGTACTCAATATTCACGCGGCGCTGCGCCTGGTTTTCGATAACCCCGAGAACGTCTACGGGTTCCCGGCGATGGCGAATGACAACGCTTTCTTCAATGGCCGCACGCCGCTGGAGGTGATGTCGCAAGGAGACATGATTTCACTCTACGAAACCTATCGCCGGATCGATGTCTTGCGTGGAGCGCAATGGTGATGTTGGCGCATTTGGCTGACCTGCCTGGTGAACAGGTGCACGCCTATCGCCTGGTGAATTCCAAGTTTCCGCCCATCGCCTTGTTTGACGATGTCGCCGAGGCAGACGAATTTGA
Organism: Pseudomonas cedrina subsp. fulgida; assembly: GCA_016937595.1. GTDB lineage: Bacteria > Pseudomonadota > Gammaproteobacteria > Pseudomonadales > Pseudomonadaceae > Aquipseudomonas > Aquipseudomonas fulgida. The sequence goes on along the minus strand of JAFHKH010000579.1, from coordinate 45 downwards.
AACCCTTTACCACATTCAGGCGCTGACCAACCCCAGACTAAAAAA